>JAJYUW010000018.1 GCA_021792335.1 Pseudomonadota bacterium | reverse complement strand
CCATCAGGGACAGAGGCAATGCGCCTCACACAAAGTCCGGATGTATGGCTGCAATCTTCACCCTTCTCAAAATCATCAATTGAAAGCTTGGCAAAAAGTGGGCGTCCATGTATGGATAATCTGGGTTCAAATAGCGTTTTGCCGGGCCGCCGGATCCTGCCGGTAGAATGATGCAAGCTGCCGGTATATCGCAGGATATTCCAGCCGCAGCGTGAGAGGGATCTCGAAAAAAACCTCGCTCATCACAGCGAAAAACTCCCCGGGGCTTTCCGCTGCGTACGGATCAATCACCGTTTCCACACCGGACCCGGTTTTGCTGCGAAAGTCATCGAATGCCGCAGCAAAATCCCCGGTCCAGGAAGCGCGGTCCATGCCCGTGTGCAGCGGCGGGAAGCCATCCGGAGCCCCATTCAGCATATCCAGCTTGTGGGCGAATTCGTGGATCACCACGTTTACGCCATCACCCGCCCCGGAATGCGCCACATCGGAGCCGGACAGGATTACCGGTCCGCGTTCCCAGGATTCGCCGATCATCGGGTCGCGCATGACATGCACCACGCCGGCTTCGTCGATGGACTCATGCTCCGGCACAAACTCATCCGGATAAACAATCACCGACACCCAGCCGGCGTAATAATCCAGGCCGAGATTGAGGATCGGCAGGCAAGCCTGGGCGGCGATTTTCAAGCGCATGTCGTCACTCAAGGAATACCCGTCAGCCGAGACGATTTCCTTTTCATGCAGGAACAAAATCGCCAGTTCGCGCAGGCGCGCGAGATCTTCTTCCGACAAACCATGCAACAAGGGCAAACCCGAAACGGTGGCGCGCCAAGCCTCCTCGGGCAATGCGGAACGCCGTAGAACACGCTGCCTGCGCCAATGCTTGATGCTCCAGCTCATGCTTCCAAAGAAAATATCAACATATTGATAAACATGTATATTTTTTTATAAAAGAAAATACTTGAACGCGCCACGAAGTTCTCTATATTTAAATATGGAGGTAGGGGACACGCCTCCAAAATGACTTTTCCATCAACCAGGGGAGCAACACGGAGGAATAGAAAATGCATCGTTTTTTCATTCAAGCCGAAGCCATGTTGTATGAGTTCCGCAAGCATATTCCCACAAACTGCAAGACCGCAAAATCCATAGACCGCAACGACTCCTGGGATCGGGTCGCGCTGTTCGCCAAGGATGACGGTTTTCTTGAAATCGCCGAACAGTTGGAACGAATGAAAAACCAGCTGCTCACCGCTAGCCACTGAAACCGGTTCGCTTTACCCGGCTTTACCGGACAACTCCCAACCACAGCAGCTAGCGGCTGCTGTGGCGGTGGGCCCAAGACACGCCCGGCACTTCCCGAAGCAAGGCAAGTATTCGGTTCAGCTGATCCAGATCGGCGATCTGCAGAGTAAAACGCATACCTGCCTGAAGACCACGGCTTAAGGTGCTCACCGCGGTCACATTGATCTTCTCGCGCGTTAGCACATCGGAAATATCCCGCAGCAGGCCTTGCCGGTCGTTCGCTTCAACCTCGACATCCACCTCGTAATGGCCACCGCTTTTCACACCCCAACTGGCGCTGAGCAGCCGGTCGCGCCGGCTCTCGTCGAAATGCAGAATATTCGGGCAATCCTGACGATGGATCGCCACGCCCCGGCCGCGCGTAACGAAGCCGATGATCTCGTCCGGGGGCACCGGCTTGCAGCATTTGGCGATCGAGGTCAGCAGCCCGCCCTCGCCGTAAATCAGCACCCCGGATGAAGACGGCTGCACGATGCCGGGACGAGGCGCTGGCAAATGCCATTCTTCCTCGCTCGCTTTCTGCTCGACTTCTTCCTGTACCGCGGCCATCACCTGACGGGCGGTGATGTCGCCGCGGCCGATGGCAGCGAACAAATCGTCCGCTTTGGCGAAGCGGTTCTTCTGCGCCAATGCTTCAAGATTGGCCAGGGGCAGGCCGAGCCGGTGAGTTTCGCGCTCCAGCGCCTCTCGCCCCTGGGCGACGTTTTCTTCATAGTGCAGGTGCTTGAACCAGTGGCGGATTTTCGCCTTGGCGCGCGAGGTTTTGACATAGCCCAAATTGGGGTTGAGCCAGTCGCGGGAAGGGCCGCCCTGCTTGACGGTGATGATCTCGACCCGCTGGCCGTTCTGAAGCGGATAGGTGAGCGGCACGATATTGCCGTCCACCTTGGCGCCACGGCAGCGGTCTCCCAGATCGGTGTGCACATGGTAGGCGAAATCCACCGGCGTAGCCCCCCTGGACAGCGCCACCACCTTGCCCTGTGGCGTAAGGATGTAGACCGTGTCCTGGAACAGCCCGGTCTTGAACTGCTCCATCAGTTCGCCGGCATCGGCGACATCCTCCTTCCACTCCATGATCTGGCGCAGCCAGGCGATTTTTTCCTCGAAACCGGCATCCTGCCTGCCACCCTCCTTGTAGCGCCAGTGCGCGGCCACGCCCAATTCGGCGTGATTATGCATGTCGTGGGTGCGGATCTGCACCTCCAGCGCCTTGTCCTCCGGACCGACCACGGCAGTGTGCAGCGAGCGGTAATCATTGCCCTTGGGGTGGGCGATGTAATCGTCGAATTCGCCCGGGATCGGCTGCCACAAAGCGTGCACCACACCCAGTGCGGTGTAGCAGTCCTTGAGGTCGTTCACCAGCACCCGCACCGCGCGCACATCGTAGACTTCGCTGAAATCCACGTTCTTGCGCTTCATCTTCCTGTAAATACTGTAGATGTGTTTGGGGCGGCCCGACACCTCGGCGCTGATGCCGTTTTTCTCCAGTTCCAGCCGGAGCGATTCGCGCACCTGGGTGATGTAGTCTTCGCGGCCGATGCGCTTTTCGTCCAGCAGCCTGGCGATTTTCTTGTACAGTTCGGGTTCGAGATAGCGGAACGAGAGGTCTTCCAGCTCCCACTTCACCTGCCACACCCCGAGCCGGTTCGCCAGCGGCGCAAAAATATCCTGCACCTCGCGTGCCACATGACGGCGGGTTTCCTCGTCATCGCTATGCGCAAGCTCGCGCATCGCCTGGGTGCGCTCGGCGAGCTTGATCAGCACGACCCGGATATCCTCCACCATAGCCAGCAGCATCTTGCGCAAGGACTCGATGTGGGCGCCCTGCTCGCGCTTGTCGCCGCCTACCGGCGCCTCATATTCGCGGATCTGCCCCATGCGCGCCACGCCATCGACCAGACCGGCGATACCGACGCCGAAGCGCTCCTCAATTTTGACAAACCAGTCGGGATCGACATCCGTCACCCCGTGCAGGATCGCAGCCACCACGCTTTCGCAGTCCATGCGCTGAAAGGACAGGATGGCTGCCGTGCCAAGCGCATGGCCCACGAGATCGTGCTCGCCGGCGTAAAGCGCCTGGATAAACTCGCAGGCACGTAGCAGCGCCTCCTGCTCCTGCGGGCTGGAATCAACGCCCACGGATGCCACCCAGGCAGCGCAATCCGGCTGCTCGGCATCGTTCACGGGTTTGTGCGTTGTCGTAACTGAAACCATGCTAAATCATACCTCAATTAGGGCTTTGCCAATAACGCCGGCGCTCTTGGCGCCAGGTTCGCAGCACAACTCCATTTCCCTGACTCTCGAAACTCACCAATACCGCGCCGTCCGAATCGGAGCGGTACAACCGGCTGCCAAGTGCCCGATAACGCGCCACCACCTCCGGCTTGGGATGGCCGAAGTGGTTGCGGTAGCCGGCGGTGAAAATCACGATAGACGGATTGACCTGGCGGATGAACGCCTCGGTGGAAGATGTCTTGCTGCCGTGATGCGGCGCCACCAGTAGCGTGGCGGCCAGGGCATCGGGGGTGCGCGCGAGGAGTTCCGCTTCCGATTCGCGCTCGATGTCGGCAGGCAACAGCACGCTGCCGTAGGGCGAGGTGATTTTCAGCGTGCAACCGCGCGCGTTCTTTTTGAGGCGCTCGTCGGCGTAGCTTTCCCGGCCTGGATGGAGCATCTCGAAGCGGACCCCGTCCCACTCCCAGAACTGCCCGGCGAAACAGGGAAGCGGCTTGCCGGCATGAGCCAGAATCGGGCTGCCGGCAGGCAGCGAGGAAGCCAGCCAGCCGACCGGGACGGCATCCAGCACCGAAACCGCCCCGCCGCTGTGATCGCTGTCGTCGTGTGTCACGATCAGTCCGTCGAGCTGCCTGATGCCGGCGGCGCGCAAATAGGGCACGACGATGCGGCTGCCGCTGTCTGCATCGGCGGTGTAGCGCGGGCCGGTGTCGTAGAGCAGCGCGTGGTTTTGGGTCTGCGCCACTACCGCCAGCCCCTGCCCGACATCCAGCACGGCTAGCCGCAGCTCGCCCTTGCCGGGCGGCAGCGGCAGCACCATGAACATCGGCGCCAGCCCTGCCGCGCCCAGCCAGCGTGCGGGGAAACCCCGCGGCAGCAGCAGCCAGAGTATGCCCAGCGCCGCCGCCGATACCGTCCACACGGGCGGCGCGTGCTGCTGCCATACCGCATCGGGCATTCGGCCAAGCCATTCCAGCGCGGCCATGCACCACGCCATCACCTGGTGCGCCAGCAGCAGCGGGAAATCGAGCGGCAGAATGGCGCCCGCCAGAGTCAGCGGCACCACGATCAGGCTGATGACGGGAATCGCGAATGCGTTGGCCAGCGGCGAAACCAGAGACACCTGCTGGAACATGAGCAGCAGGGCCGGCACCAGTCCCAGTGTCACCCCCCACTGCACATTCGCCCACTCGCGCAGCCAGTGTGGCCGCTTGAGGCGCCCGGCGCCGGCATACATGATTACCCCCACCGCACCGAACGACAGCCAGAAACCGGGCGCGAACACCGCCCACGGGTCAGAGACGACAACGGCCAGCAAGGCCAGCGCCAGCACCGTAGAAGCTGAACTGGCGCGCCCCAGCCACAACGCCGCTGCCACCACCGACAGCATGTACAGGGTACGCTGGGTCGGCACGCCGAAACCCGATAACAGCGCATAGGCCAGCGCGGTCAGCGCCCCTGCCAGGATGGCGGCCTTGCGTGCCGGCAGGCGCAGGGTAAGAAATGAGCTGCGCCGCCACAGGCCATATACCAAAATAAAAGCCAGGCTGGAGATCATGGTGACATGCAGCCCTGAGATACTCATCAGGTGGTTCACCCCGGTGCGCAGGAACACCTTCCATTGCTGCGCTGAAATCGCGTTCTGCTCGCCGACAGCCAGGGCCTTGAGCACGCCCGTGTAGGGACGCTCGCCCAACACATCATGAAACCGCTGCGCCACCCGCTCGCGCAGCATTTCGACCATATAGCCGGCTCGGTAAACGCGCCCGGCCAAGCGGCGGTTGCCTTCGTCCTGGCGCACGTAGCCACTGGCGCGGATATTGCGCTCCAGCAGCCACGCCTCGAAGTCGAAGCCGTTCGGATTGGCGTTGCCGTGGGGACGTTTGAGGCGCACCGTCAGCTGCCAGCGCTCGCCGGCGTGGAAGTCTGGTGGCGCCGCATCCGCCATCTTCTTGTTGCCGAATCCATTGCTGTATGAAACTAGCTGGATATGGCGCGGCACGACGGCATCGAGGGTTTTGACGCGCTCGACGTCGAACTCGAAACGCATGCCGCGCTCCGTAGCCACAGGCAGTGCGGCCACCACGCCGACGACCTGCACATCGCGGCCCTCCCAGGCTGATGGCAGCGCATCGGCAAGGCGCAGCTGAGCCATGAACGCAGCCCAGAAAAAACCGAGGCCGAAGAAAACGAATTTGACCAGAACCGATCTAATAAAGGGGAAGTCTCCAGGCACGAACCGGCCCGACAGCCACAGCAGCGGCAGCAGGCCGGCCCAGGCAAGACCCGGCAGCGCCGCCTGCTGCTGCAGCAGCCAGACACCGAGGACAAAGGCGAGAATATTGCCGCGCATGATAAAATCAGGCGAGAGGCAATAGGCCAGGGGCGAGAGGTTTGGTCACTGCGCGGTTTTCCTATTGCCCATCGCCTCTAGCCTCTTGCCTGCGATTTTATATATGCCAAGAAAATACCTCAGGAAGTTTCTGCCCAGCGCCCACAGCGTGAAAAATCACCGCCACTTGCGCCTGTTCGTCCCGGTGCTGCGCCACCCCAACCTGTGGCACCTGAATCGCCATTCCGTCGCCGGCGGGGTGGCAGTGGGCCTGTTCACCGGACTCATTCCCGGACCGGTGCAGATGATCTTCGCGGCAATTTTTGCCATCGTGTTCCGCGTCAACCTGCCGGTAGCGGTATTCACCACCCTGTACACCAACCCCTTGACCTTCGTTCCCCTGTATATCGCTGCCTACAAGATCGGCGCCTTTGTCACCGGCAAAAGCAACAGCGTACAAAATCTTTATACCGAATTTCAGGCCGAAAGCCTCGCCGACTGGGTGCCCTCTTTCTTCAACTGGGTCGCCTCGCTCGGTACGCCTCTCCTGGTCGGAATACCGATTCTCGGCGCGATCCTGTCCGTCTGTGGCTATTTTCTGGCGCAAGGGCTATGGCGGCTCCATGTGGTCATCCAGTGGCGGCGACGGCAAAAACGAGTCCGGAGACAAATGTAGCCCGGATGCAGGTCGCCCTGGCGGCCGAAATCCGGGAAGCAGCCGCAGCAAGCCCCGGATTGCGCTTCGCTCCATCCAGGCTACACGCTGAGTAAAGCCACACTCAGGACTCAGGACTCAGGACTCAGGACTCAGGACTCAGGACTCAGGACTCAGGACTCCATCCACCAAACGCAGCACCCGCTGCGCCCGCGCTGCCAGTTCCATATCATGGGTGACGATGACGAAGCTGGTGCCGAGCTCCCGGTTCAGTTCCAGCATCAGGTCGAACACCCCTTCCGCGGTATGGCGGTCGAGGTTGCCGGTCGGCTCGTCCGCCAGCACGCAGGCCGGGCGGGTCACCAGGGCACGCGCCACGGCGGCGCGCTGGCGTTCGCCGCCCGACAGCTCGCCGGGAGTATGGGCAAGACGGTGCCCGAGGCCGACCTGGTTCAGTATTTCCGCCGCCTGGGCATAGGCCGCGTCCGGCTTCATGCCCCGGATCAGTAGCGGCATGGCGACGTTTTCCAGCGCGGAAAACTCCGGCAGCAGGTGGTGGAACTGGTAGATAAAGCCCAGCGACCGATTGCGCAACTGGCCACGCTCGGCTTCACTCAAATCGCGGACATTCCGCCCCATGATGCGCACCTCACCCGACGTGGCCTCGTCCAGCCCGCCCAGCAAATGCAGCAGCGTGCTTTTGCCGGAGCCGGAAGCACCGACGATCGCCACCCGCTCGCCCGGAGCGATTTCAAGCTTAACACCGACCAATACCGGTACTTCGACCTTGCCCTGGTGGAAAACCTTGTGCAGATCGGTACAGGAAAGGACGGTTCCGTGAGGAGTGAGGGGTGCACCACAAGGGTGCTCCGACTTTCTATGCGCTGAAGCGCATGAAAGGTCGTATGAAGGGTGAGGGGTAACATCCCCCGCACCGCTTTTTACCTCACTCATCACTCTTGCCTCCTCACTCATAAAGTAACGCCTCCATCGGAGCTCTCATAGGGCCCAAGAAATCGGTCGCCGTTGAAATGAATGAGGTGAGAGGGAGCCTCTGCCACCCACACTTCAGTTTCCCAGGCAATTTCACCGAGGTAACGAGCCATGAGCGCACGGGAAGGGAAAGCTGTCACATAAACCAGCCCGGCAGACGAACCGGCAAACAGCCGGGCCAGCTCGTCATGGCGTTTTCCATTGACCGGGCCGTGACTGGTGACCGATTCGACCAGAAGCAGCCAATTACGGTCAGGATAATAGATTACGACATCCGGCATCTTGCCATGTGCATCCACGGTCACGCCCAGCCTGGCCAACAGGGTATGATCGAAGTAACCCCATTTATCGCCGGTATCCCCAGCATAGATCAGGACGCCCCCTGGCACAAAACGCGGGCCAAATTTTTCGATAATCGCCTTGATCAGCTCGCTATGTTCGCCGGGACTTAATTGAATCTCGCTACCGGACGTGAGCTTTACCGGGATGCGATTCAAATCCCTTGCTTTCGCATACCGGGCGGCCAGCGTTTGGCGGGTCGAAAGATATGCCGCCAGTTTCTTCGCCCAACCCTTGGTGCCAAAAGTCCGCAGCAGGGCAAGCGCCTCCGGTTCAATCTGGTAAACGAATTTCGGGCTATTGACAGGACGCGACGGCTTGTCCGGATTGGGAATCGCCATCCCGGCATCGACAAACTGGTGTACCGTCTGACGGCGGAACGTCTCTCGCGTATTCGGCTTGTAAGCAGCGCCATAGTGGTCACGACTGAATTCCATCATCGGCGTAATGCCGATCAGCGGGTTATCGGCCTGCCGCCATGACTTGCCTGGCGTGATATTCGCCAGGGCCAACAGGCAAAGAGCGGAACGCTCATTCTGCTGCGCACGTGGGAAGCCAAGCGCAACAAGAATTTTCAACGCATCGTCAATGTTTTTGTGTTCACTCATACCATGCTTTCCAGTTTTGCATCGATCCGTTCCTGCGACAGATTTTCCTGCTCCTTCGCCCAGCGGCCAAGCGCAATCAGCGCATCACGGCTAGGGTACTTCATCAGCCTCAAGTCGGTCGCGTTGACTTGGGTATGCCCGCTAAATCGGCGAAAACACTCGTCAATTGCCGTGGAGTTCAAGAACACCGCCAGGCCCCGCGCCAGCTCTTCCGGCAAACCTTGCTTGCGCTGATGGAAAACATTCAGATGGTTTTCAAAACCCAAAAGAGGCGTGTCGAACACATCCGGGCAAACCATGCTCGCCACGATGCGGCGCTTTTCCTCCTTGGACGAGAAACGCCGCACAACGGCATAGAAACCGTTCGGGTAAAGCAACTTGTCGGTTTCAGGGTGGCGCATCAGCGCGTTGGGCTTCTTCATCCCCGGCTTCGGCCACTCGATGGATAGCCCAGTGAAATGGCCGGGATAAAGCAAGGGAACGGCACCCGTCTCCGGCATGTCGCGCACATACTCTTTCACCCGGAAATCGACAACCGGCCCGGTCGACACCTCGACGCCAATGTCCGCCAGCGAGCAGGCGAAAGCCGGGGACAGCGCCATAGAGTTATATTCCGGGGAGGTCGGAACGTGAATAAAGCGCTCGGCCATACCGGGGAAAACGATTTGGTCAAACGGGTATACATGGGTCGTATAGTCGGAAAAGCTGTCGTCGGTTGATGTGGAAACCGTCACGTCACCCTGCTGGCCGCCGCGCTCTAGCAGGATGATGACATTTTCCTGCAACACGTTGTCATCCTTGAAAGCTTTGTCGCGCGAGGCAAACAGATGCATATGCCGGATCGCTGCGCGCGCGAGAATGAATTCACGAAATGGCTTGTAATAGGGGCCATTGCAGAAGCTGCGGGGAATGATGGCAACGATTTGGCCGCCAGTGTCCGTCAACGCCAAGGCTAGCGCAACAAAAGCCGAATACAGATTAACCGTTTCGATTCCGATCTGACGAAGCAAGTGCCGATGGCGAGAATTACTATTAATCTTTTTGTAAGGCGGATTAAGGATGGCGAAATTAAATTTTTCTGCCATTCCGAACTGAATTTGGTTGATGGCGCTTTCAATAAAATCGCTTCGGACCAAGTCGGCAGCAAACTTTATCCCGCCATCGGAGAACAACTGCCGATAAGTCTCGATTTCCTCGGAAAGGTAAGAAACCAGAAGATCGTCGAGCTCATACAATGTAACCGAAACATCAGATACCCGTAGCGTGGATTTCCTCACCTTTTCCAAAAAAGCGACTGTCAGTGACCCGACCCCAGCACCGGCGTCGAGTAGCCGGATGGATGAGTGTGTGGACAAATCGAAAAGTCCCGCCATGAAATCTGCAGTACAGCGGGGCGTCATGAACTGGCCGAAATCCGCGCGTCTTCCAGGGTTGAGCTGGGAAGATGCTTCAAGGCGTGCCTTCTCGATTCGAGGTTGGTAATTTTCCAGTTGGAGAGAAGTGCGGGGTATTAAGTGAGGAGTAGCAACTCCCGCACCACTTTTGACCTCGCCCCTCACTCCTGACTCTTTACTCATACCTCAACGCCTCCGCCGGGTTGGTTTTGGATGCCCGCCAGCTCGGGTAGAGTGTCGCCAGCAGGGTGAGGACGAAGGATACGGCGGCGATCACAGCGACATCGCGCAATTGCAGGTCGGAAGGCAGCTCGCTGATGTAATACACGTCCTTGGCGAGGAAATGCACGCCGAAGAGCCGCTCTATCGCCGGCACCACCACGTCGATGTTGAGCGCCAGCGCCACGCCGCCGGCCACGCCGATGAGCGTGCCGATGACCCCGATCAGGGTGCCCTGGACGATAAATATCTTCATGACGCTCGCGGGGGAAGCGCCCAGCGTGCGCAGGATGGCGATATCCGCCTGCTTGTCGGTGACCGCCATGACCAGCGTGGAAACGATGTTGAACGCCGCCACCGCCACGATCAGCAACAGGATGATGAACATCACGTTCTTTTCGATCTGGATGGCGCGGAAAAAGTTGGCGTGCTGCCGCGTCCAGTCGCTGATATAGAAGTCGTCGCCAAACAAGGCGGACAGTTCACGCCCTACCTGCGGCGCGCGATACATGTCCTTGAGCTTGAGCCGCACGCCGGAAACGCGGTCGCCCATGCCGTAAAGTTTTGCCGCATCATCCAGATGAATCAGCGCCAGCCCGGCATCGTATTCATACATGCCGGCCTCGAAAATACCCACCACGGAAAACTGTTTTAGGCGCGGCATGATACCGGCCGGCGTGACCCGACCCTGGGGCGCGATCACCACCACCTTGTCGCCCAGCGACACCGCCAGCATCCTGGACAGCTCGGCCCCCAGCACGATACCGAACTCCCCTGCACGCAGGCTTTCCAGCCGCCCGGCTTTCATCTTGCCGCCCAGATCCGACACCTTCTCCTCCAGCGCCGGCAGAACACCGCGGACGACCGAGCCCTGCACCGTCTGGTCATAGGACAACAGTCCCTGCGCCATGATATAGGGAGCTGCGCCGGCCACCTCGGGATGCTTGGCCGCCACCGCCGACACCCCCTGCCAATCTGCCAGGGTGTTATTCGCGCCGCTGATCTGGGCGTGCGCCGCCACCCCCAGGATGCGGGTGCGCAGCTCATTCTGAAAGCCGTTCATCACGGAAAGCACCACGATCAGGGCAGCGACGCCCAGCGCAATGCCCAGCATGGAAACCAGGGAAATAAAGGAAATGAAATGGTTACGCCGCTTGGCACGGGTGTAACGCAGACCGACAAAAAGCTCGAAAGGGCGCACAGGGGAAGGCCGAAAATAGCTGGAAAAGCGGCTAGTTTGCCACCGAACCATCCACAACACAAAACCGGCCGATCAAACGCCGAACTAGTCGGCCGTTTTTCCTGGATCAGCCGCACGGGAAACAGCGCCCTCATCGCCGGCGATGACTACCCGGTTCCGCCCCAACTCCTTGGCCCGGTACAGGGCTTCATCGGCCCGGCCGATGATGTCCTCGGCCCGGTTCTCGCCTCCGCGCAGCAGGGCTCCGCCCACGCTGACGGTAATATTCAGCGGGGTGTTCCCCTGGTCGATCATGACCGGAGAGGCGGCTATGCAAGCCCGAATCGCTTCCGCCGCTTCCGCCAGTTTCACGGCATCGGCATCGGGCAGGATAATCATGAATTCCTCGCCGCCATAGCGCACCAGGATGTCCGACTTGCGCGCCCGGTTCAGCAGGCGCGCGCTGATTTCCCGCAGCACGCGGTCACCCGCCTGATGTCCATAGTTATCATTGACGGCCTTGAAGTGATCCAGGTCCAGCATCAACACCCCGAGCGGAACCGCGTGACGTTCCGCGTAGTGAATCGCTTCGTTGAGGCGGGCAAAGCCGTAGCTCTTGGCGCGCAAACCGGTCAGCCCATCGGTGATGGCATCGGTGTAGTGGCGGGCATTCTCCAGGGCGAGCCCGATGTGCGCCGACAGATTGCGGAGCAGCTTGTCATCCAGAACGGGCAGGGCCTCCGCCGCAAAACCGTAGCCCGCCAGCAGCCCGGTCAAGCGCTCGCCCTCGAAGAAGGGAATCACGAAATACCATTGCCCTTCGATCGAATATTGCATTTCCTTCCGCTGCGCGCAGGCCTCGACCACCAGCGTTTGGGGAATGCGCGCCAGCGCCGGGCATTCCTCCATGCTCCCGGTCCCGCAGATGTGGGGCTCATCGCCTCCCAGTCCGGCCACGCTGCAACACCACCCTTCCTTGCCGCTTTCCACGCAGAATACCTGCATGCTTAGCGGGAGCCGGTCGCGCAGAATCATGAGCACGATGGACTGCACGTCGGTCATGTGCAGACTGCGGCTTGCTTCCACCATGATGGCGTAGAGCAGGCCAAGCTCGCTATTGGAGTGTTTCATCTCCTCCATCTGCTCTTCGATCTCCGCCGCCATCTGGTTGAAACTCCTGGCCAGCAGCCCGAGTTCGTCGCTCCGCCGCACCGGGATCCGCGTGCCCATGTCGCCCCCGGTGATCGCGGACGCCGCTTCTGCCAGGGCGCGCAGGGGTTTGTGCACCAGGTAGCGCAACAGCAACACGACGAGGGACAGCATCGCCAGGACGGAGGCGGCGGCGATTGCCAGCATCAGCCAGTTCCGTTGCGCCGCCGCCCGCTCCGCCGGCGCGAGATCGAAATCGATTGCGATCATGCCGCGGAACGCCTCGGGCTGGCTATGGCAACTGACGCAGGCGGGCTGTTTGGGAATCGGGCTGATGACGCGCAGCAGGCGGCTGCCGTCGGCGGCACGGAATTCAGTGGCGGAAGGAAACGGACGCATGGCAGCGGGCGCACTCCTTGTCTTGCAGCCGATACTGGCGGGGGGATTCGAGCGTTCCGGTCGCCGTCTTGACCTTCCCCTCGCGGCTCAAGACCTGAATGCGGGCGGCGCCGACGGCACGGCGCAGCTCCTCGGACAAGTCCGTCACATCCCGCCACACCGCCGCATCGCCGCCCGCCAGCATGCGCTGAGACAAGGAATGGGCCACCATGGCGGCCGCCTGTCCGGCGTGCTCCGTGTGCTGCTGCAGAAAGCGGCGCTCCTCGAGATGGTTAAGCCATAACGCGACGGCAACCAGCGCCAGGCACAGGACGGCCAGTACGCTGGCTCCCAGCCTGACCGACAGGCTCCGCCACCAAGGCAGGCGCTCGCCGCTTTTAAATATCGACTTGATGTGGTGTACCATATTTTCCCTGCGTTATTCTATCCTTGCCGGCGGATGGAAAAAACGCCCCGCATAGGCGACAACAACCTTGAGTTAAGATGAAATCCGGTGGTGGTTGCAGTTCCCCACATCGCGCCGTTGCCCATGCCGCCGTGGCATACCGAACAGCAATTGTGATAAATCGCGGTGAAGCGTATCATACCAGCGGATATCGCGCTGCGGTAGCCAGCCATTGCTCCGCTCCAGCCATGTAGGGCCGAATTCATTCGGCCAAATGTGCGAATGAATTCGCACCTGCAAAGAACGTACAGTCGTTTTAAGTTGACTGGCAACCAGCCTTAGCGGAAGAAAAATTCAGTGCCACGCAGAACGGCCAGCCGGCAAATTTCGGCACTCATGCTTGCATGAATTTTGCTTCCAATCCTTCGGTTGTTCCGCGGGTCGGGCGGACCGTTGGACATCATGATCAGCCGTAATTTGAGGAATCAAAGATGACGAAGCGACTTCTTTCATTTTCGTTGATTAGCCCCCTGATTCTTGCCGCTGCCCTTGTCTTGGGCGGCTGCATGTCGGTACCGGAAACCCGCAAAGTAGAGCTGGAAATTCCTGTATTCCCGCCCCCTCCCGACGAACCCAGGTTCATTTACGAACGCTCCCTGTACAGCAGCGCGGACATCAAGCCGGAGGAGTCAGCCGCCGACAGGTTCAGGCGCATGGCCACAGGGGAGCAGACGCAGGGCGAAGGGCTGTCAAAACCCTTCGGCCTCGCGGTGCGCCATGGTCGCGTCTACGTGGCCGACTCGGCAAGCCACGCGGTGATGGTGTTCGACATTCCCGCCAAGCGCTTTTTCACTATCGGCGAAGAGGAACCCGGCGCGCTGATGATACCCCTCGGTCTGACCCTGGACAGGCAGGGCAATCTCTACGTGGTCGACAGCTCCGCCAAGAAGGTCATGGTGTACGACAAGGAGGGAAAATTCCTGCGCTCCATAGGCGACCCCACCTGGTTTCATCGGCCGTCGGGAGTCGCCGTCGATGCTGACGGGCGCCGCGTGTACGTGGTGGACCTCGGGGGCGTGCTTGAGAAAGTGGAACATCGCGTTCGCGTGTTCGACGCGCAAACCGGCAAACATCTGTTCGATTTCGGCAAGCGCGGCATCGGGCCGGGCGAATTCAATTTGCCGGTGGACGCGGCGGTCTCCCCGGATGGTTCGGTATATGTCGTCGATGGGGGCAATTTCCGCGTTCAGAAGTTCCGCGATGACGGCACGCCGGTCAGCATATTCGGCGCCATCGGCCGCCAGGGGGGGCAATTTTCCCGGCCCAAGGGAATCGCCGTGGACAAGGCTGGAAACGTCTATGTAGTGGACACCGCTTTCGGCAATTTCCAGATCTTCTCACCCCAGGGCCAGTTGCTGCTGGCCGTCGGCAGCCGCTCGGAAGTGGATGGTCCGGCCAAGTACATGCTTCCTGCCGGCATTGCGGTGGATGACGATGGGCGGGTTTACATGGCGGACCAGTATTTCCGCAAGGTGGAAATCTATCGTCCCGCCGCCCTTGCTGCGGACGACGGCTATATCGGCAAAAAGGCCCTGAGCAAAAAAACACCGCCCGAACCGGGCAAGCGCACCATCCCTGAACCAGCGAAAGCGCAATAGGATAGCCCCGTCCGCAAACGCGCTCCCCTATTCCATATGGCAAACGGGGAGCAATAGCCGGCTTCCCATAATTGAGAAACATTGCTACAATGAATTCTCAATTATGGGAAGCCGGCCTTAGGCGGGGATGTCTGTTTATCAGAAAAACAATATGTTATTTGCATTGGCACGACATATGCTAGCACTTTCAATGTAAGTATCTTTAATTAGCGGTCAAATGCAACAGTGACGTACTTTTTTATCTGACGTAAGGATATATGCCATGAAAACTTTATTTATTGAACGCACGATGGCGCGCAAGATCGGCGTCGCACTGGCAGGGGCGGCGACGCTCATGACAGCCGGCATGCTGATGGAAGGAACTGCGTCAGCGGTTGGCATTGCCGACACCAAGCACAATCTCGGCAGCCCCGCCGGCACTGGCGCAACCGCCACATTCACCCCCACCGCCGGCAGCGGCGAGCTTTGCGTGTTTTGCCATACGCCGCACGGCTCCGACACCAGCGCCTCCGTGCCGCTGTGGAACCGCGTATTGGCGGCCCCCACCACGTACACCACCTACAACAGCCTGGGCACCACCAGCCTGGATGGCGCCACCGCGCAGGTCGGTTCAGTATCGCTGGCCTGCCTTTCCTGCCATGACGGCACGACGGCGATGAACGTCATGATCAACCAGCCCGGATCGGGCGGATATAATCCGGCCGGCGCCGCCTGGGCAGGCACCTGGTCAGGAACGGGCCAGACTCTGGGCGTGCTCGGTTCCGCCACGAGCATAACCAGGATCGGCCAGGACTTGAGAAATGACCATCCGATCGGCATACAGTACGGCGGCGGCATGCCAGCGGGCGGCGCCTATACGACAGCCGACATTGCCGCTGGCGCGCTAAAAGATACTGATTTCAAGGGCGTGAAATACGCAAGCTTGAACGGCAATAATGTATGGTGGGTGGACGCGAATGCAAACGCAGCGCGCGACAAGAACGACATGATGCTCTACACGCGCACCGGCGCCACCTCGGTCAACAAGGATGGATCGGCCGGTCCGGTCCTCACTGGTGATCAAGCCTTCGTAGAGTGCGCCAGTTGCCACGATCCACACACCAGCGCCCAGCCGACTTTCCTGCGTATGTCCAACGCCGGCAGTGCCTTATGCCTGGCTTGCCATACCAAGTAAGAAGGATGTAGCACACATACCGGACGGCACACCCGTCCGGCAACAGGCGGGCCGGACAGAATATCTCGTCCGGCCCTTCTTTCGTCCATTATTTATTGTCCCGGCATGTGACCCTGAAGCCGGCTTGCGCCGCACGCAATTATCAACCGACATATCAAGAGGCACCCCCCTACGTGAAGCTTAACCGACTCAACCATGTCTATCTACCGCTCCTGGCGCTGCTCGCCGGTACCCTGTTCAGCATGGTTGCCCATGCGGCTGACGCCCCACCGCCCGGTGCCGCCGCCAGCAAGTCGCCGGTTTTCGCCACGGTTGGAAACATCGTCATCACCCAGCAGGACTACGACATCGCACTTGAGGGAGCGGCTCGCCGCAAGTTTTATCACGGCAGACCGCCCGAGGGCGCGATCGCCCTTCTGCAGCGGGAAGTGGGCGTAACCCTGGTCACCAATGCGCTGCTGCTGCGCGAAGCCCAGCGTCGCGCCCTGAAACCGGACGATGCGGCGATCCAGAAAACGCTCCAGCAATACGAACAGCGTTACCGCAACAACGAACAATACAAACAGAACCGCGCACAATTGGTGCAGTCGCTCACCAAACGGTTGCAAGAGGAAAGCCTGCTGAGCCAGCTGGAAAAGCTTGTCCGCAACGTGCCGCCCCCGAATGGAAAACAGATGCGCGATTATTACGCTGCCCATCCGGACAAATTCACTGAACCCG
The DNA here is from genome assembly GCA_021792335.1 of Pseudomonadota bacterium. Classification (GTDB taxonomy): domain Bacteria; phylum Pseudomonadota; class Gammaproteobacteria; order Burkholderiales; family Sulfuricellaceae; genus Sulfuricella. The sequence goes on along the minus strand of JAJYUW010000018.1, from coordinate 10,316 downwards.
AACAACTGCGGCTCTCCTATATTCTGCTCAAAGTGGATCCGTCCTCGCCCACGGCAGCATGGGAGAAGGCACGCGACGAGGCGCAAGCGCTGGTCAAGCGTTTACGTGACGGCGCTGATTTTGCCGCATTGGCGCGCGCCAAATCCGGCGACATCTCAGCGGAACAAGGCGGCGACCTGGGCTATATGCATAAAGGCATGATGTCCGATGCGGTACAGGAAACCGTGGACAAGCTCCAGCCAGGCGCCATCTCCGACCCTATCAGGGTGCTGGAAGGCGTAGGCATCGTTCGCTTGAGCGAGCGCAAGCTACCGCAACTGAACAGCTTCGAAGCGTCCCAGGAACGCATACGCGAACTATGGCTGCGGGAGCAAAGCGAGCGCGCCTGGAAGTCGCTCATCGCACGACTCAAGAAGGAAACGCCCGTGCAAGTGGATGAATCGCGCTACTTACCCCTTTCCACAACTGCCGGAGAGCGCGCAGTAAGGAAGTAATTGAAAAGAGTTCGCACGCGGCAGCGAGATGCGAGGAGCGAAGTGGGTGGAAAATGGAACGGCAAATACGAGCCGGAGATCTGTATCATGCTGGCGGTATCGCTGGCTTTCGGTTGGCCGCGCCCGGCGTTCCCCGCCAGCCAGATCTCCCCGGTGGGGCCGATGACGCCACCGCTCTCTGCCCGACTCAACACCGCGGGCAATGGAAACGGCGATAGTCCTCCGGATGGCGCGACGGACAGAAGTGCTCTTGCGGACAATCCGGACTACGCAGCGAATTCCGAAGACATGACCAAGAATGCCCAACCTGTGCACCTGAAGCTTACACAATTGGCCGATGCATCGCTCGTCGCCATGCATGCAGACGGATCTGACGGACATGGCGGCCGCGCCAACCCGAATGATGAACGTCGCGACCGCCGTGTCCGTCCCCTCTCTCCTACCTCTCCCCCAGAGGGGGAGAGTGATGAGGTGTCGCTTCGCGACGTTCACGTTAACGGGAAAGCATCCGCCCGTGCCGAAGAAACGGCTTCCGCCGCCCCAGACTACACAGCGAATTACGATGACAGGGACAACAAAGCCCAGCAGCTGCATCTGAAATTAGCCCAAATGGCCGACACATCACCTGTCACTGAGCTTGCCGATGGACCGAACGAGAATACCGCCGTCCGCGCCGAAGAATCGGCTCCCGCGGCACCGGCAGATCCCGCAGGTTCCCTCCTGGAAACGGTCGCCGCTCCCCCCGACGAACGCCGTTTATCGCTGGTAATCCCCCCCATCAAGACTTGGGGAAACATAGGCTATGACCTGCGCAAGGAAACCTATGGGGAAATAAAATACCTGTCGCAGTCGATCACAACCAGGGTAAACGCCAGCACCAAATCCTTCATCTGGCAGCCCTGGTTCGCCCAGGTTGGCGGCGGTCTGGGTCTCAGCAGCACCCGCACCGGTTCTAGTTCCAGTTCAGGTTACAGTTCCAATACGACTGAGAACAAAGTGACCAGCAATATCATCACGGGCAATGCCACCCTGAACCTGTTGCCATACAGCCGCTTCCCGTTCGAGGCGCATTTCGACCGCAGCAACAACCGGCTGGAAACCGGCCTCAGCGCAATCGACTCTTCCTATCGAAGCACCCGCTACGGCCTGACTCAACGCTACCGCACCCTGAGCGGCGATACCAATTACATGGCAAGTTATGACCGCAACATGTGGGAAAGTGCCATCTTCGGCACCAACCAGCAGGATCTGTTGCGCCTCGAAATGACGAAGCGCCTAGCCAAGCAAACACTCCAGATAAACGGCGATATCAACAACACCGAGCGCCAGCAAACCTATGAAAGCACCATGCTCGACACCTTGGTAGTCCGCCATAGCTATATACCGGACCCCACCTTCTCGGTGGAAAACCTTGGCAACCTGAGCCGGACGAACTACCGCTTGTCGCAAAGACAAACCGACACCCGCTACCTGCAGTTGAGCAGTTCCGCGTTCTGGCACCCCGCCGACAAACCCCTCACCGTGTCCGGCAGCGCGCGCGTATTCGGCATGAATAGCGCCAGCAACGGCACCCCCTCTTCCGCGCTGCGCAGCGCCAACGCCAACCTGGGAGCGTACTACGAACTGTCCAAACACATCCGGCTGAACAGCAGCGCAAACGTCAACGTAAACGACAGCAATGGCACCCAGACCGTAGCCAGCAATCAATCCGGCGGGATTACCTACCAGTCGGACACGTTCGACCTCGCCACCTTCAACTACAACGGATTCGCCTCCGGCACCGTGACCAATCGGATCGATCCTATCGACAGCGGGCAGCACGTTGCGCTGCAACTTGGACATAGCCTGAACCGCAGCATGGGCCTCGGCGTCGGCTCACTGGGGCTGAACCTGAATCAGACAGCTTCGTCGGACTTCGACAGCAGCATTCCAACCATTGTGCGCCTGTCTCACAGCGGCTCGCTGACATGGAGCCATGCGGAAGGCCAGAAAAACACCTTTTTGCGTTTGAGCGCCAGCGATTCCCGTGCCGTGAGCGGCACCAATGATTTTTTTCAGCTCCTCAACCTGCAGGCATCCCGCAACGAGGGCCTGACCCGCAACGCATCGTGGGCCGGCAACCTGACCATCCAGGCTGTGCGTCAGAAAACCGGCATCGTGCCTGCTTACTACAACACGCCCATCACCACCCTTACCACGCCTGACATGCCGGCCACCACCACCACCACCTCCAGCGCCGACTTGAGCTATCGCCATCAGCGCGCTTTCGGCGTACCGCGCCTAAGATTTGTCTCCGAACTGCGGATTTACGGCTACATGCCCCTGCCGGTGCTGGCGGGTCCACGGCAACAGGAGTCCCGCTCCTGGGAAAACCGCCTGGACTATTCCATCGGGCGCCTCCAGTTGCGGCTCAGTGCGCGCGTATCGGAAATCAGCAGCGGCAGCATCAACAGCAGCAGCAACGCCAACACCAACACCAACACCAACACCACCAGGCAATCCTTGCTCATGTTCAGCCTGAACAGGCCGTTCGGAGCCCAATAATGCGCCAGGAAACTTTTTATCAACGGAAAGGAAGGAAAACAATAATGCCATCACTGATTAGACGCACCCTCATAGGCCGGATGCTGTTCGTCGGGACGCTCGTCCTGGCCACAGCCTTCGTCGATGCCCGGCCCGCCATGGCCGAGTACGGCGACGTGATCATGAACAACAACTCGGACGCCGCAGGCATGCGCCCGGCGGTATTTCCCCACTGGTTCCACCGCGTCCGCTACAGTTGCAAGGTATGCCACGCCGACCTCGGGATCAAGTTCAAGGCGGGCGGCAACAATATCGACATGCTCAAGATCATGGACGGCCAATATTGCGGCGCCTGTCACAATGGCACCATCGCCTGGTCGGTTGAAAACTGCAACCTGTGCCATTCCGGCAAGCCCGGCACGCCGACCCAAGTACACGAAAGCAAGTCGCACGAACTGCTAAGCCCGGCCAAACCCCCGGTCGGCAAGAAATAGGAGGCAACATGAACAGTCCATTTAAATTAATACACTTCACTCTGGTATCCGCGCTGCTGGTTGCGTCATGGGGTACCCTTGCCACTGCGGCCCAGCCCGCAAAGGAAAAAGCGGTAACCGAGGCTAAAACGGAAACAGCGGCCCAGCCCCAGACCGCGATCGCGGGTTCCGAAGTCAATCCTTTCAACCGGCTGATGAGGGTCGTGCCGAAACGCCATCTACCGCCGACTCAGGATGGCATTCACGACCCCACCAACGATAGCACCCAAATGCTGCAGACCCCGCTGGAAGCCTTTTCTGGCCTACCCAAATCCCAGGGTGACTTCGGCAACGGGGTGGACTGGGTGAAGGCGCTGAACGAAAGCAAAATTGACGCACGCTGGGACCGCAACGATCCAAAAGCCAAACCGGTGATCATGGACCTTAGCATCGTGCGCGAGGTCAAAGGCTCCATGCCTGGCGTGGGCTTTCCCCACAAGCAGCACACGCAATTGCTGGATTGCTCCAACTGCCATCCGGCCATCTTCATCCCGCAAAAAGGCGCCAACCAGATCAGCATGGCGGCCATCATGCTGGGGCAAAAATGCGGCGTCTGCCATGGCACGGTCGCTTTCCCGGTTGCCGAATGCCGCCGCTGCCATGACAAGGCGAAACCGGTGGCGGCCAAGGCGCCGGCGAAGTGATGGTGAAGGATGGGCCGCTTATTGTGGACAAGCGGCCTGATAGTACTGGAGCAAGCCCATTTCACCTTAAAAGGTGAACATTCGCAGGGTGCGCAATGCGCATCCTGCGAAATTATTGTTGCCTTGAACGCAACTTTGGGATAATACCCACGTGTTTGGAACGGAAAACTCATGAAACCAAGTATTGTTGTACGACTGCTCGCCATGTGCGTCGGACTGTGCTTTGCCCAGGCAACTTTGGCCGCCGAACCGGTTTCCACGCCCACCCCTCCCGGTAAAGGGCGGGCTGCGGAAGACAAAGAACAGTTGGGGCGGCGCCTGCAATCGGTCGAGACCTTGATCGAGAAGTCGTCGGCAGCAAAACAGATTGAAGCCAGCCCCAATCCGGACGCCGTGGCGCGCCGCGACAAGGCACGCGCACTTCGGCGCCAGGCCGTCGAGGCATTCGAGGCGCAGGACTATGGCAAAAGCACAAGCCTGCTGGACGAGGCGGCCAAAACCCTGTTCGAAGGCGTGCGCCTGGCCGCGCCGGAACAGGTCACCCAGGAAAAAAAGCGGCGGGACTTCGATTCCCGCATGGAAAGCGTGAAAGCGCTGCTGTCGGCGCAAAAGCGTATCGGCACAGAGAAGCATCTGGACGCCAAGGAAGGGGAAATAAGCCGCAAAATCGAAGGGCTGATGCAACAGGCGAATGCGCTGGCCGCCGCGAACAAGCTGGACGAAGCCCGCTCGACGCTTGATCAGGCCTTGCTGATGGCCAAGACAGCGATTGGCGGCCTGCGCGAAGGCGATACCCTGGTGCGCTCGCTGAACTTTGCCACCAAGGAAGAGGAATATCATTACGAAACTGACCGCAACGATACCCATAAGATGCTGGTCAAGGTATTGCTCGAGGAAAAACTTGGTGCATCTGGCATCAGCCCCATGACGCAGAAATTCCTGGATCAGGCCGCCAATCTGCGCACCATGGCGGAAGCGCAAGCCAAGAAAGGTGATTACGAAGGCGGTATAAAAATGCTGGAGGACTCCACCAAGGAACTCATCCGCGCCATCCGCAGCGCCGGCATATTCATTCCGGGATAAGAGGTGACTATGGGCAGAACATCGCGCGAGCAGCGGCGGGTCAAGGCCGCCCGCTGCTGGAGCTTGGTCATGGCAGCGGCTGTCGCTATCAGCACGGGGCTGGCGTGGGCCGGCAACTGGAAGCCACTGGCGCAGGACGGCCTGCACGATCCGTCGAATACTGCACTGAGCCAGTTGCAGAATCCCGCCGAGGCACTCTCCAAACTGCCTCCCGATACGGCCGGCAATCAGGTTAACTGGGTCAAGGCGCTGGAGCAGGGGAAGATCAACCCGCGCACCAGCATTTACGCCGGGACCAAGGTCAATGAACTCGACAAGAAGGAGCCCCCGGACGTGCTGATGAAGAATACCGCGGAACTGTCCATGGTGCGTTTTCCCCACAAGCAGCACTCCGAATTCCTGGATTGCAGCAACTGCCACGAAGGGCTGTTCAAGTCCAAGGCCGGGACCACCACGGGATTCAACATGTTCAACATCCTGCAGGGGGAATTCTGTGGCCGCTGCCACGGCGCGGTGGCCTTTCCCTTGACCGAATGCAGGCGCTGCCACAACGAGCCCCGTCCAGTAGCCGGAGGGGCTGCCAAGGCGCGTTAGATGGGACAAGACATGGGATGCAATCAACAAACGCACAGCCGACACAGCCTTCGCCGGTCCGTGAGGGCGGCCGCAATCATGTTCACATTGCTCATGCTGCTTGCCCCGTTTCCCAGCCGGGCCGAATTTGGCGATGTTGTGTTCAACAAGCACTCGGAGAAGGAAGGAGTCCGGCCGGTGATATTCCCCCACTGGTTCCACCGCATCCGCTACAACTGCAAGGTATGCCACTACGAACTCGGCTTCAAGATGCGCGCCGGCGACAACGTTGTGCTCATGTCGGACATCATCGAAGGTAAATTCTGCGGCATGTGCCATAATGACAAAATAGCCTGGGGTGCGGATCGTTGCGACTTGTGCCACACCGGACGGCCCGGCTTGCAAAGCGGAGTTATCGGCGGAGCTTCCACCGGGGGTCCTGGCAGATGGTGACCGTTGCATTTTTCAACCTGAAGCGGCAGGATGGCGCCATGAAACAGCGCTTTTTCGTCAAGCTGGGTGTCATCGCGGCTTTGATCCTGACCGGCTGCGCCTCGACCGGCGCTTTTTCCGCTGACATAGCGGAGCGGGAGGAGCTGCTGCGGCCGTGGATCGATCTGACCGGTGCCAACTCAGGCGCGTTGAGGGGACTGCCGAGCGCCGCCCCGCATGGTGGCGCGGGCTACGTCATGCTGCGTCACCCCACTGCCGTGAGTGCCCGAGGCAACGACGTCTACCTGGTGGATGCGGGCCTGCGCCGCGTTTTCCGCTACGGCCGCGCAGAGCAAACCCTGACGCCATTCACGAGCTTGGCTGCTGACGCCGGAATGAGCGTTTACGCCGCGCCCGATATGTCTGTCTACGTAACCGATCCCGCCCGCGGCCAAGTGCTGCATTTCGCCTGGGACGGCACCCCGCTCCCGCCCCTGAGTTCGCCCGGTAACCTGGGGCGCCCGATTTCCGTCACAGTGGATGAAGGCAACGGACAACTGCTGGTGGCCGACGCCCTGTACGATCAAATCGTCGCGTTCAACAACCTGGGCAGAGCGCTGTCCGTCATCAAGCCGCAACGGGTGCGCGCCATTTCCGCCATGGCGCAGGGGCCGGACGGGATCTACGTGGTGGACCGCCTCGCCCGGCAGGTGGTTGTGCTTGGGCGCGACGGATCCTACCGGTATGCCTTCGGCGCGGGCACCCTGGCCAACCCCGGAGCCATCGCCGTGGACCGTAGCAATCTGGTGTTCGTAAGCGACAATTTCGACCAGACCGTCAAGGTCTACCGGGAAGGCCGGCTGGTGGCCACGGCCGGCGGTGCCGGCGCCGCGCCGGGCCGTTTCAATAATATCGCGGGACTGGCTGTGGATGGGGGGCTGCTTTACGTAGTGGACAGCCTGAACGCGCGGGTTCAGATCATGCTGATCGTCCCCCAGCCCTTGGATACGAAAGGGGAATGAATTGCGCCCGCTGCTGACCGCACTGCTGGGCCTGGCCTTTTTTTCGCTCCTGGCCGGCTGCGCGGGAACACCTTCGGTGTTCCGCCTCACCGAGGTGAGCCAGGGCGCGCCCAAGGTATGGCCGGAGCCGCCGGAGAAGGCCCGTTACCGCTATCTGGGACAATTGACCGGAGAGGAAAACTTCGGCCCCGAAAACGAAGAAGCCCGCAGCACCGCGGTGAAAGTATTCGAATGGCTGGTCGGCCTGGTCGGAGGCGGCGCCGAGCGGGTCGTGCTGCAGCGTCCGCTGAGCGGCACGGTGGACGCCGAAGGCCGCATCTACGTGACCGATACCAGCCGTGAAGCGGTGTACGTTTTCGACAAACCGGCAGGAACGCTGCAAGTCTGGGATATGGCGCGTGAAAACACCCGCTTCGAAACCCCGATCGGAATCGCCGTAGGGGCGCGGGGCGAGATGCTGGTGACGGATGCCGGGCTGCATGGCGTATTCCGGCTGAACCGTGAGGGCAACCCCGTAGGCGAGTTCGGCCAGGATGTGCTTAAACGCCCCACGGGGCTGGCGCGGGATGCGCAACGGGGGCTGGTCTACGTGGCGGACACTTACGCCCATGACATCAAGGTGTTCGGTGACGATGGTCATCTGGTGAAAGTAATCGGCCACCGCGGCGAGGCGGACGGAGAGTTCAACTACCCCACCCACCTCGCCTTCGCCGCCAACAAGTTGTATGTGGCCGACACCATGAACGCGCGGGTGCAGATGTTCGACGCGCAGGGCAGGTTCGTTGGCACACTGGGACGGCGCGGGCTGAAGGTGGGTGATTTTGTACGCCCCAAAGGCATGACGGTCGATCCTTCCGGCAACCTGTATGTAATAGAATCGTATTATGATCGTCTGCTGGTATTCAACGATCAGGGAAGTTTCCTCATGCCCCTCGGCGGCACCGGCAAGGAGATCGGCCGGTTTTACCTGCCGGCGGGCGTCTGGAGCGACCGGCAGGGGCGGATCTATGTGGCCGACATGTTCAATGGGCGTGTCGTCATTTTTCAATTCCTGGGAGGCGACTGATGCCATGGCATAAACGTTTCCGTGCAATTCCGGCCGGCCTTGCCGTGCTGCTGGCGGTGGGCATGGTGCAGGCCGCCAAGATATCGGATGTGCGCAACACCCCGCACAACCTGTCCGTCACCGGAACCGGCACCCTCAAGGCCGCTTCCGAAACGCAGGTTTGCGTCTTCTGCCATACCCCGCACAGCGCGGACATCACCGTTCCGTCGCCGCTGTGGAACCGCAAATTGTCCAGCGCCACCTATACCCCCTATACATCGAGCTCGATCGAGGCCAGCGCGGCGGAAATGGCGGCCGCGCCCGGCGGCAGCTCCAAGCTGTGCCTGTCGTGCCACGACGGCACGATGGCGATCGACAAGGTCAACGTGCTCAATGGCGCGATCGATCCCACCATCGCCATGACGGTAGGCGGCGTGGCCACGTCGCCCGCCTACATGCCGCCCGGCAGCGGCACGACCAGCGGCTATACGCGCAACCTGGGCATCAACCTGACCAACGACCATCCCATTTCGTTCACCTACGACAGCACCCTGGCCACCAATGACGGCGAGCTGCGCGTGCCCGACGGCACCGTCGTCGGCAGCCGCCAGGCCGGCGTCAGCCCGAAGCCGAAGATGCCGCTGGAAAACAGCCAGATGCAATGCGCCACCTGCCATGACCCGCATCTGCGCGACACCACGGACGCGAACGCCAAGTTCCTGCGCATGAACCGCCTGCAGACGGCGCAACCCGGCGCCACATTCAACCAGGCCACCGATATCGTCTGCCTCGCCTGTCATGACAAGGGGGGATTGTCCTGGGCTTACTCGACGCACGCCAACAGCCAGGTGGCGACGCAAGCCTATACCGCGACGGCCGCCGCACAGCGCAACTTCGCGACCGGCACGCAGGTGTGGCAGGCGGCCTGCCTGAACTGCCACGACACGCATACCGTGCAGGGCGCGCGGCGTTTGCTGCGCGAGGGCACGGACAGCCTCGCCTCGCCCAAAACCGGCGGCAATCCGGCGCTGGAGGAGGCCTGCTACACCTGCCACACCACCAGCGCGTCCGCGGCGGTGACCTATACCGCCGGTTCGGCCAACGCCATTCCCGACATCAAGACCGATTTCAGTCTGTTGCGGCACATGCCGATCAAGTCGACCGAGCAGATGGCGGGCACCGAGGTGCACGACATCGGCGGCAATTTCAATGACAGCGCGCTGGCCAATTGCGCCAATACGCCCACGCCCACCGGACAGTGCGGCAAGGATCTGCTCGAATCGCGCGCCAAGCTCGGGGTGGCGGCCCTGAGCAACCGCCATGCCGAATGCTCCGATTGCCATAACCCGCACCGGGCGGTGAATTTCCGCGATTTCCGCGGCAATCCGGTCGGCTCGATCACCGGCGCGCCGGACGGGGTGGGCACGCATCCGCATACCGATACCGCGATGAATCACACCAATATCGCGTCGGGCGCGCTGCGCGGCACCTTCGGCGTGGAACCGGCCTATGTATCGGCGTCCTTTCAGTCGCTGCCGTCCGGTTACACGGTCAAACGGGGCGATCCGGGCGCCAATACCAATACCGCCGCCAGCGCAACCTATGTGACGCGGGAATACCAGATTTGCCTGAAATGCCATTCCGACTACGGCTATTCGGACAACAATGCCTATCCTACCGGCAACCGGCCGCCGCTTGGCTCGCCGGGCACCCCGTCCGGGACCAACGGGCTGACGATCTACAGCAACCAGGCCAAGGAGTTCCAGGCGCCGGCGACGCATCAGGGCGAGCCGCTGAGTCTGGGCACGGATGCCGGGGCGGATAGCGCCTACAATACCAATAACCATCGCTCCTGGCACCCGGTGATGAACAATACCGGCCGCTCCCTGGCGGCGCGCAACATCACCACCAATTCGTTTCTGCTGCCGTGGGGCAACAATGTCGGCTCGAGCACGATGTATTGCTCC
>JAJYUW010000017.1 GCA_021792335.1 Pseudomonadota bacterium | reverse complement strand
GGGTTAGGGTGGGGGTTGAAAGTTTCGCATGAGAATCGGCATTTTAACCCCCATCCCAACCTTCCCCCTGTGAGGGGGAAGGGGTGAAAAACTAGCCGCCTTGGGCGGCTCACGGTTTTATCGGCGACTTTGCGGCGCTCATCCAATAAACCCCGGCTTTGCCGGGGGTCACTTAATTCGTCAATACACTTCCTGCCGGATGGCGTTCTTGCCGCCCTGCTTGACGAGGTACATCAGCGCGTCGGCCTTATCGATCAGCTCATCGAGGCTTTCGGGCGTGGTGTGGAAGGTGGCGACGCCGATACTGAAGGTGACCGGCCAGCCGTGCTTTTCCATCGCTTCCATCAGGCGGGCGCGCAGCTCGGCGGCAAAAATCGCGGCGGCCTTTTCGCCGGTTTCCGGCAGCAGCACGGCGAACTCGTCTCCGCCCAGCCGCCCGCAGATGTCGGTGGCGCGCAGGCGGGAATGGAGAATCTCCGCGACGGTTTTCAGCAGGCGGTCGCCTTCGTCATGCCCCTTGCTGTCGTTGACGGCCTTGAAGTTGTCAAGGTCGATGAACAGGGCGGTGAAAGGGCGGTGGTAGCGCCGCGAGCGCCCCGCCTCGATTTCGCCCAGCTCGTAGAAGGCGCGCCGGTTGGCGAGACGGGTGAGGGTGTCCAGCCGCGCCATGTCGTGCTCGCGGTCGAGCGCGATGCGCAGGCGGCTGGCCATCAATACCACGATCAGGAGCACGCTGAGGCGGACAGCATGGTTGACCAGTTCCGCCCAGTAGGGGTTGCCGTTCCGCATGCCCAGATCCACCGCCAGCCAGCCGGCCACACTGAGCAGGCTGAACAGGGTGCCTGCCTTCCTGCCGCCGTACCAGCTCACGATGATGACCGGCAGCAGGAAGAACATGTAGATATGGAATTGCTGGCCGAGTTGGTAGTGCACCCAGATCGCGCCGAGGACGGCAGTCAGCGTGCTGACGAGCAGCACGGCCCGGCCCCAGGGGCCGGGTCTCCAGCGGATGATGCGAAAGATGTCCATGCTCATCGTGGCCCGTTAATGGCGTCGGGATTGGCTGCCCCGGGAAAATTATCAGAATCCCGTCAACTCGGGAATAAATCTATGCCTATTTCATTTATGGATCATTGCGCCTCAATACTCAAGGCTGAGCGTGATCGAGCTGAAGCCGTGCGCGTTTTCCTGGGTTTCGAATTCCTTGCTGCGGACGTAGCGTGCGTAGGTGATTTTGCCGCCCTGCCATTGCCAGGCGAGGCCGCTGGCGAGGTCGCCCGTCAAGCGTTTTTTGGCGACGCTGTGGCTGTCGGAGAAGGTGTTGCCGTCGAGGAAAATATCATGCACGACGGCGCGGGCGTCGGCCGAGATGAAGGCGTGCAGCCCGCCATCCGAAAAACGGCGGGTGACCGGGCCTTCAAGCGGTGCGTTGCTGTCACCGGCGGGACGTATCGGCGAGGTGCCGAAATCGTTCGGGATACGTCGGCCGGCCCGCAGCTCCAGGCCGGTGTTGAGGTAGGTGAGGATGTTGCCGAGGCTGGCACCGTAATGGGTGATGGCGTCGAACTTCAGGCCCGATCCGCTTGCGTTCCAGACCCTGTTCTTGCGTTCGGCGACGAGCTGGATGCCGGGTTCGTTGCCGAGCTGGTTGCGCCAGCCGTTGAAGCGGGGGATGCCGCGCTGGTTGTGGACGAAGTCCTGGGTTTGCCGCGCCAGCGCGGCAGGGCCGACCACGCCGAGGTTGACCTCGACCGTGTCCATCTGCCGCGCATCGCGGGCGTTGTAGCCCAGTCCCAGGTAGAGCCAGCCGGCATAGGGCCGGTCGTTGGGGATCAGGCCGGTGCGGCTGCGGTCGCGCGGGGTGTACATCGACTGCCCGGCCGTGACCACCATGTTGCGCGAGGTGTACTTGCCCGGATGCAGGGTTTCGAAGAGCCGGTTCAGCTTCCTGACCCAGTGCGGCAGGCAGGGGTCGCGAGTGTAGTCCTTGAGGTTGGCCGAAACCCAGGAAAACTTCACGCCATTGGTGTAATCGCTGTCGGTGCCGTTGAACAGGTCGTTTTCGAAGTAGAAGTTGTAGAGCTCGGGATGCCGGACGAGCGCTCTGATGCCTGGCGGGCTCTCCTCGCACAGGCTGGGCTCATCTTCCCCGGCCGTCACCGGACAGGGCGCCAGTGCCGGAAGAGCGGCCGAAAAGCAGGCCAGTAGTCTCGAAAGCCGCGAAATGGGTGCCATGGGTTGCCCTGAAATCCTTGCGTTCCGCAGCATGGGCCGGGAGAGCCGGCCGGGTTACGCTGTGCTCTTGTACCCTTTAGGGTGAACCCGCCCTACAGTTCTGGCACCATGCCTCTAGCTCGCCTTTTCCCAATACTCGATCATCAATTGCAGGTTTTGCGCGCCGTTGTATTCGTTCACGTCCAGCCGGTAAATGGCGTTGATCCTGTCCGGCAGCGGCTCGTTGTGAAAAAACAGGATGCCGTCGAAAACCTGGCCGGTCTTGCCGAGTCTGAGGCGCAAGTGCTTTTCGCCCACCACCCGCTGGCTTTCAACGGCGAATGTTTCCTGGAAGGCCGGCTGCGGGAAGCCCTGCCCCCATACCTGCTCCGCCAGGGCCTTGGCCAGGTTCAGGTTCATGGCCGGGGTTTCCAGGCTGCCGTCGCTTTCGATGACGCGTTCCAGGTCGGCCGGGGTGAGCAGGGATAGAGCGATTTCCTCGAAGGTGGCGGAAAATTCCTCGAAATGCTGTTCCTGTATGGTGAGGCCGGCCGCGTAGGCATGGCCGCCGAATTTTTGCAGCAGGTGGGGATGGTGCTTGGCCACAAGGTCCAACTCGCGTAAGGCATAGTGTAGGGTGCCAATAAGCGAAGCGCATTGCACCGGATTTTTTGCGAGTTGGGCGACAAGTCGCCCATCCCTGCGAACCGCATTTCTGACAGCATGTTTCATCGCTGTCGCAGCCTTGTCGTTACGTGTTTTTTCAGCTTGATTGCAGGTTGACGATTCCGACACCTGCACGGCCTGCCGCTTCCTTGAGTGCGCCATCCTTGGCGGCAATGGGAAGCTGTAGCCGAATCGCCAAGCCAAGGTAAGCGGCATCGTAGCTGGTCAACCCATATTGCAGCGCCAGGGCCAGGTTGTTTCCTATATTTTCTGAGGTGTAGTCAACGGAAATAGGCAGTGCGTTGACCAGCGCAATGATTTCCTGGATTCGGGCGGTGTTGGCTTTTCCCGCTTTAAGCGCCTTGCGCAGTACATTGGAAAACTCCAGCACCCACAGTGCCGGAACGTGGACGGTCTCGTTCGCCAGCAGGTCGAGTACCTTGTCGGTGTAGGGTGTGGCCTGACTCTCGAAATACCAGCCAACCACCACCGAGTTATCCACTACGAACGGCACTAATCGCGCCCTTCTTCAATGGCTTCCCGCAAATCAATGCCCTCAAGGGTGGATTTGTGGCGAGTTGCTTTGATCCTGGCAATGACTTCGGTAACAGTCTGCTTTTGGGCGCGCGCCAGATAGGATTCCAGCGCCTCATTGATGATGTCCGATTCGCTACGGTGAGTTTCCACCGCTAAATGGTCAAGTTCAGCCATTAAATCCGGCCGGATTTTTAGGACGGAATTCATTTTTGCATTCCCCATAGAAACCAATCGACATAATCTTACACTAGCAGGCTTGTGAAGTCATTCAAGGGGATAGCGGGAACCGGCCGCTTTCTCCGCTACATCTTCCAGCCGCTTGCCTTCGCGTCCGGCTTCTGCGAGTTGGGTATTCCAATCATCAGGCGGATGCCCGGTTCACCTCGTACCCTTCACGGGCTTCTTCCCAATACTCGATCATCAATTGCAGGTTTTGCGCGCCGTTGTATTCGTTCACGTCCAGCCGGTAAATGGCGTTGATCCTGTCCGGCAGCGGCTCGCTGTGGAAGAACAGGATGCCGTCGAAAACCTGGCCGGTCTTGCCGAGTTTGAGGCGCAAGTGCTTTTCGCCCACCACCCGCTGGCTTTCAACGGCGAATGTTTCCTGGAAGGCCGGCTGCGGGAAGCCCTGCCCCCATACCTGCTCCGCCAGGGCCTTGGCCAGGTTCAGGTTCATGGCCGGGGTTTCCAGGCTGCCGTCGCTTTCGATGACGCGTTCCAGGTCGGCCGGGGTGAGCAGGGACTGGGCGATTTCCTCGAAGGTGGCGGTGAATTCCTCGAAATGCTGTTCCTGGATGGTGAGGCCGGCCGCGTAGGCATGGCCGCCAAATTTTTGCAGCAGGTGGGGATGGCGTTTGGCCACAAGGTCCAGCGCGTCGCGCAGGTGCAGGCCGCGGATCGAGCGCCCGGAACCCTTCAGTTCGCCGCTGTTGCCTTTGGCGAAGGCGATCACCGGGCGGTGGTATTTGTCCTTGAGGCGCGAGGCGAGGATGCCGATCACGCCCTGGTGCCAGTCCGGGTTGTACAAACAGAGTGAAAAACAGTCCTGAGTGCTGAGTGCTGAGTCCTGTGCATCCTCCGACTCAGGACTCAGGACTTTCCACTCAGCACTCGCCAGCATGCCCGCCTCGATTTCGCGCCGCTCGCGGTTGAGGGTGTCGAGTTGCTGCGCCATGGAGAACGCCTGCTCCTCGTTGTCCGCGAGCAGGCATTCGATGCCCAGCGCCATGTCGTCCAGCCGTCCGGCGGCATTGAGGCGCGGGCCGACGACGAAGCCGAGGTCGTAAGTCGACGCCTTGTCCGGCTTTCTGCCTGCCACCCGCAGCAGCGCATTGATGCCGGGGCAGGCGCGTCCGGCACGTATGCGCTTGAGGCCCTGGTGCACCAGGATGCGGTTGTTGTCGTCCAGTTTCACCACGTCTGCCACCGTGCCGAGGGCGACCAGGTCGAGCAGCTTGCCGAAATTGGGTTCTTCCCTTCCGGCAAACATTTCCCGTTTGCGCAGCACGGCGCGCAGCGCCAGCATGACGTAGAAAATCACCCCGACGCCGGCCAGATTCTTGCTGGGAAAGCCGCATCCCGGCTGGTTCGGGTTGACGATGCAAGCCGCATCGGGCAGTTCGTCACCGGGCAGGTGATGGTCGGTGACAAGCACTTCGATACCGAGTCGCCTGGCTTCCTCGATGCCTGCCACGCTGCTGATGCCGTTGTCCACAGTGATCAGGATGTCGGGTCTGCGGTTGGCGGCGAGTTTGACGATTTCCGGCGTCAGCCCGTAACCATATTCGAAACGGTTGGGAACCAGATAGTCGACCGTGGCGCCGAACCCACGCAGTGCGCGGATCGCCACTGCGCAGGCGGTGGCGCCGTCCGAGTCGTAATCGGCGACGATCAGCAGGCGCTTGCCGGCCTTTATCGCGTCAGCCAGCAGGCGCGCCATTTCCTCGGTGTTTTTCATTCCGGTGAAAGGGAGCAGGGCGCCCAGCTCATGTTCGAGCTGCCGCGTTTCCCGGATGCCGCGCGCTGCGTAGATGCGGGCGAGTACCGGATGAATGCCGCTTGCTGCCAAGCGGTTGGCGTCGGGTTGTGAGTAGGGGCGGGAGGCGATGTTGAGCATGGCGGAATTATACCTTCGGAAGAAGGCTCTGCTGATTTATACGTTTTTTTTATATGGAGAATGACACAATTTCCATGAGTTTTATGGGCATTCGACTAAGCTTCAATCGTCAATTTTGTTTCAGGGGAATGTAAGAATGAACACTCGTTGGTCCAGGCTAAGCGCTGGCACTTCCTCTTCGAAGATGGGATACGCTTGGGCCCTGGTTTTTTGCGTGATAATTACGGTGGCTGCGATGCCGCTGATTGGATATCTCGATCTTGCGAATATTGTCATGCTATTCCTGTTGGTGGTGCTGCTGATCGGGGTGAAATTCGGCCGCGGCCCGGCGGTGCTGGCGGCATTCCTCAGCGTCGCCCTGTTCGACTTCTTCTTTGTGCCGCCGCGGCTCTCGTTCACGGTCAACGACGCCCAGTATCTGGTGACATTTGCCGTCATGCTCGCGGTCGCCCTGATCACCGGCCAGCTCGCTGCCGGACTGCGCCGGCAGGCCGACATCGCCTCTCTCAAGGAGCAGCAAACCAGGGCGCTTTACGAAATGGCGCGGGACGTGGCCGGAGCGCTTACCATCGGGCAGGTTTCCGACATCGTCCGCCGCTTCCTGCTCGACGGGTTCGCTCTCGATGCGGCGCTGCTCCTGCCCGATGAACAAGACAACCTGAAACCGCTCGCCCAATTGGATAGCCGGCTTCATATCGAGCAGCGCTTAGCGCTGATCGCCTTCGATCAAGGCGAGCCGGTCGAGGACTACACGCTGTCGGGGTATGGCTACGGGGCGGGCTACTTCCCGCTCAAGGCGCCGATGAAGGTGCGCGGCGTGATTGTTTTCGTCCCCAACAGCCGGAATCCTGACGCGATACGGGAACAAAAACCGCTGCTGGCGATCCTCGCATCGGTGGTCGCCATCGCCGTGGAACGCCTGCATTACGTAGAGGTAGCCCAATCCACCCAGGTGCAAATCGTTTCCGAGCGGCTGCGCAGCTCGATACTCTCGGCCCTGTCCCACGATCTGCGCACACCGCTCACCGCCTTGGTGGGGCTGGCCGATTCGCTGACGCTGGCCAGGCCGCAGCTTCCCGCCGAAACCCTGGAGACGGCGGAGGCTATCCGCGAACAGGCGCTGCGTCTGTCCGGCCTGGTCGGAAATCTTTTGGACATGGCACGCCTCCATGCCGGCCGCGTCACGCTGCGCAAGGAATGGCAATTGATCGAGGAAGTGATCGGGGCGAGCATCCAGCTTCTGGGGCGCAGCCTGGCGAACCATCAGATCCGCGTTGCGCTGCCCAAGGACATGCCTCTGGTCGAGTTCGATGCGGTATTGATCGAGCGGGTGTTCTGCAACCTGCTGGAAAATGCGGCCAAATACGCGCCGCCTGGCTCCTTGATCGAAATCGCGGGAAACACGAAAGACGGAAGCGTCGAAATCTCCGTCTGCGACCAGGGGCCTGGCTTTCCTCCGGAAAAGCAGGGCGCGCTGTTCGAGATGTTCGTGCGCGGCATTCCCGAATCGGCGACCCCCGGCGTCGGGCTCGGACTGGCGATCTGTCGGTCGATTATCGACGCGCACGGCGGAAGGATCTATGAGGCGAACCGGCCGGAAGGCGGCGCCTGCGTGACGTTCACCCTGCCCAGCGGCACGCCTCCCACCGTTGCGGAGGAGAGCGGAACATGAGCGAAATCTCCCCCAGCGTCATCGTCGTCGAAGACGAAAAGCAAATTCGCCGCTTCGTCCGTTCCGCGCTGGAGGCCGAAGGCTGCCGCGTATTCGAGGCGGAAAGCGGCAAGCAGGGGCTGGTCGAAGCGGGCACCCGCAAGCCCGACTTGATCGTTCTCGATCTCGGCCTGCCCGATCTGGATGGCGTCGAATTCATCCGCGACCTGCGTGGCTGCTCCGCGGTGCCGATCCTGATCCTGTCGGCGCGCTCCACCGAGAACGACAAGATCGTCGCGCTGGACGCCGGGGCGGACGATTACCTGACCAAACCCTTCGGCGTCGGCGAACTGCTCGCCCGCGTGCGAGCACTCCTGCGGCGGCAAGGCAAAAGCAGCGAGGGCAGCCCCGTGGCCTCGTTCGGCGATGTCCAGGCCGACCTTTCCAAGCGGGTGGTCACACGCAGCGGCGAGCCCGTCCACCTCACGCAAATCGAATACCGCCTGCTCGCCATCCTGATGGCCAATCCGGGCAAGGTCCTGACCCATCGCCATCTGCTGCGCGAAGTCTGGGGGCCGTCCTTCATCGAGAGCAACCATTACCTGCGAATCTACGTCGGACGCCTGCGCCAGAAACTGGAAGCCGACCCCGCCCAGCCGAAGCACATCCTGACCGAGACCGGCGTGGGCTACCGTTTCCAGTCTTAAATCCATTCAGAATCCAAAGAACACGGAGAATTCATGACCCAAGATACTCATCAAGACGGCCGCGTGGCACCCCTTGCCCTGGCCGCGCTGGGAATCGTTTACGGCGACATCGGCACCAGCCCGCTGTACGCCATCAAGGAGGTGTTCGTCGGGGCGCATCCGGTGCCGATTACGCCGGACAACATCCTCGGCATTCTTTCCCTGGTGTTCTGGACGCTGGTGATCGTGGTGTCGATCAAGTACGTCGCCTTCATCATGCGCGCCGACAACCACAGCGAGGGCGGCATCATGGCGCTGATGGCGCTGACCCTGCACAAGGCCGGAACCCAGCGCAGTCGGGCTGCGATCATGCTGGCAGGCATCGTCGGCGCGGCGTTATTCTATGGGGACGGCGTGATCACCCCGGCCATCTCGGTACTGTCCGCGGTCGAGGGGCTGGAAGTCGCCACCCCTGCGCTCAAGGCCTACGTGATCCCGGTCACCATCGGCGTGCTGATCGCCCTGTTCGCTTTCCAGCGCAAGGGCACGGCCGGCATCGGTGCCCTGTTCGGGCCGGTGGTGTGCGTCTGGTTCGGCGCCCTCGCCGTTTTGGGGATCGTCAATATTCTAGCCGAGCCCAGCGTAATCAAGGCGCTGAGTCCCACGTATGCCCTGAGCTTCTTCCTGTCCAGCCCCAGGATGGGCTTTCTCGCTTTGGGCGGGGTGTTCCTGGTCGCAACTGGCAGCGAGGCGCTATATGCCGACATGGGGCATTTCGGCCGTAAGCCCATCCAGCTTGCCTGGTTTGCCGTTGCCCTGCCTGCCCTGGTGCTCAACTATTTCGGCCAGGGTGCGTTGCTAATCCATAACCCGGCTGCGATCCAGAATCCGTTTTACCTGCTGGCGCCAGACTGGGCGCTCTATCCCTTGGTCGCCCTGGCCACGGCGGCCACGGTGATCGCCTCGCAGGCGGTGATCTCCGGCGCGTTCTCGATCACCCGGCAAGCGATCCAGCTCGGCTATTCGCCGCGCATGGAAGTGCAACACACTTCGGAGAAGGAGATCGGCCAGATCTACATGCCAGTGATCAACTGGACCCTTTTTATCGCCGTGGTCGCACTGGTACTGGGTTTCCGCACTTCCACCAGCATGGCGGCGGCCTACGGCATTGCCGTATCCAGCACGATGGTGATCACCACCGCGCTCGCCTTTATTGTCGTGCGCCATCAGTGGGGCTGGGGCTGGATCAGGAGCGGGCTGCTGATCTCGTTCTTCCTGGCGATCGACCTCGCCTTCTTCGCCGCGAATGCCACCAAGATCGAGGATGGCGGCTGGTTCCCGCTGGTATTCGGCCTCGGCGTGTTCACCCTGATGAGCACCTGGAAACTCGGGCGAGAACTGTTGCGTAACCGCATGGCCGGAGAAGCCATCGCCCTTGATCCCTTCGTCCAGGGCCTGGACTCCGATTCGATAACACGGGTGCCGCGCACGGCGGTGTTCCTGTCTGGCGACCCCGACGCCGTGCCCCATGCACTGTTGCACAACCTGAAACACAACATGGTGCTGCACGAGCGTGTTGCCATCGTGACCGTGCTAGTGGAAGACGTGCCCCATGTCCCGGATATCGACTGGGTCGAGGTGCAGGGCCTGCCGAATAACTTCTACCGCATCCTCGTCCGCTACGGTTTCAAGGATGATCCCGACATCCCCAAGGCTTTGGAGCGTTGCACACAATACGGCCTGATCTTCGACCCGATGACTACCTCATACTTTCTCGGCCGCGAAACCCTGATTCCCAAGCTGGGCACCGAAATGACGCTGTGGCGCGAAAAGCTGTTCATCGCTATGTTCCGCAACGCTGGCAGCGCGGCCAGCTTCTTCAACATCCCTCCGAACCGGGTGGTGGAGATGGGAACGCAGATCGTCCTTTAGAGAGCGCTGAAATGTCGTTCCCGAGAAAATCCTGTATTATTGCGACTGTTGTAAACAGGAATACATGAAACCCATGAAAACCACTTTTCTTGATTTTGAACAGCCGATCGCCGAACTTGAAGCCAAGATCGAGGCGCTCCGCTTTGTTCAGGATGACTCCGCCGTGGATATCTCCGAGGAAATCGGGCGGCTACAGAAGAAGAATCAGGCGCTGACCAAGGACATTTACGCCAAGCTGTCGGCCTGGCAGATTTCCCAGGTTTCCCGGCACCCGCAGCGACCGTATGCCCTCGACTACATTCAAAATATATTCACCGATTTCGAGGAATTGCACGGCGACCGCGCGTTTTCCGACGATCCGGCCATCGTTGGCGGCCTGGCGCGGTTCAATGGCCAGCCGGTGATGGTGATCGGCCACCAGAAGGGCCGGGATACCAAGGAAAAAATACGCCGCAATTTCGGCATGCCGCGCCCGGAAGGTTACCGCAAGGCGCTGCGCCTGATGCGCCAGGCGGAAAAGTTCGGCCTCCCGGTCATGACCTTCATCGACACGCCCGGCGCCTACCCCGGCATCGGGGCGGAGGAGCGCGGCCAGTCCGAGGCGATTGCGCGCAATCTGTATGTGATGGCCGAACTCAGGACGCCAATCGTCTGTGCCATCATCGGTGAGGGCGGCTCCGGCGGCGCGCTCGCGATCGGCGTGGGCGATGTCATGCTGATGCTGCAATATTCCAGCTACTCCGTCATCTCTCCGGAAGGCTGCGCCTCTATCCTGTGGAAGAGCGCGGACAAGGCGCCCGAGGCCGCGGAAACGCTGGGCATCACGGCCAGCCGTCTGAAAACCCTGGGCCTGGTCGACAAGATTGTCAATGAACCGCTGGGCGGCGCGCACCGCGACCCGGATGTGGTCATGCAGAACATGAAAAAGGCGCTGCAGGAAAGCTTGCGCCAGCTTCAGGACAAATCGCTGGACGATCTGCTCAAATCGCGTCTGGAGCGCCTGATGGGTTATGGCAAGTTCAAAGAAACTGCTGCCAGGTGATCTGCCCGCCTTAGTCGAAGCCAAGTTAAAAAACTGGGTTCAACCGGGCCGGCATCTTGTGCTGGCCCTCAGCGGCGGCGCGGATTCCGTGGTCTTGCTCGATATCCTCGCGCAGCTTCGCGCCAGCCTGCATTTCTCCCTTTCCGCAGTTCACGTCAACCATCAGATCAGCCCGAATGCGGCCGATTGGGCCGAGTTTTGCGCCCGGCTGTGCGCCGGGTGCGACATTCCCTTCCAGGTCGTCAGGGTCGATCTCAAGCGCCAGCCGGGCGAAAGCCTGGAAGAACTGGCGCGGGACGCCCGCTACCGGGTGTTTGCCGAACAGAGAACTGATTTTGTCGTGCTGGCGCAACATCTCGACGATCAGGCGGAAACGCTGCTGCTCCAGTTGCTGCGCGGCGCCGGGGCGAAAGGCCTGAGCGCGATGGCTGAACTCAGCGATCGGCATGTAGGAGCGGGCTTGCCCGCGATAAGCGCTGATTCGCGGGCAAGCCCGCTCCTACTTCGCCCTCTGCTCGATGTGCCGCGCCGCTTGATTCTCGATTACGCCGCCCTGCGCGGCCTGCACTGGGTTGAGGACGAGAGCAATGAAGATATTTCATACGACCGTAATTTCCTGCGCCACCTGGTCTTGCCTGAACTGGAAAAGCGCTTTCCCGGCTACCGGGTAACCTTTGCCCGTGCCAGCCGGAATCTGGCGGAAAGCGCGCAGCTGTCGGACGACCTGGCCCGGATGGACCGCGCGATTGCGGTGGCGAACGGCAATTTGCGGGTGGATGCCCTGCGCAGCTTGTCCGGGGCGCGCGCCAGGAACCTGTTGCGCTACTGGCTGGCAGAATCCGGGATTCCCATGCCTTCCGCCGGGCGGCTGGAAAACCTTCTGCAGCAGCTGTGCAGCGCCCGTGACGATGCCCAGGTCCGCATTTCCTTGGGAGGCGTCGTGATCCGGCGTTATCGCGGTGAGGTGCATCTCGAAAAAAAAACGCCAGCGCCGCAACCCGAACTGGCATTGACTTGGGCATTCCAGGATGAACTGGAGCTGCCCGATTCAGGCGGCAGGCTGCTGTTCGAGCGGACGACGGGGCAGGGATTGAGCCTGGCCAGACTGACTGCCGCACCGGTTACGATCAGGTTACGCCAGGGCGGCGAGCGGCTGCGCCCGGATTGCCTCAGGCCCACTCGCAGTTTGAAAAACCTGTTGCAGGAGGCGGGAATGCCTCCGTGGCAGCGGCAAAGGGTACCGCTGCTGTTTAGCGGGGAAAAGCTGGTATTCGTGCCGGGCATCGGAGCCGCATGTGAGTACCGGGCCGATGAAGGCGAAATTGGGGTTGTTGTAAAATTCGAAGCAGCCGTATAGTATCTTTGTTCACGGGTCGTATATCTTATAGATGAGCTTGCTGTCCGTTATGAGTCGATGCCGGTTCCCGGTACATATAATCAGGATTTACTAGGAGATGCCACTATGAAATTTAGCACAGCAATGATGTTTGTTCTGGCCCTTGGCGTGAGCGAGTTTGCCAATGCCGCAGGGGAAATCGTCATCAAGTTCAGCCATGTGGTGGCGCCCGACACGCCCAAGGGCCGGGCGGCGGAAAAATTCAAGCAGTTGGCGGAGGAAAAGACCAAAGGCAAGGTCAAGGTTGAAGTCTACCCCAATAGCCAGCTTTACAAGGATCGTGAAGAAATAGAAGCCCTGCAGATTGGCGCGGTGCAGATGCTGGCGCCGTCGCTTTCCAAGTTCGGTCCGATGGGTGCCCGCGAATTCGAAGTATTCGACCTGCCCTACATTTTCCCCAATAAGGAAACCCTGTACCGCGTCATGGACGGTGAAGTCGGCAAGAAGCTGTTCGCCAAGCTGGAGACCAAGGGCGTCATGGGTTTGGCGTTCTGGGACAACGGCTTCAAGCAGATGAGCGCGAACAAGCCACTACGCACCGTAGCGGATTTCAAGGGCCTGAAGATGCGCATCCAGCAGTCGAAAGTATCGGATGCGATGATGAAGGCGCTCGGCGCGAACCCTCAGGTGATGGCGTTCAGCGAGGTGTACACCGGCCTGCAGCAGGGCGTGGTGGATGGCACCGATAACCCGGTGTCCAATCTCTACACCCAGAAGATGCATGAGGTGCAGAAGCACATGACGATTTCGGATCACGCCTACCTGGGCTATGCGGTGATCGTGAACAAGAAGTTCTGGGATGGGTTGCCGGCCGATATTCGCGAAGCGCTGACCCAGGCGATGAAGGAAACGACCTTGTTCGAACGCGGCATCGCGCAGGAGGAAAACGACGAAGCGCTGGCCAAGGTGAAAGCAGCCAAGACCACGGAGATCTACATTCTTCCACTGAAGGAACGGATCGAGTGGCATAAGGCGTTGCTGCCGGTGCACAAGGAGTTCGAGGGCGTGATCGGCAGGGACATCATCCAGTCCGTATACGCCGCCGCGGCCCAGGTCGAGAAGGAGCGCCTGGCCAAGAAATAATTGAACTGCAACTCCCGGACCCCGGCCTCGCACCGGGGTCTTTTTCTCCAGGTTTGAAAATTAAAGCGACGCCGATATGATTAACCGTATTCTGGATCGACTTGAAGAAATCCTGATCACCTCCTTCATCGCTGTCGCCACGCTGATCACGTTTGCCGCTGTCGTGATGCGCTATAGCACCGGCAGCGGCATCAGTTGGGCGCAGGAACTCACCATCTACCTGTTCATCTGGATGGCAAAATTCGGCGCCGCCTATGGCGTGCGCACCGGCATCCATATCGGCGTGGATTTCGTGGTTAACGCGGCGCGTCCCTCGATCAAGCGTTTTCTGATTATCACCGCCATGTCGCTGGGCGTGATTTTCACCGGCGTGATCGCCTTTTTCGGTGCGCGCTGGGTGATCTTCATCTACAGTACCGGCCAGATTTCTCCCGACCTGGAATGGCCGATGTGGGTGATCTACCTGGCTATTCCATTCGGTTCCGGCCTGATGTGCTACCGTTTCATTCAGGCGATGCTGCTCTTCTTCCGCAGCGGCCATATCCATACCCATACCTACGGCGAAGAGGAAGACCGTGAAATCGACGTGGTTCACGAGCAGGAGGTGCGGTCATGACTTTCCTGATCATCATCTCCATCCTGCTGCTGCTCCTCATCACCGGCACGCCGATTTCCATTGCGCTCGGCATGACCGTGCTGGTGTTTTTGCTCGGCTTTTCTTCGTTCTCGTTCGACACTGTCAATATCATCTCGCAGCGCCTCTTCACCGGCCTGGAAAGCTTCGCCATCATGGCGGTGCCGTTCTTTGTGCTGTCCGGGCAGTTCCTGATCGACGGAAAAATTGCCAAGCGCATCATCCGCTTCGCCAACAACGTGGTGGGCTGGATGCCGGGGGGCATGGCGATGGCTTCGGTGCTGGCGTGCGCTTTTTTCGCCACGATCTCCGGCTCCAGCCCAGCCACGGTAATGGCGATCGGTTCGGTGATGTTGCCGGCGATGGTGAAGGCCGGGTATCCGAAAAGATTCAGCGTCGGCGTGATCACCACTGCCGGGTCGCTGGGCATCCTGATCCCTCCTTCCATCGTGATGATCATCTATGCGGTCGCCACCAGCGAGAGCGCCGGAAAATTGTTCATTGCCGGCATCGTGCCGGGTATCCTGCTTGCTCTCATCATGATGGGGCTGGTGTTCATCCAGGCCAAACGGCAGGGCTTTCCGACCCAGCCCAAACCCACTTCCAAGGAGTTCTGGGAATCGTTCAGGGATGCCTGGGGCGGAATGCTCCTCGTCGTCATTGTGATCGGGGGTATTTACGGTGGTATTTTCACACCGACTGAAGCCGCTGCGGTTGCTGCCGTTTATGCCTTTGTTGCGGCGATGTTCTTCTACGGCGATCTGAAGTGGAAGGAAGTGCCCCAGGTACTGTTGAGAGCGGCCAATACCAGCGCGATGCTGCTGTACATCATCACCAACGCCATCCTGTTCTCGTTCCTGCTGACCTCGGAACAGATCCCCCAGGCGATGTCCAACTGGGTGCTGGCGCAGAACCTCCAACCCTGGGTGTTTCTGCTGGTGGTGAACCTCGCCCTGATCGCAGCGGGGCAGTTCATGGAACCCAGTTCCATCGTCCTGATCCTGGCGCCGCTGTTCCTGCCGATTGCCAAAACCCTGGGCATCGATCCGATCCATCTCGGCATCATCATGGTGGTGAACATGGAAATCGGCATGATCCACCCACCGGTGGGCTTGAACCTGTTTGTCGCCAGCCATCTGGCGAAGATGGGGCTGACCGAGGTGTCGATCGCGGCGCTGCCGTGGGTGGGTGTCATGCTGCTCTATCTTGGCCTGATCACCTACGTGCCGGAGATATCCATGTGGTTGCCGAACCTGCTGTATAAGTAGGCCATTTCCTCTTCGTGGAGCGCCCCGCCTGATTGCGGGGCGTTCTTGTTTAACCCTAAAACCGCAGTTCATTAACCGCAAAGACGCGAAGGCGCAAAGAAATGGGGCTCGCAGGGATGGGTGGCTTTATCGCCCAACTCGCAAAACGGAAGGACATAGAATCCATCTGGCATTCACCTATCCGGTGACTGGGCAGATTTCGATAACACCTTGTTTTTCCTTTGCGCCTTTGCGGTTCAAATGTTTTTTTAGGTTAACCTTTGATTGCGACCTTGTTGAGGCGACATGTCCGTTGCACAGGCCATCATTCCGATTTTTGCCCTGATACTGCTCGGCTACGGGCTGCGGCTATGGTTCCGTTTGCGCGACGATTTCTGGCCGCAACTGGACCGGCTGATTTACTACGTGTTTTTCCCCGCACTGCTGTTCCATTCCCTGTCTGGTTTCCAGATTGACCTGGGCGCGGCCACTCCGATGCTGGAGGCGTCCGTTCTTTACATGCTGGCCGGCATGGCCCTCGGCTACGCCGCCAAGTACCTGTTTCATGCGCCGCCCAAGGTGTTTGCAGCATCGTTCCAGTCATCCTTCCGCTTCAACAGCTACGTGGGACTGGCTGTGGCGGGGTCTATCCACGGACGGGATGGCCTGGCGGCGATCGGATTGCTGATGGGGTTTCTGGTGCCGATGGCCAATGTGGCCTCGGTGTGGGCGCTGGCGCGCCACGGCGAGGGAAAATGGCTTAAGGAAATCCTGTTCAACCCGCTGATCATGGCAACTGCGGGCGGGATTGCCTTCAGTCTGGCCGGACTGCACTTGCCGGACTTGCTGCAGCGTCCTATCGCGCTGCTCTCCCAGGCTTCGCTCCCGATGGGTTTGATCGCGGTCGGTGCCGGATTGCAGTTGCAAGGTCTGCACAGTTATCCCGGGACCTTGTGGTATGGCGTGACGGTGAAACTGCTGGTGCTGCCCGCCATCGCCTGGGCGCTGGCATTGGCCTTTGGCCTTGGCGGGGTGTATTTGCACATCGCCGTGCTGATGGCGGCGCTGCCGGTTTCCACCGTGTCCTACGTGCTGGCGATGCGCATGGGCGGGGATGGCAGCATCAGCGCCGCCCAGGTGATGGTTTCCACGCTGCTGGCGACCGTGACGCTGCCGATGTGGTTGTTGCTGATGGGCCTCTAGCCGAATCAGTGAACCGGCACCACCACCGCGCTAATCCCAAGTGCACGAATCTTCGCCAGCGACTGCTCGGCCTCGGCCTTGCTCTGGAACGGGCCGACGTTGAGCCGGGTTTCGGTGTAGGACTTGATGCCGCTTTGCAGCAGTTTTTCCTGCAGCTGCATGGCATTGACCGGATTGGAAAAGACGCCCAGCTGCACGGTATAGCCTTTGGCTGCGGCCGCTTCGGCGGCCTTGGCGGGTGGCGCTTTCTCGGCGGCTATTTCTTTTGCCGTTTTTGCGGGCGGCGCTTCCCGAACCGGCTTTGCCCCGGGCGTGGGTTGGGCGGCGGAAGGCTGGGCCGGGATGGGGCGGGCGGATATTTCGGCGGCCGCACCGGGTTTGGCCCGCACCGGCTTGACGGCTTTCTCTGACGTTTCGGCGGGCGCCGGCTGTAGCGGCGCATTCACCACTTCGGGCGGCGGCGGGGGCGGAGCGCCGGTCTGCGCTTCCTGCTCCGGCGGGATGGCGGGGGGCGCGGCGGTTTCTTCGGGAGGCGGCGCGACAGGTTCGGCCTGCTTTATGGGGGCGAGCACGGTGTCAGGCGTGCTTGTGCTTGTAACGGGCGTTTTTTCCCTGTAGCTGGTCACAACGGTGAGAGCAGCGATGGCGGCGGCCACCAGAAGGGAGGCCACGATCACGCGGCGGACGGCGCGTTTTTTGATTTCGTTTTGTTCGTCGACGGACGGTTGCTCCGGCATGGCGACATCCTTATTTTATGGGGAAACCGGTTGCATTGCATGGTATCACGATATTTCCGGCGGCAATAGCGGCCGGCTTCTAGCGCATTAAGCATTTATTTTAAGTGCATAATGTGGTATTTTTACACGTTTTATGAAGTATCTATTGGAGAAAAAGAATGGCTGTCGAACGCACCCTCTCGATCATCAAACCCGATGCCGTGGCGAAGAACGTGATTGGCAAGATTTATTCCCGTTTTGAAACCAACGGATTGAAGATTGTCGCATCGCGCATGATGCACCTCTCCCGCGCCGAAGCAGAAGGCTTTTACGCTGTGCACCGCGAGCGTCCGTTTTTCAAGGATCTGGTGGATTTCATGATGTCCGGCCCGGTGATGGTGCAGGCGCTGGAAGGCGAGAATGCCGTTGCCAAGAATCGCGAACTGATGGGCGCCACCGACCCGAAAAAGGCCGACAAGGGCACCATACGCGCCGATTTCGCCGAGAGCATCGATGCCAACGCGGTGCATGGCTCCGACAGCCTGGATAACGCCAAGGTGGAAATCGCCTACTTCTTCCCGTCGATGGAAGTTTACTCACGTTAATGCCAGATCAAAACAAGCGCCGATCAAAACAAGTGCCCTTTACGTTTTCCCCCTCTCCAGCTCGCGGGAGAGGGTTGGGGAGAGGGGCGTGCGCGCGAATGAGCGGCCTGTGGGGCAACCCCCATCCCAATCTTCTCCCAGAGGGGGAAGGGGCAATGGTGAAAGGCGCTTGTTTCGATTCGGTTGGGGCGAGGGTGCAGTGACTATTAACCTGCTCGACTTCGACCAAGAGAAGCTCGCCGTTTTCTTTGCTGAAAACGGCGAGAAGCCGTTCCGCGCCAAGCAGTTGCTGCGCTGGATCCACCAGTTCGGGGAGAATGATTTTTCCCGCATGAGCGACCTGTCCAAGGTGCTGCGCGAGAAGCTGGGCAGACTGGCGGTGATCGAGCCGCCGCGCCTGATCCAGGAGCAGCTTTCCGATGACGGTACGCGCAAATGGCTGCTCGATGTCGGGGCCGGCCAGGGTGTCGAAACCGTTTTCATCCCCGAAGGCGACAGGGGCACGCTGTGCGTTTCCTCCCAGGTGGGCTGCGCCCTGGAGTGCAGTTTCTGCTCCACCGGCCGCCAGGGCTTCAACCGCAACCTCAGTGTGGCCGAGATCATCGGACAGCTGTGGTGGGCGAACAAGGCGCTTGGCTGCACGCCACGGAATGAACGCGTCATCAGCAACGTGGTGCTGATGGGCATGGGCGAGCCGCTGCTCAACTTCGACAGCACCGTGACCGCGCTCCACCTGATGCTGGACGACAACGCCTACGGCCTTTCGCGGCGGCGGGTGACGGTGAGCACCTCCGGCATCATTCCCGCCATGGACCGGTTGCGCGAGCAGTGTCCGGTGGCGCTGGCGGTTTCTCTGCATGCGCCCAACGATGCCCTGCGCGACGTGCTGGTGCCGATCAACAAAAAATACCCCCTGCGCGAGCTGATGGCAGCCTGCCTCCGCTACGTCGAGGATGCGCCGAGGGATTTCATCACGTTCGAATACGTCATGCTGGACGGGGTGAACGATACCCCCGCCCATGCCCGCGAGCTGATCGCGCTGGTCAAGGATGTGCCGTGCAAATTCAACCTGATCCCGTTCAACCCTTTTCCGCAGTCGCAATATCGACGCTCGCCTGCCGAGACGATCCGCCGTTTCGGCGCAATCCTGATCGAGGCCGGGCGCGTGGTTACTACGCGCAAAACACGCGGCGATGATATAGATGCCGCCTGCGGACAACTGGCGGGCAAGGTGCAGGACAAAACCAGGCGCACAATAAATATCGAGGTGGCTGCATGAGCAGGAAGCAAAACCTGATGCGATGGGTTTCTTTGCTGGTGCTTGGCGCCGGTATGCTGGCGGCGGGTATGGCGCCGGCAGGGGAGCAGTCCGATTCGCGGAATCGTGCCCAGGCCCACGCCGAACTGGGAGCGGCCTATTTCGCCCGCGGCCAGATGGGGGTGGCGCTGGATGAGCTGAATGAGGCCGTGCGGGCGGACTCCGGCTACGCGCCGGCGTATAACATACTGGGCCTGATTTACATGACGCTGCGCGAGGATGGCAAGGCGGAAGAAAGTTTCCGCCGTTCTCTCAGCCTGGACGGCGCCGATTCGGATGCCCACAACAATTATGGCTGGTTTCTGTGCCAGCGCGGACAAATCGACGAATCCGTCCGGCATTTCATGGCGGCGTTGAAAAATCCGCTCTATGCTTCGCCAGAGAAGTCCTACCTCAATGCCGGGATTTGCTCGCGCAAGAAGGACAACAACGATGCCGAGGCAGAAGGCTTTCTGCTGAAATCGATCAGGATTCAACCGCGGCAGCCACAGGCGCTATTCCATTTGGCCGACATTAACTTCAAGCGCGGAAATTACACCGAGGCGAAAAAATTCAGCGAGCAGCTTTCCCGGATTGCCCAGCCTACGGCCGAGAGCCTATGGCTGGGCCTGCGCATAGAGCACAAGCTGGGTGACCGCAATGCCGAGGCCAGCCATGGTCTGCAACTGCGGAAAATGTTTCCCGATTCGAGCGAGGCTCAGGCAGTGCGTAGCGGAAAGTATGAGTAACCGGTTTACCTTGAGGGATATTTAAGTGACGGAAGAGGTACAGGATGGCTTGGCTGAACAGCAGGATCAGGAAAAGCTGAGCCCGGGCCGAATGTTGGCCGAAGCGCGCACGCGGGCCGGGCTGAGCGTGGACGAGGTGGCGCGCCAGTTGAGACTGGCTACGCGCCAAGTCGAGGCATTGGAGGCCGACGATCATGCCAAACTCCCGGGCAATACTTTCTTGCGCGGGTTTCTGCGCAATTACGCCAAGCTACTCCAGATCGATCCTGAGCCTTTGTTGGCGGGCAGTCTGGAGATCCAAGCGCAGGCCCGGGATCAGTTGATCGTGGTGCCAACGAGCCGTGTCGAGTTTGGCGGCAAGCAAAGGTTGTTGCCGTTTTCCGATCGTCCCCGAAAATCCTGGCCGAAATTCGCTGTTGCCATCGTCGTGGCGGCACTGATCCTGTCATGGGGGGGCTATGAGTTGATCCAGCGGCAGCAACAACAGCCCCATAGTGAACCTGTTAAATCTGTTGGCGAAGCTGCATTGTCGCTGCCATTGCCGCAGCCCCAGGCGGAAATCAAACTGCCGGTCCTGCCGGAACCTGCCGCTACGCAGCAAGCTTTGCCGGCCCAGGCACCTGAGCTGGCCCAAGCGCCTGCGACAGGCGAAGCTGCACCGGTCACGGGTGGTGGCCAGCTTCTCAGTTTTGTGTTTGATGAGGATGCCTGGGTCGAGGTGAAGGATAAAAACGGCAAGGTTATTTTTTACCAATTGAACCCGAAGGGCAGCCAGCAATCCGTGCGCGGCACACCGCCTTTTTCCCTGACGGTCGGTAATGCCGCCCATGTCAGGTTGTCCTACAACGGCAAGCAGGTTGACCTGGCGCCCCATACCAAGGTGGATGTCGCACGCCTGATTCTCGAGTAAGCCATGTTTAAACCTGAAATTCCCCGCCGCAAGAGCCGGCAGATCATGGTTGGATCGGTTGCCGTCGGCGGCGATGCGCCGATCAGCGTGCAGACCATGACCAACACCGAAACCAGCGACATCGAGGCGACGCTCGCCCAGGTCATGCGTGCGGCGAAGGCCGGCGTCGATATCGTGCGGGTTTCCGTGCCCAGCATGGAGGCGGCGGAAGCCTTCGGCGAGATCAGAAAGCGCTCGCCGGTGCCGCTCATCAGCGACATCCATTTCGATTACAAGATCGCCTTGCGCGTCGCCGAGCTTGGCGCGGATTGCCTGCGCATCAATCCCGGCAACATCGGGCGCGAGGACAGGGTGCAGGCAGTGGTTCAGTCGGCCAAGGACCATGGCATTCCGATTCGCATCGGCGTCAATGCCGGTTCGCTGGAGAAGGATTTGCAGAAGAAATACGGCGAGCCCACGCCCGAGGCCCTGGTGGAATCCGCCTTGCGTCACATCGAAATCCTCGAACGCCTGAACTTCCGCGACTTCAAGGTCAGCCTCAAGGCATCGGAAATATTCATGACGGTGGAAGCGTACAAGCTGCTTGCCGGGCAGATCGAACAGCCTTTGCACCTCGGTATCACCGAGGCGGGGGGGCTGCGCTCCGGCAGCGTGAAATCGGCGATCGGCCTTGGCATGCTCCTCGCCGCAGGCATCGGCGACACCATCCGGGTATCGCTGGCCGCCGATCCGGTGGAAGAGGTGAAGGTCGGCTTCGATATCCTGAAAAGCCTGCATATCCGCAGCAAGGGCATCAACATCATCGCCTGTCCCTCCTGCTCGCGCCAGAATTTCGACGTGATCAAGGTGGTGAACGCGCTGGAACAGCGCCTGGAAGACGTGATGGAGCACCTCGACGTTGCCGTCATCGGCTGCGTGGTGAACGGTCCCGGCGAGGCGCGCGAGGCGGATGTGGGTTTGGCCGGGGGGGAGCCGAACCTGCTTTACATCGGCGGCAAGCCGAGCCACAAGGTCAGCGACGACGAGATCGTGGACGAGATGGAGCGCCAGGTGCGAGCCAGGATCGCCGCAACGAAACAGGGTGGGCTGGCCGCGATCCCGGTAAAGATCGCGCAGTAAGCCATGCTGAATTTCCCCTCTCTTGCCGCGCTCAACGAGCAACTTGATAGCCACCCGGTGTACGCCGCGGTGCAGGATATCGCTGATCTGCGCTGTTTCATGGAGCATCACATCTATTCGGTGTGGGATTTCATGTCCCTGGTGAAATACGTTCAGGGCGAGATCGCGCCGGCATCGGTGCCCTGGGTGCCCCGTGGCGACCCTTCGGTGCGGCGCTTCATCAACGAAATCGTGCTGGGGGAGGAATCCGACCTCGGTTTGCCGGCGGCTGACGGCAGCGTAACCTACCTCAGTCATTATGAGCTGTATTGCGACGCCATGCGGGATGTCGGAGCCGATCCGGGTCCAGCGCAGCAGTTCGTTGCCATGGCTGCGGAACGGGGCATTGCCGAAGCGCTGGCCAAAGGCCCGGCGCGACCGGCGGCGCGGCAGTTCGTGGCCTCCACCTTCGAATTCATCGCCAGCGGCAAGCCGCACGTGGTGGCCGCGGCCCTGGCGCTGGGGCGCGAGCACATTATCCCGGGCATGTTCCGCGCCCTGCTGGCGGGCATGGGGATAGAGGAGAAGGACGCGCCTGCCTTTCATTATTATCTGGAGCGCCACATACACCTCGACGAAGATTCGCATGGCCCTTTGTCGATGCGCATGCTGGAGGAGTTTTGCGGTGGCGATCCGGTGCGGGTCGCTGAAGCCGAAACGGCGGCGCGGAAATCCATCGAGGCTCGCATCCGCTTCTGGGACGGGGTGCATGCCGCCATCCTCGAAAAATGACACAGAACGTTTGAGATTTTATGACTAGCAGCATTCAAGCCATACGCGGGATGAACGACATCCTGCCAGAACATTCCGAGCTGTGGGCTTTTTTCGAGGAAACCGTGCAGGACTGGCTGCGCAGCTATGGCTACCGCAGCATCCGCATGCCGATCGTGGAGCAGACCGCGCTGTTCAAGCGCGCCATCGGCGAAGTGACGGATATCGTCGAGAAGGAGATGTACACTTTCGTCGACGCGCTCAATGGCGAGAGCCTGACGCTGCGGCCGGAGGGCACTGCCTCCTGCGTGCGCGCGGTGCTGCAGCACAACCTGCTGTATAATGCGCCGCAGCGCCTCTGGTACATGGGGCCGATGTTCCGCCATGAACGGCCGCAGAAAGGCCGCTACCGCCAGTTTCACCAGGTCGGGGTGGAGTCGCTCGGCTACGCCGGGCCGGACATGGACGCCGAGCACATCATCATGACGGCGCGGCTGTGGCGCAGGCTGGGCTTGCCTGATATCGAGCTGCAGCTCAACACGCTCGGCACCAGCGAAGATCGCACGCGCCACCGCAAGAGGCTGGTGCACTATCTGGAGCAGCATCTCGACCAGCTCGACGAGGATACGCGCCGGCGGCTCGCCACCAACCCGTTGCGCGTGCTCGACAGCAAGAATCCGGCCCTGCAGGACCTGATCGAGGCGGCGCCCAGGCTGCTGGACGACCTCGATGAGGTGTCCCTGAAGCATTTCGAGGCCTTGCAGGCGATGCTGCGCGACGCCGGCATTGAATACCGGATCAATCCGCGGCTGGTGCGAGGACTGGACTATTATAATTTCACCGTGTTCGAATGGGTGACGACCAGGCTCGGCGCGCAAGGCACGGTGTGTGCCGGTGGGCGTTACGACGGGCTGATCGAGCAGATCGGCGGCAAGCCGGCGCCGGCCTGCGGCTTCGCCATGGGCGTGGAGCGCTTGCTTGCGCTGCTGGAGGAATATGCATTCCAGCCGCCGCAGATCGCGGTTGATGCCTATCTGGTACATCAAGGCGAAGCGGCGGACAAATTTGCGATGGCCGCTGCGGAACAGTTTCGCGACCAGGGTCTGCATGTGATCCTGCACAGCGGCGGCGGCAGTTTCAAGTCGCAGATGAAGAAGGCGGATGCCAGCGGCGCGCGCTATGCGGTGATTGTCGGCGATGACGAGGCAACAGCGGGCGAGGTCAGCCTCAAGTCGCTACGCGAACTGGAAGGGCAGGTACGGATGACGGTGGACGCGGCGGCGGGACTGATCGGCACGGCGCGCTAATGGATATAAGGACGAGGTGAAAATGGCTTACGATCTGGAAGAGCAGGAACAGTTGGACGTACTCAAGGCTTGGTGGAAGCGTCACGGCAATGCCGTGCTGCTGGGAATTGCTGCGTTCGCCGCCGTGGTGGTGAGCATACAGGGCTGGCGTTACTACCAGAAAAGCCAGCAACAGCAAGCAGCAATGGTGTACGAGGTGGTGCAAGTCGCGATGCAGAACAAGGACGTCAAGCGTATCCGCACTGCTGCAGGCCAACTGATCGAGAAGTATCCGAGCACGGCTTATGCTTCGCGCGCTGCACTG
The DNA here is from genome assembly GCA_021792335.1 of Pseudomonadota bacterium. Taxonomy (GTDB): domain Bacteria; phylum Pseudomonadota; class Gammaproteobacteria; order Burkholderiales; family Sulfuricellaceae; genus Sulfuricella. The sequence continues at coordinate 3,586 of JAJYUW010000017.1, read as the reverse complement.
CTCGCGGCCGGAGCCAATTACGAGTCGGGTGACGCCAAGAGTGCCAAGGCCCAGCTGCAATGGGCGGCAGAGCATGCCAGGGAAGATGGCGTACGCGATATTGCCCGGCTGCGGCTGGCCGGAATGCTGCTGGACGAGAAAAATAACGGGGAAGCCTTGAAGGTGCTGGACAGCCCGCATGGACAGGCTTTTGTTGGTTTGTTTGCCGATCTCAAGGGGGATGTGCTGGTGGCTCAAGGCAAAGTGGCGGATGCCCGCGCCGCTTACAAGACCGCGCTGGAAAAATTGGACGAAAAAAGCCCCTACCGCCAGGTCGTGCAAATGAAGCTGGACGGGCTGGGAGCGAACGGATGAAAAGCCATGCGGCAATGAGGTTATGGCCCGGCTTGCTGCTGGGCCTGATTTTCGTCCAGCTTTCCGGCTGCAGCGGCCTGGGCGAGAAAGTGTCCACCGGCTTTGGCATGTGGGGCGGCAAGGATGCAGGCGAGAAACCGGCGGCGCTGGTCGAATTCAAACCCTCGGCAGAACTTAAAACCCTGTGGCGAGCGAACGTCAGCGGCGCAGGCGATGCGGTGTTGTTCCCCGGCGTGGTGAAGGGCAGTGTTTATGCTGCCGGGCTGGATGGGCAGATCGCCCGTTTCGATGCCGAAACTGGCGCGCAGCAGTGGCGCACCAACGCGGGCCGCAAGATTTCCGGCGGCGTGGGCGCAGGCGCCAATCTGGTGGCTGTCGGGACTGCCAATGGGGAGCTGCTGGCGTTTGACGGCAGCGGCCAGCCGCTCTGGCAAGTGCGGCTATCGAGCGAGATACGCAGCGCGCCCCAGGTGGCCGATGACATCGTGGTGGTGAGAACCGGGGACGGCAGGATTTATGGCCTGGATGCCAAGGATGGCAAGCGCAAATGGGTTTACCAGCGCGCCTTGCCGGCCTTGAGCCTGCGCAGTTATGCCGGGGTGGTCATCACCCGCGGTGCGGTATTCGCCGGTTTTGCCGGCGGCAAGCTGGTGGCGCTCAATCTTGCCGACGGCAATGTCGGTTGGGAAGCCACCGTGGCCTTGCCGCGCGGGGCGACTGAACTGGAGCGGGTGGCCGATGTCAGCAGCCTGCCGGTCGTGGATGATCGCATGGTTTGCGCCACTGCTTACCAGGGGCGCACCACCTGTTTCGAGATCGCCAGCGGCAACCTGATCTGGGCTCGCGACATCGCCAGCTCCGCCGGGTTGGCAATGGACGAACGCTACCTCTACGTCAGCGATGCGCATGGCGCGATCCATGCGCTCGACAAGCGTAGCGGCGCCAGCATGTGGAAGCAGGACAAGCTGCTTGACCGGCAGGTCATGGCTCCTGTGGCGCTGGGGCGCTACATTGCGGTGGCGGATGTGCAGGGGTATGTCCACTTGCTGGCGCGGGAAGACGGCAGTTTCGCCGCGCGCCTCGCCACTGACGGCAGCCAGATCGGCGCCCCGCCTGTGGCGCTGAACCGCGGTTTCCTGGTGCAGACCCGCAACGGCGGGTTGTACGCATTGTCTGTTCAGTAAAGTTGAAGAACATTAACCGCAGAGGCGCAGAGGCGCAAAGAAAGCCAAAATGGTGCCTTTGCGGAATCTCTGCGTCTCTGCGCCTCTGCGGTAGAAATTAATAAATGAAACCAACTTTGGTCCTCGTCGGCCGTCCCAACGTCGGCAAATCCACCCTGTTCAACCGGCTAACCAGGAGCCGCGACGCCCTCGTTGCGGACCTGCCGGGGTTGACGCGCGACCGCCACTATGGCCACGGCAAGGTGGGGGATAAACCCTATCTGGTGGTGGATACCGGCGGTTTCGAGCCGGTGGCGAAGGACGGCATCCTGCACGAAATGGCGCGCCAGACCCTGCAGGCGGTGGATGAGGCCGACGCCATCATTTTTATGGTGGATGCGCGCCAGGGTCTGACCGCCCAGGACAAGATCATTGCCGACCAGCTGCGCAAATCGGGCCGGCCGTTGTTCCTGGCGGTGAACAAGGCCGAGGGCATGCGGCGCGATGTCGTCGCCGCCGAATTCTACGAACTTGGCCTGGGCGACCCGCTGGTGATTTCGGGGGCGCATGGCGAGGGCGTGCATGATCTGGTCGAGTTGGCGCTGGAAAGCTTCCCATTTGAGGAGTCCGGCGCGGAACAGGATGACCACCCCAAAATAGCCGTTGTCGGCCGTCCCAACGTCGGCAAATCCACCCTGGTCAACAGCTTGCTCGGTGAGGAGCGGGTCATTGCCTTCGATCAGCCGGGCACTACGCGCGACAGCATCTATATTGAATTTGAGCGCGACAGCCAGCATTACACCCTGATCGACACCGCCGGCATACGCAAGCGAGGCAAGGTGTTCGAGGCGATCGAAAAGTTTTCCGTGGTGAAGACCCTGCAGGCGGTGGAAGACGCCAACGTGGTGGTGCTGGTGCTGGATGCCCGCCAGGACATTTCCGAGCAGGACGCCCATATCGCCGGTTTTGTCGTGGAAAGCGGGCGTGCGCTGGTGGTGGCGGTGAACAAATGGGACGATCTTCCCGCCGCACGGCGTGAAACGGTCAAGAACGATATCGCGCGCAAGCTGCAGTTTCTGGATTTCGCCAAGTTCCATTACATTTCCGCGCTGCAGGGCAGCGGTGTGGGCGGCCTGTTCAAATCCATCGATGATGCCTATGCCGCTGCCATGGTGAAGATGCCGACGCCCATGCTGACCCGCATCCTGATCGACGCCACTGCCCAACACCAGCCGCCCAAGTCCGGCCCCTTCCGTCCCAAGCTGCGCTACGCTCACCAGGGCGGCTCCAACCCGCCGCTTGTGATTGTTCACGGAACGGCGGTGGCCAGCCTCTCTGCCAGCTATAAGCGCTATCTGGAAAATGCCTTCCGCAAGGCATTCGAGTTGACGGGCACGCCGCTCAGGGTGCAGTTCAAGCAGGGGCACAACCCCTTCGCGGGGAGGGTGCCCGGACCCAAGACCGAGAGCGATGAAAACCGTGACCGCCGCCAGCGCCGGCGGGGCAGAAAGATGTACGGTAAAAAATGATCTTTCTGGGGTGATGAACTGGCCTTATCGCCACATTTGATTTTTTTGCTCTGAATTGCGCGCCGGGTGTGGTAAAAAGTTCAACTTCAAACAGGAACTAGCCGGGTTATTCCCGCTATATTCTGTGACTTAATACCATCCTGAAAAAGTAACCCTATATACAACATGATGCAATCCGGTCCCCGCGAAATTGTCACCCCTTTTCGACCCATCCCCCTGGAAGTGCCGGAGGGGATGAAGCCCAACGAATTTTTCAACAGCACGGAAAACCTCAACGATCTGATGCACAACAACGGGTTGTTGATGAATGACGAAAATCTGCTGCTCTATCGCAAGGCTTTGGGGCACAGCAACGAGTTCGACACCTCGATCATCTACAACACCTCGCAATGCATCCTTAATCCGCTGGGGCGGCCGGTGCGGCGCACCCAGGTGCCGGACAATGTCAAGCATGTCTGGAACCGGATGAATCAGATCATCATCGACTACATGCTGGAGCTCTATCCCGATCCGGATGAGGCGCTGATCCTGGCGGGCGAG
>JAJYUW010000139.1 GCA_021792335.1 Pseudomonadota bacterium | reverse complement strand
GTCCGCCATCTTGAGGAAGAGCAGATAGGTGAGCTGCTCGACATAGTCGCCGTAGGACATGCCGTCGTCGCGCAGCACGTTGCAATAGTTCCAGAGCTTCTGGACGAGGGTGGATGCGTTCATGGGGAAACCAGATGGGCAATGGCGGTCGCGCGGCGGCGCACGGCTTCGATTCGGCTGTCGTAGAGGTCGTCATAGACCACGAGGCCGGGCAAGGTGTTGACGAAATCGGGATGACGCAGCACGTCGCCGAAGCGCGCCGCGAGATAAGCGGCCAGTTCTCCACCGGCCACGGCGATTTCGTGCTCGACGCCGGGGCGGCCATCGAGCACGTTGATGATGTCCTCGAAGTCGTGGCTGACCATCAGATCGTTGCCGCCGCGCGTGGCGTAGGCCTCGAACTTGGTGGCGAGGAAAGCCGGCGCCGAGATCAGCCTGATTTGAATGCCGCTGGGGAGGGTGAGCGGTATCGCGGTTGCCGTGGCAACGGCATACCAGCGATTCGAAAAACCGAGGACGCGCTCGTCGGTCGGCATCAAATCCACTTCCACATTGCCGACGCGCCAACGGCAGATCGGTGCATCCTGGGACGTGTCGCGGGCAAAGCCGCGTTCGGCGAAGCGTCGTTCCAGTGCATGATAGCCGGCAAGGGCCGTGACCTCTGCGATGAGGTCGACATCGAAAGTGGCTCGCGGCGGAGGTGCCTGCGCCGACGTGCATAGCAAGCCCGCGGCGCAACCACCGACGAACACCACTTCGTCACAGATATCTCCCAGGGCGCGCGCGACGATCTCCACCCGCTGCAGGTTGGGATCGGCAGGATTCAAAGCCGCTCCTCGAAGAGCTTTCCGGCCAGGTTCCGTTCCCGCGCATTGCCCATGCGCAGGGCGTCGAACAACGCGAGGTTTTCGTAGAGCGCGGGGTTGCGCAGGGCGGCCGCCGGCGCGCTCGGGTACAAGGGCAGCAGCGCGATGCCGCGTGTGCTGCCGTCCGCATGGGGCCACACCGGCGGCGGATCGCTCGACGGCACGATCAGCTTGGCCAGGGGTGCAGCGGCATAGGCCGTGGGCACTCCGCCCACCATCCCGCCCCGCGCCGGCGGAAAGGAATAGCGCGCGCCATGCAGCAGGAATTCCTTGAACGACGGCGTGACGATGCGCGGCTGTTTATCCACGAACGCCAGCAGCCGTGCCTGCTCGGCGCGCTTGAGGGCGCCATGCACTTCCGACATCGACAGACCGGTCAGTGCGGCCAGGTCGGGATAGGTCAGGCTTTCAGCCCGCACAGCGGCGAGCGCCAGCAGCAGGTAGAAGTCCTGGGCCTTGAGGACGGGTTGGCGATTGACGGCGCGGCGCATGGCATCTATCCGATATTTCGCATTTCGCGAAACACGAAAGTACTTAATCAACAGTGGATTGTCAATTAATTTCGGTTGTTATTCGCTATTCGCGAATAGCGAATGAGGCTTGCCGGTGTTGCCGACGGAGATGCGCCAATTGCTAGTACCTAAGGCCCAAGATTCTCATTTCAAGAATCAAGAATCAGGCGATGGAGTTGTGTCTCAGCCGACGCCGCATTCGCCATTTGCAAATGGCGAATGCGGCTTGCCGGTCTAGCCGACAATCCCCTGCACCGGGGTGGTAATCAGGATCGGAATGAAAACTAAGCGGCTTGTGCGAACCGGAGTACAGTCTGCTCGTCGTTGGAGGCGGTGAATGTGGCGCCGAGGTTTGCCAGATCGCGACGGACTTCTTCGAACGCCGCATGACGATCGGTACCCTGCGGCGGCTCTGTGACGGCCAGAAGCATCGCTTCTGGCAGGGCATGGACCCGCTCCAAGTGCCGAAGGCGGCCCAGCCATTGGTTGCCGTGATCGAGAATGCGCACCGAATCGTCATAAGCAAGGTGCATCGGCTTGATGACGCGATGGACTCGGCCGGCCTCGTCCAATTCCGCGAACGGGACGGCAAACTGCAATTCACCCGTGCCAAGCTTTGCGCGCCTGAACCGTTGGCCCAGGCCTTCGCGCCGCAATACGCCGCGCACGGCCCTTTCGATGAGCGCCTCGTGATATTCGGGCGTGGCGAAATCGTGCTCGACATAATAGTCGAACAGCGCCGCCAGTTTTGCCTCGGGATCGTCGGTCATCACCGCACGCATGGGGGAAAAGCGGAACAGCGCCTTCGCGCGGGCGAACCAAGTCTTCGAACACTTGCTGCGCCGAGATATTTCCAAGGGCGCCGCCGCCGACCAAATCCCGGGTGCGCACCAGCTCTTCCCGGAACGCGCGCACGCCTTCGGCAAATACCCGACGGTCCAGGGTGTCGAAAAAGGCACCGAGCCGACGCCACTTGTTGGTCAGTTGGAAATCGAAATAGCGCGCCGTCGGTGCGAACATCACCACGCCGACGTTGGCGAACTCCTCCGTTTCCGCGTAAGGCAGAAAACGGATGATCGAATAGCGGGCGGCGCGCATCATGATGGGGAACCTAGTGAAAGTCCGGAATGGCGTTCCGAAGATTCAGAGCGTCCAATTCTCACGACGCATCATACCCAGCAGGTTGAAACAGGGGATACCCATTTCCCGGCAAACGTCCGGAATGAAGTGGCTGCGCTTGGGGTTGCGCTTTTCCGCCACCGGCGTCTCTTGAGTGATGACGATTCCGCCGCGAATCCTGGCGAGCGCAATCACGTAGGCGTCCGCTTCCTCGAACTCAGCCTTGGGATCTCGGAGACCGGGAAATGCATTCTGGATCGCCTGTGCTTCCCCTAGCAGATCGCCGGTGGCAACGAAGATGCCGGGCCGCGCCTTTGCCCAGGCAATCAGGTCGCCCGTGCCGACAACTGAAAGCTCTTCCTTGACCAAGGCCGGTGCGACAAGGCGATTGTCCGAAATCAAGGCATCGATGCGTTCCACGACGCTGACGAATACATCGACCGGGTAATAACGCGCTTGCCAGTCCATGAACGAACTGGAGTCCACCGAATAAAGGAGCTTCGGCGCGCCGTCAGTCATCGCCTGCTAGCGCAGACGGCCCAGCTTGAATGGCCGTCTTCAACTTCTCGAAGTGTTCGAACTTCAGATCGAGATAACGGGCAGCGGTCACCGGCGTAATGCGATTGGCCGACAGCGCCTCCAGCACAAGTTGAATGAACGGGCGCCCGTTGCGTCCGAGGGCCTTCGACACCGGCGTAGCGAATCCTTTGCTCCGTTCGGGAAGAGCGGCGACGTACTCACCCCACTCCTGCCGCCAGGTCTTATACCGCTCCCAGGTCATGTAACCCGATTCACGCAAGCGGGTCGCCATCGCCAGTGGGGTAATGCGAAAACGTCGCGCCAGGCGGCGTGTCGCCTGAATGTCCCATCCGGACTGCACCAGATGCAACGCCCCGATCTCGCTCGCTAGCGCGCCCTCCGGTACCAGGGCGTGGCTGGCCGCAATCTCGGCGAAACGCTCGACATCATCCCATTCATCGACTGACCTGTCTTCCCGGATCGCAGGGGCTTCCTCATGTCCGGCGGCAAGCATCAGATGCACGACCTCATGCACTACCGTAAAGCATCTAACCTCGGGAATCTCCTTGCTGTTGACGCCGACAACAGGAAGCGGCGTTTGCAATAACGCCAAGCCGCGCACTTCGGAAAGTGCGACTTTGCCGAACTGGAAGACCAGAACGCCTAGGTCTTCGATGGCCGCACGCCATACCGCCCAAGCGCGCCATTCACTGGGCCACGAAAGCTGATCGCTCAGGGAAATATTGGCCGCCGCCCTGAGTCGTGCGCCAACCTCTGTCGGCGACTCGCTGAGCCTCGCGCTGAGCGTGAATTCTGCGATGGGTTCGCCTAGTTCCCCCATCAGGTTGAGCGCGTTGTCCCGGCGTGTCAGCATCTGGCGCAGACCAAGCCGAAGCTCGGGTGACTCATGGCCGGGAATTACATGAGGCAACCTGCGGTACTCTGCAGCAAGCGGCGACAGTTGCGGCGGCTGCGGCAAGAAAAAGACGCTGAGCGGGCGATGGAAAAAACGCGCGAGGTTTTCGATCTGACGCATCGTCGGCTGCATCTCACCGGTTTCCCACGCCTCGACCTTCTCCGGCTTGACGTTCAGACGTTTCGCGACCCGGAACAACTCGAAGCCGCTCTCCTGGCGTGCCCAGGAAAGGAGTTCGGGATTGACGGGGATGGTCTGTGTCGATGGCATGGCGTTGCAAGGGCGTAGCGGGTTCAGGCGCAATTATCCGGCAAATGCGGCTGCAAGGATAGATCGCCGCAGCGCTTGGGCGCGCTTGAGGTTGACCTCCACCTCGGCCTCGACTTCGCGGGCGATGGAGAGACGGCGGTCGACTTCTGCGACGATACGCTCCTGTTCTGCGAGCGGTGGCAGAGGTACGCAGTCGGCACGAAGGTCTTCGAGGTGGATGTGCTGGAGCCCAGACCCCTTCGGCACCATTTGCCGTTGAAGCACAGGTGACTCAAAGGCGACAACGAGATAATCACTCAATTCCTTTGCGACCGGCTTAACCAAGGACACGGACACGAATATGCTGAATGGTCGATCTGTGTCGACAACACGAACTACGCCGAGCGTACCGTCCTTGCTGATAAGTATGTCTCCGCGCTCGGGGTTCGTTCGCCTACAAAACTCAACGTGATCTTCTTCGGAGACGTAGTTCAAATCCGCGAACGAAATGCCAGCGCCGGCCGTCATGTTCTTCACCGTGACAAAGGGAATTCCTGCCGGCAAGTAGTTGGGCTTCTTGTGCACACCGTCTGCTACTTTTGTCGAAAGAGAATATACAGAAGCCCAAACCCAACCCTCAGGCAACTCGGGCAAGCCTGTCGTATCCGGTGCACCCGGCTCCTTGTACTTGCCCTTGCCCTTCCACTGGCTGCGGCGGGCTTCGAGAATGCGTTGCAACAGTTGCGCGCCGGTCTCGAAGCTGCGCCCTTCGTTGCGGGCGAGTTCGGCTTCGGTGGGGACGAGGCGACCCTCGACGGCGGATTTCAGCACGCTGGCCTTGTAGCGCTTGAGGTTGGCTTTGACGCGCTGGAGATTCGCGAGCGCTTCGTCTAAGCGGGAGAACTGCTTTTCGATTTCTGCAACGATGCGGCGCTGCTCATCAAAATCGACGACAGGAATTTCGAAGTCGAGCAACGCGTTGGTTTCAACTGAGGCAACAGTTGTACCGTGCTTCGAACACTGTTTGAGAATGCGCCTGCTTGCCCCGCGAACCGCATGGGCAACGTACTTTGCAGAGATACCAAATTTCGGCGTCAGGGCCTTCAAGTCTTGATTGATTGTGACCGGCAGCTTGGTAATCGCAACTGGAAATGTATGGGCCAAGATACCGCTGCGGGTTACGAACAATACAGAACCTTCGGGTATTAGTGATACTCGTCGATCGGCAAGCGCAGCATCAGTGATGCAATTCTGGGACGAGGTTATCTCATCAACCTTCATGTCCTTTGGCGAAACCCATGGCACGGTTCCGTCAGTCCAGTAAGCGACATTCTCTTTTGATGGCGTATTGCCGCCTGACCAATTGCCGAGGTCGCGGAGTGGAATCATTGTCGCCTTGCTCAAGCCACCAACTCCCGATTCAATTCTGCTATCACCTCAGGCAGCTTCTCGCCGAAGAGCTGATGCACGCGGCCGAGGCCGCCTTCCTTGTTGAAGGGCGCGTATTCGAAGTCGTCGGTGTTGATGCCGAGATTGGCGGCGATGTGGTCGCGGATCATTTCCAGCCAGTGCTGTTGTTCGGGGGTGAAGGTATTGCCCTGCTGCGCCAGCCAGGCCTTGAAGTTGGCGGCGACGCGCTCGGGGTAGG
>JAJYUW010000138.1 GCA_021792335.1 Pseudomonadota bacterium | reverse complement strand
TGTTCGGCATGGTGGTCTAGGATAGGAAACAATCAGGCAGGAACCCTTGCGTACCTCCAGCCGCGGGAGTTTCGCTAAGCCCTTACCCGGAAGGGCGCTGCCGATCAGCCCGGGCAGGCCCACCTTGCGTGGGCCTTTTTTCTTTTAGTCCATCGCGGTCAGTCACGCCAACACACAGCAACAGCCCCGCCAAGGCCCCAAATTTGCCCTACAGCGCACGCAAAGGGGATAGGTGATAGTTTTCTACCACCAAGCGCCAGAAACGCGATGTACGCGCCCGCAATGCCCATTCAGCCGCGACGACACCGCACAAACCCCATAAGGAGCGCCCCCTTGCCACCTACGGCGCGGGCACAAACATCCCTGGCGGGGACCCTGCAGGTCCTCCTGTCCGCGCCTGCGATGGTAGCTCCCCCTTTTGGTTTTCCAATGAAGCGGGTTGTTTTTGAAAAAAGAGCTTTAGCTCCCGCCCTGCAGGGGCAAAGAACAGCGAGGAGCGTCGAACGATTCGCTAGCGAATCGTTCGACGCTACCGCAACCGCCCAGAGGGCGGAATGCCTGCTACGGAGTACTAGGCCAAGGCCTGCACGGTCGTAAGCGATCCGTGCCCGGCACGGCGAAGCCGTGGCAAGCGGGCGCTCCTTACTTTATCCCGCTGTTGGGTTTTCCACCGCCGAAGGCGTTAAAAGATTTTATTAAGTTAAAAAACGCGCGCGCGCGTTACGGTTTTGCAACCCCGCGTCATTGCTGGGTTTGCGGGCGGTTAGCGTGGGTGAAAACACGATAGGGGCGTGGGTGAAAACACGAGCCCATCCACAGCAAAACGTGGGTGAAAACACGTGTCCATCCACAGGCGCAGCCTCTCGCGTGGGTGAAAACACGATGAGAAAGCGTGTACATGCCCCGAAATGAGCGGCTAGGCCGTGCGCTTTCAGGATCGACCGGCGATGCTATCCAACAGCCGCTTGGCGTCCCTGGTATAGAACGTCACGGTGTCGTCGTCGTTGAGGACAAGGCGGTACTCGGGTAGGCTGTTGTCGGCCTCGATGGCACGCACGGCCCGCCGAAACTCGCGCAAGGTGGACTTGCTGCCAGCCTTGGCTTGCAGCAGCTCTAGGCCAATCTTCCACTGCGCCTGATGGCCGCAGTGCTTGCGGGCCAACTCGTAGAGCCGCCGCGCCAAAGGCTTGCGCAGCCGGAAATAGTCCCGGTGAATGGTCAGGACTTCATATGCTTGGACGGCGTTGTAAAGCCACTCGGAAAGAGTGACTTCGACGGCGATCATACGCTCATCGGTCGCGGATTTTTCGATGATCTTCCAACGGTCAATGATGCCGAATCCCTCACGAACACGCTGGCTTCCGGTCCTGATGTCGGTCGTGATAGACGTGCCGCGCAAACGCTCAAATGCTTCATGCAGCAGCTTGTACCCGTGCCCGCTTGTGTCGCGGTTTGTCGCCACAAGTAGGTCATAGACTGTAAAGCGGACCGTCCGATTCTTCGCGTCGTCGCGGCCACGATTCAGCCCCTCAGTCATCTGCGATACCACGTAGATCAGGATGTCCTTGTCGTGCTGCGTGGCGCGGCCAAGCACGGACGGCGTGACCTTTACGGACTTGTTGCCGTCGCGGCTTGCCCACTCCCAAATACTCAGGTCTGGTTTGGTCGCTAGCGTGAAGATCGGCGCTTCCATGCTCGCGCCGTCGTCCTTCAATGCGTAGTCGAACATATCGGCCAGAAAGAAATCGCGGTTCGGGTGGCGAACTTTGACCAGCCCACCTTGTGCCCGCCTGTCGGCCTCCGACACTGCTGCACGTGCCTCGGCGCGCTGCCGCGCCTTAACGGCCTTCGTCTGGTTCTCGATAGCCGCATCCAGTCTGGTGCGCTGCGCCTGCAACGCAGCCAGGTCGGCACGCACGGCGCGAACCTCTTGGCTATCGAGGTTGTCGGGACTGACGATGCGTGCAAGCTCACGATTGGCCGCCACGATTTGCTCGGACAGTGCGCGGTGCGCCTCGCGCAAGGCGTCTAGACTATCAAGCGGCATATGCTCGGCCGGCATGTCCCAACTGTCGATTGCGTCCTGCTCGCTCAAAGTGGCGTCCTCGAACGCGCCCAGGTCCCCGGCGCTGGACTGGTCAATGGGTGCAGCACAATCAAGCGGCAATTCACCTTGCGCCGTCTTCTCACCGCTATTCCGTGCTCGCACGGCTTGGCCGAGGCGGGCCAGCGATGCGGCCAGGGCATCATCCAACGGCACGGGGCCACTGTTGTTGTTCTTCTTGGTGTCACTCATAGACGCCCTTCTAGCCACGTGTTTTCCGGTAGTTAGCTGCTAGCTATCTGCTTTTTGTAGAGTTCCAGGGCACGTTCCAGTACCTCGACAAGCAGCAATCCGTCGCGCTGCGCAAGCGCCCGTAACTCGGCATCCCATTCGGGTCTGACGCGGGTTGCGAATTGCAAGGTTCGATTGGTACGGCGCGCAGAGCGCCCGTCCATGCGCGGGATCGACGCAGGACTGGCCGACGGCACGTGAACGGCCGGGACTGCCTCCGGGGCGTAAAGGTTGGTGCTCGCCTCTTCCATCGACGGCGGTACGCCGAGGGTATTTCTTTTCAGTTTTGATACGTTAGCCATTGTTCGTTACTCGGTCGATGAGGGATTGAATCAGGGCGTCGGCCCGCTCGTTGAGGGCCACATAACGGGTTTCGGTAATCGCGTGCCCGGCGTTCTGCGCCTGCCGATAGGCCGGCCGCTCAAGCAAGCAACCGTCTAGGACGGCATAGCCCGCTTCCACTAGGTAGGCGCGCGTCTCGGCCTCTTCTGCCGGCGTGCCGATGCGGTTCAGGGCGAACGCCAGGCGGGCGGGCGGTACGCCGGCCTTGACCAGCGCGTGAAACTCCCGAACGGCGGGCCGTAGATCGTCCAACGATGCGCCGGTGGGCTGCACAACCATGTTGGCCGCTCGGGCGATTTCTAGCGTTGCTTGGCTGGTCCTGGCCGGGCCGTCCAGGATGAGGATATCAAAACCGTTAGCGACGCCGAGGGCCTGCGCGGCCGTGGCGAACGCCTCGACAGATACAACCGGCTCGATACTGGCATTGAGCCGCTGTCGGTGCCAATCAACGGACGTGCCTTGCTGGGTGTCCAGGTCGGCCACCTTGACGCGCAACCCGCCGGCGGCGGCCTCGCGCGCCAAGGCGCGGGAAAGAGTGCTCTTCCCTACCCCGCCTTTCTGCGAAACGAATGCGACGACTGCCGCCATAAGAACCTCCAGCTATGTAGTAGGTAGCTGCTACCTCACACTAAAAGAAAGCAAAAAGCAAGCGGCCGACTTGCCGCCATCTAGCGGCTAGCTATCAATATTAGCCGCGCCAACCTCAAGGGCTCGGTACAAGGTCGAGAGGTGGACGCCAAGCGAGGTGGCAACCTCTTTTACCTGGCGGCCGTCGCGGTCGATGAGTTGCCGCGCGTGGTCAATCTGCTTGGAGATGAGGGTAGTGTGCTGGCCGAATTTAACCCCGTGCGCCTTGGCCGCCTGGCGTTCGTTGCGGATGCGGTCGATGATTGCGCGCTTGAACTCGGCCAAGCCGGCGAACACGGTCAGGAGTCGGCTGCACTGGTGGATTTCAGCGCGGCGTAGAGAGCCGTCTTGCTCACCTTGAGCCGTGCCGCAGCCTCCCGGACGTTCAGCCCATTGGCGATGTGCTCCCGCGCCCTTTGTAACTTGTCGGCAGTAATAACCGGCTTGCGCCCGCCCTTGCGCCCGCGAGCGGCGGCAGCGCTCAACCCGGCCTTGGTGCGCTCGCGGATCAAGTCGCGCTCGAACTGGCCCAGTGCGCCGAACACGTGGAAGACGAGCCGTCCGCCCGGCGTGGTGGTGTCGATGCTTTCGGTCAGCGACCGGAAACCGACGCCACGCGCTTCCAGCGCACCGATTGTCTCGATCAGGTGCGGCAGGGAGCGGCCAAGCCGATCTAACCGCCAGACAACCAGCACGTCGCCGTCGCGCAGGTAGGCCAGCGCGGCGGCCACGCCGAGCCGGTCTGACTTAGCCCCTGAAGCCGTATCCTCGAAAACGCGCTCGCATCCCGCCTTGCGTAGCGCATCCGTCTGTAAGGCGGTGTCCTGTTCCGCCGTCGATACCCGCGCATAGCCAATCAGTGCCATGACCGCCCCTTTTGTCCGTTATTCCGTCCGTCTATCTTAATGTCCGATAACCCGTTAAACAAGCATGTTACCGGACATTGTCCGGCATGACCGACTAAGGATCTTTTGACGGACACCAACCCGAGTGTCAAAGGTGGTGGACGCACACAACGGCTTTTCTCTAGTGTACATTTGTGCAATAGTGGGCTATGAAGTTCACCTGGGACGACAAAAAGCGGCAAACCAACCTGCGCGATCATCGCGTGGACTTTGCCGATGCCGTCGGGGTCTTTTTTGATGACTGCGCCCTGACCACGGAGGATGTGGATGCCGAAGGTGAGCAGCGTCTGGTGACGATGGGGCGGGACTTCCTGGATCGAGTACTGATCGTGGTGTACACCGAGCGCGGTGAAGATGAAATACGCCTCATATCCGCCCGTAAAGCCAGCCCAGGAGAACGCAAAGCATATGCAGGAGGTGCGAACCCATGAAAGCAGAGTATGATTTCAGCCAGGCCCGGCGGGGTGCCGTCGCCGTAGAGCCGGGAAAGACCCGCGTGACCATCCGCTTGGATAACGACGTGTTGGACTGGTACAGAAAGCAGGCGCAGGAACATGGCGGCAATTATCAGACCGCGATCAACGCCGCCTTACGGGAACAGATGTCCGCGCAGGATGGGGCACTGGAACGAGTGTTGCGGCGGGTGATCCGTAAAGAAATGCTGGCGTGATCGTAATGTCTCAAAATGGCCATCAACCGGCAGGCGGAGAACCCAGCACAATCAGGCCATCCGCCTCGGCCCGCCTAGCGGCCACCAGACAGAATGGTGCAAAAAGTCTCATACGCGCCATCACACCTAATGTGGTTCCTGGTAGGATGTCGGACTTTAGATTTTGCAACACTGGAAGGCGGTAACAGGTTTATAGTAATCTTCCCGTACAATTTTTTCCGCTTTCTCTAGGAACCATAGGTTATTCGATATCCTCATACATTCACAAAAAACACAGGTGCTGAAAACTTTCTACAAAATCACTATTGCTTTTTTTAATTAATTTTGATATAGTTAAAAAAGCCGACAAAGCTAGTAAAGCGAAATAAAATGGACTTACTCCTTTTGTAAGTCCATTTTTTATTTACGTATCCACGCTTCCATTAACAAGCTTAGATCTCAACAAAGTTAAACCATACGCCTTACTTCCAGCTCCTCGATCTAAAATTTGTATAAGCTTCTTTTCTCCAAGATCTTTTATCGCTTCAACCAGGTCGTTTTCAGAAACCCCGATTTCCTTTGCTGTTTTCTCTACAGATGGAAATGGTGGTTTTTTTACATCCCACCAGAATCTTAACATTTGTAATAGCGCACACATTTGGAGTGGAGATATACCCAATCTTGATTGATCCATAAGTAACTTATTAGGAACAATAGTCCAACCTTCGTCAAGAATGATTGATCCCCACTTTTCTCGTTCCGAAGGTGGAGAAGATTTTGATTTCATAACACCCTCCAAATATTGTCACATCCACCCCAAGAAGTGGATCCCTTATAAAAAAGCCTTCACCGGGATGAAGGCGGGCCGGTCGACCCACAACGCCGCACCGCACCACTTTCGACGTGACTTGAACCAGTTTCAGCCGACAAGGCTAGTAAGACGGCCTCCCGCGAGGACACCCGACATACAAAGCCGGTCAAGTCGCAGGTCAGCAACCACAGGAACAAGGCGCATCA
>JAJYUW010000016.1 GCA_021792335.1 Pseudomonadota bacterium | reverse complement strand
TGTTCAAGCTGTTTATGATGATTGAAACCCTTGAAAATTATACGATTGAAGAGCTCAAACGATTTGCCAGGTTCGCCCTATTTCAACAGGATTCGGTATGCAAGCAAGTTGTGTAGATACCAATGCCTTCAAGGGGAAGGTTAGGATGGGGATGGGAGTTGGCCGCGATTTGCGGTCGCATTCGCGCCGGGGGGCGGCGCTCCTACATGCACGAGCATTCCAATGGATAATCTGGGTTTAAGCCTGTCCGGAGAGTAAATGAAGGCGATTGCCGTGACGATCCGGCCTGACGGCCACCCGACCTACGCGACTTAGACCTTTCCCAGCGCGCCGAGCCCTTCCCTCACCAGCTTGGCGAAACCTTCGGCCGGCAACGGCCGGCTGAAGTAATATCCCTGGATTTCATCGCACCCCTGCGCATGCAGGTGGTCGAGTTGCTCCACTGTTTCCACTCCCTCGGCGATGACTTGCATCTTCATGCTGTGCCCCAGGCCGATCACCGCGTTGGCAATGGCGGCATCGTCCGGGTCGATGCAAATGTCGCGGACAAAGGACCGGTCGATCTTGATTTTGCTGATGGGCAGGCGCTTCAGGTAACTCAGGGAGGAATAGCCGGTGCCGAAATCGTCGATTGAAATCTGGATGCCAAGAGCGTGCAACTGGTTCAAGGTGATAATTGTCGCCTGCACGTCCTGGATCATGATGCTTTCGGTGATTTCCAGTTCCAGTTGTACCGGCGCCAGCCCGGCATTCTGCAGCGCCCGGCTGACTGAATCGGCCAGGCCGCTTTGGCGGAACTGGCGCGCCGACAGGTTGACCGCCACGCGCAGGGACGGCAGGCCCTCGGCCAGCCAGCGGCGGTTCTGGGCGCAGGCGGTATGCAGCACCCATTCGCCGACCGGAACGATCAGGCCGGTTTCCTCGAGCAGCGGGATGAACTCCGCTGGCGAAACCAGCGCCTGATCCGGCCGCTGCCAGCGCAACAGCGCCTCCATGCCGATGATCCGGCCGTTGCGCAGACTGATCTGGGGCTGATAATGCAGCACGAATTCCTCGCGCTCTAGCGCGCGGCGCAGGCTGGTTTCCAGTGTCAGCCGCTGCGAAGCCGCCACGTTCATGTCGCTGCTGTAGAAACAGTATGCGTTGCCGCCCTGCGTCTTGACATGGCTCATAGCGGTGTCGGCGCGCTGGATCAGGTCTTCCTTGTTGTCGGCGTTGGGCGGATAGAGCGCGATGCCTATGCTGGGGGTAATGAACACTTCCTGCCCTTCCAGATCGAATGGCAGGGCTAGGGCGTCGAGGATTTTTTGGGCCACCAATGCGGCATTTTCCTGGTTGCCGACATCCGCCAGCACAATGGCGAACTCGTCGCCACTGAAGCGGGCAATGGTGTCGCTGCCGCGGATGTGGTCGGTCAACCGCCCGGACACGGCTTGCAGCAGTTTGTCGCCGAAGGTGTGGCCAAGGATGTCGTTGATGGTTTTGAAGCGGTCCAGGTCGAGGTGCAGCAGCGCCACCAGCCAGTTGTTGCTGTGCGCCGCGGTCAGCGCTTGCTGCAGGCGCTCTTCCAGCAGCAGGCGGTTGGGCAGTTCGGTGAGGGCATCGTAATGGGCGAGATGGTGGGCGCGCGCTTCGGCCTGTTTTTTCTCGGACAGGTCCGCAAACACCCCCAGGTAGTAGAGGGTTTTTCCCTGCTCGTCGCAGATGGCGATGATCGACAGCCATTCCGGGTAGACCTCGCCGTTCTTGCGCCGGTTCCAGATTTCTCCCTGCCAGTAGCCGTATTGGATGATCGAAGTCCACATTTCCCGGTAAAAATCGGGGCCATGGCGATCCGAGCGCAACAGCCTGGGACTCTGGCCGATGGCCTCCTCCTCGCTGTAGCCGGTGATGGCGGAGAAAGCCCGGTTCACGCGCAGGATATTCGCCTGGGCATCGGTAATGGTGATGCCCTCGATGCTGTTCTCGAAGACCTGGGCGGCAAGACGCAGGTCTTCTTCGGCCCGTTTGCGCTCGGTGATGTCCTGCGCCGTGCCAGTCATCCGGATGGCGTGACCGGCGCTGTCTCGCGCCACCTCGGCCAGCTCCAGCACGGTTCGTTCCGTGCCGTCCGGCCGCACGATGCGGTGTTCGATGCGATAGGGCATGTCCCCGGCCAGTGCCGCGTTGACTGCCTGGGTCACTCTGTCCCGGTCCTCGGGGTGAATACAGGCCAGGAATGCTTCATAGGTGGCGCCGAATTCCTGGGGCTTGAGTCCGAAGATGCGGTAGATCTCATCCGACCAGCGCAGCACGTTGCCGGCGATATCCCAGTTCCAGCTGCCGACCTGGGCGATCTGTTGGGCGCGGGCCAGGCTGGCTTCGCTTGTTTGCAACTCTGCCTGGGTGTGCCGCAGCTTGTCGTGCTCGTCTTCCAGCTCGGCAATGTGCAGAGCCTGGAGCGCTTCGCGCTCCATCCCCTGGGCGATGATTTGCTGATGCGTTTTGCCCAGGCGCCGTTCCACCCAGTGGGTGACCAGGTAGAACAGGGCGAACAGCGCCCCGCCCAGCGCCAGGTAAAACAGGCTAAGGGGGCGGAGGGTGGCGTGCATGGCATTGATGGCCGCCGTCCTGTCGCGCAGGACCACCAGGCTTCCCACCTTGCGTCCGGCAGCGTCCTCGGCCGGAATGACGCCGGCGTAGTAGTGTTTGGCGCCAACCTCCAGCGCCATGATCGCGCCGGGCCGGTTGCTCCGGGACAGGATGCGGATCACCTGCTCACGGGGAAAATCCAGCGTCTGGTGGATGATGGCCGCCGTGGGCAGACGGTCCCAATCCGCATCGCGTTTTAGCATGCGCATGCCGCTTTCCCAGTTCTTGCGCTCCAGGAATTGCTTGTCTATCGTCAGCAGGCTGTCGGTGCCGACAACGTCCTGGATGCCGTGCAACACAGCTTCGATCTCCTCGCCCAGTTCGACATAACCGATCAGCCCGCGATGGTCGCGCATCGGCGCGACCACGCGCAGGGTGAAGGTGCCGATCGGGCCCAGTTCCACCCCGGCGGCTGTTTTGCCGGTCTTTTCGGCGGCCAGGGTGGTGTAGCGGTTGATGGTGTCGCCATGCCGCCCGGCTTGGTGCACACGCAGCACGTTGATCCGGGATGCGTCCTCGAAATAGAAGTGGGTGATGCCGTACTGGTCATGCAGTTGCCTGAACAGCGGTGCCGCCCGCTTGAGCAGGGCATCCCGGTCCCTGGCGCGCAGTGCGGTTTGCAGCTGCTCATCGCGCAGCAATACCTCCAGCGTCGCTCCCAGCTTCTCGGTGCGCAGTGCCAGAGTGCGCTGATAATAGGTTTTCGCCGCTTGCAGGTCATGCGCGAAGTTGTATTCGGCATCGTCTTTTTCGTGCTGGTACAGGCTGTAATGGAAAGCGCCGAGCAGAACCGCCAGCACCAGGGCGAGCGGAAGGAGAATACGTGCTTTCAGACCAGCGTTTTTTGTCGTTTTTAGCATGATCGCGGCCAATCGGAAATTGCAAAAAAAATGCCAAGAGAAATCGCACTTGACAATTATTAGTATAATGAAAAAATAGGTAAGTCCATATTGTTCTTATGGTCTTCTGGTTCTGGCCGATAGGTTGACTTTAATAAAGTCCGAGCTGCTACCGGATTTGGAATAGTGGGCCGGATGATGCAAAGGGCAGCAGCGGCTATTTCTTTTCGAATAGTCCGAGGTATTCGCCGTAGCCTTCCATTTCCAGGTCTTCTTTCGGGATAAAGCGCAGCGCTGCCGAATTCATGCAGTAGCGCTTGCCGGTGGGTGCGGGGCCATCATCGAAGAGATGCCCCAGGTGAGAATCGCCGAGTTTGCTGCGCACCTCGGTACGCAGCATGAGGTGCGCACGGTCTTGGTACAGGACCACGTGGTCCGGCTCCATCGCTTTGGAAAAGCTGGGCCAGCCGGTGCCCGAGTCGAATTTGTCGAGGGAGCTGAACAGCGGCTCGCCCGACACGACATCGACGTAAATGCCCTCCTTCCGGTTGTCCCAATAGGCGTTGCGGAATGCCCATTCGGTGCCGTTTTCCTGGGTGACGTGATACTGCTCGGAAGCAAGGCGCTGCTTCAGTTCGTCCGCCTCCGGCTTGCGGTATCCCTTGCCATCCCATGCCATCGCCTGACCTCCTGAAATAATTTCAACTACAAACCCAGCCGCTGCCAGATGGTGGAGACTAAGCCGGCTTGGTTGAGCGTGTAGAAATGCAGTCCCGGCGCACCGTTTTTCAGCAGGCGTTCGCACAAGCCGGTGACCACGTCCAGGCCAAAGGCGCGGATCGCGGCGCTGTCGTCGCCGTAGCCTTGCAGCTTCCAGCGCAGCCAGCGCGGAATCTCTGCGCCGCAGGCATCGGAAAAGCGCGCCAGTTGGGAGAAATTCGTGATCGGCATGATGCCGGGCACGATCGGGATGGCGATGCCCATCGCCTGGCATTCGTCGACGAAATTGAAGTAGGCGTCGGCGTTGTAGAAGTACTGGGTAATGGCGGCATCCGCTCCGGCATCCACCTTGCGCTTGAAATTGACCAGATCGGCCTGGGCCGATGGCGCCTGGGGGTGATATTCCGGGTAGGCCGCGACCTCGATGTGAAACCAGTCGCCGGTTTCGGCGCGGATGAATTCCACCAGCTCGTTGGCGTAGCGGAACTCCCCGGCACAGGCCATGCCGGAGGGCAGGTCGCCGCGCAGCGCGACGATATGCCGGATGCCGTGGCTTTTGTATTCGTCGAGAATGGCGCGGATGTTGTCCCTGGTCGAACCGATGCAGGACAGGTGCGGCGCCGCCTTGTGGCCTTCCCGCTGGATCTCGATCACCGTTTCCAGGGTGCGGTCGCGGGTCGAGCCGCCGGCGCCGAAGGTGACCGAGAAGAATTCGGGATTGAGCTGGGCGAGCTGCCGGCGCGTGGCGCGCAGTTTTTCCATGCCCTCAGAAGTTTTGGGGGGGAAGAATTCGAAGCTGAGTATGGGTTTGTTAGACATGATTTCTCACCGCGGAGGCGCAAAGGCGCAGAGAAAAGCTCTAAAACTCAGCGTCTCTGCGCCTCTGCGGTTCAAGCTTAATACCGATAATGGTTGGGTTTGTATGGGCCATTCACGGGCACGCCGATGTATTTGGCCTGGACTTCGGATAGTTCGGTGAGATGCACGCCGATCTTCTTCAGGTGCAGCCGCGCCACTTTCTCGTCGAGGTGCTTGGGCAGCACGTACACCTTGTTCTCGTAGTTCTCCGGGTGGTTGAACAGCTCGATCTGGGCGATGGTCTGGTTGCTGAACGAGGCCGACATCACGAAGGAGGGATGGCCGGTGGCGCAGCCCAGATTCACCAGGCGGCCCTTGGCGAGCACGATCAGCTTCTTGCCGTCGGGGAAAATGACGTGGTCGACCTGCGGCTTGATCTCGTCCCACTGGTATTTTTCCAGCGCGGCGATGTCGATTTCGGAATCGAAGTGGCCGATGTTGCAGACGATGGCTTCGTTCTTCATCTTCGCCATGTGGTCGTGGTTGATGACGCTGAGGTTGCCGGTGCAGGTGACGAAAATATCGCCCAGGCTGGCCACGTCGTCCATGGTCACCACGCGGTAGCCTTCCATCGCCGCCTGCAGCGCGCAGATCGGGTCGATCTCGGTCACCATCACGGTCGCGCCCATGCCGCGGAAGGCTTGGGCGCAGCCCTTGCCCACGTCGCCGTAGCCGAGCACGACGCAGATCTTGCCGGCGATCATCACGTCGGTGGCGCGCTTGATGCCGTCGAGCAGGGATTCGCGGCAGCCGTACAGGTTGTCGAACTTGGACTTGGTGACCGAGTCGTTGACGTTGATCGCCGGGAACTTGAGGCGGCCTTCCTCGGCCATCTGGTAGAGGCGGTGCACGCCGGTGGTGGTTTCCTCGGTGACGCCCTTGATGTGCTTGATGCGGGCGGAATACCAGCCGGGCGAGGTGGCCAGCTTGTTCTTGATAGCGGCGAAGAGGACGCGCTCTTCCTCGCAGGTCGGCTTGGCGATGCAGGAAGGATCGGTTTCGGCGCGGGTGCCCAGGTGCAGCAGCAGGGTGGCATCGCCGCCGTCATCGAGGATCATGTTGGCAGGGGCTTCTTCGCCATTCGCGTTGCGCGGCCATTCGAAAATCCTGTGGGTGTAATCCCAGTATTCCTCCAGCGATTCGCCCTTGTAGGCGAACACCGGGATGCCGTCGGCGGCGATGGCGGCGGCGGCGTGGTCCTGCGTCGAGTAGATGTTGCAGGAAGCCCAGCGCACCTGCGCGCCGAGCGCCGTCAGCGTCTCGATCAGCACGGCGGTCTGGATGGTCATGTGGAGCGAACCGGCGATGCGCGCGCCCTTCAGCGGCTGCGCCTTGGCGTTTTCCTCGCGCACCGCCATCAGGCCGGGCATTTCCACCTCGGCCATGGAAATTTCCTTGCGGCCCCAGGCGGCGAGGGACATGTCGGCGACTTTGCAGTCGGTAAAGTTTTTGGTGTCAGCCACAGCGTTCATTGCTAATTCCTTACGGTGTGGCCGGGGGGATGCTGGGTGCTGCTCACCTGGGCATCCCGTGTCCGGCACGGGTTAATATCAGGTAAGCGCGGTTTTGGAAAGCCGAGCCTGACGGGGGGAATCCGTTGCAGCGCTCCTCGGTTGGGTTGAATTATAACTGAATTTTGGTTTTTTTGTGTTTGGAGTGAAAAGGTTGGGGGAAGCTGAACAGCCTACGAAATACCGTTACCCGAGCCCCGGCCTGCGATAAATTACGAACATTTAATTTCCATCAAAAGCATTGCTGCGCATTGCTTCTGGCCGATTTAAGCATTGTGTTCGCCGCCGGAGAATTGACAGCGCCGCTTCCAGGTGTTTCTATACGCACAGCTTGCACAGTCTCGACCCTTATTCCGAATAAAGCATTGGGATGAGCGTGAATTTTTGACATTGCCATAAAGGAGAACCCCGTGTTTAACAAAAGCAAAATCGCGATTGCAATGAGTGCCGCATTCTTGTTGAGCAGCACCGGCCTGTTGCAGGCAGCCGATACAACCACCAGCACGACCACCGATACAACCACGGGCACAACCACCGGCACGACTACCGGCACAACCACCGGCACAAAACAACCTTTGAGCCAATCGCTGACCAGCATCAACAAGAATCTGGACAAGAACCCGGCCAATACTGGGCTGCAGAACGCCAAAACCCGCTTGGAACGCAATCAGTTGCGCCATGAAGAAAAAGCTGCCGAACGGACCGAAAAACGTTTGGAAAAAATGGACAAGCATGAGAAAGCCGAACGCCATGAAAGATCAGAGCGGGCTGAACGTGTTGAAAAAGTAGAGCGCGCCGAGAAAATCGAGCGCCCGGAAAAAATCGAACGTCCTGAAAAAGTGGAGCGCCCGGAAAAAGTGGAGCGCCCGGAAAAAGTCGAGCGCCCGGAAAAAGTCGAGCGTCCCGAAAAGGCAGAACGCCCCGGGCGCGCTTAAAATTACTTAACCGGCAGGTATCTCATGAACAAAAAAACGAAAAAAACCATCATTGCGGGCGCTGTGACCTTGCTGGCCGCATTATCCAGCCAGATGGCCTGCGCAGCAGAGGCTGGCAGTTTCAGCCTGACCACCGGTCTTGACTATAGCTCAGGCAAGTACGGTGGCACCCAGTCAACGGATATTCTCTATATCCCCATCACCGGAAAATATGAAACGGGACCTTGGTCATTCAAACTGACGGCCCCCTACATTCGCATTACGGGTCCGGGTGGCGTGGTGAAAGATGTGGGCGCGTATAAAACAGCAGGCGCTACTCGCACTACCGAATCGGGACTAGGCGATGTGGTAGCGGCAGCAACGTACAACATTTACGCGGGCGGGGGCGCCAATCCTTTGCTGGTCGACCTGACCGGCAAGGTCAAGTTCGGCACCGCAGACCAGAATAAGGGTTTGGGGACCGGCGAAAACGATTACGCCGCTCAGGCGGACATTTACAAGACTATCGACAAGTTCACTGCATTCGGTACGATCGGCTACAAGGTATTTGGAGACCCGACAGGCATCAATCTGGACAATGTTTTCTATGGTTCCCTGGGCGGGAGCTACAAATACAACCAGAAAACCAGCGCCGGCCTGATCCTGGACCTGCGCCAAAAAGCCTTGTCGACCAGTTCGCCGCAAAGGGAATTGACCGCCTTTGTCAGCCACAAGATTGACAAGACCTGGAAGGCACAGGGCTATGCAGTCAAGGGATTCGCCGACGGCAGCCCGGACTGGGGTGCTGGCGCAATGGTCTCTTATGCTTTTTAACCAGATGTAACGCAAAGCGGCCATCCGGACGATTAAGTCCGGCAGGCTGCTAGCGCCCGGCTTTTTCCGCTGCTTCTTCCCGGTCACGACCGGCCTGCTCGATCGTTCTCTCCACCCCCTTGGCCTTGTCCAGCTCGGTCTTTGGCACCGGGGGGTTGTAGGGTTTTTCCTCGCAGGCGGCGAGCAGCGCCGCGGCGAGCAGAGCAATGATCAGTCCAGTGTGTTTCATGAAGCTTTCTCCTCAAACAGGCCGGTCGGCAGGCCATCTATGCTGACCCGGTTCTTTTCGTACTGATAGTCGCGTATGCCCTGCTCGCCTTTCTTGCCCGCCCAGCGCAGCAGCGCTTCGCGTTCGCCCTGGTATTGATAAAGGGGCACGCCGGCGCCGCAGGAAGTTTGCAGCGACTCGATTTCGAGCAGGATGATCTGCCGTATGCCAGGCAAGCCGGGGAAGAGGGGCGAGAGCGCCGCCCACTCCGGGTCGCTGTGCCTGACCGAGCGTCCCCGGCCGTACAGCCGCAGGATCAGGTGATCGCCCTCGAAGGCGCAGAACATCAGCGTCATGCGTCCGTCCGCCAGCAGGTGGGCGGCGGTTTCATTGCCGCTGCCGGTCAGGTCGAGATAGGCGATGCGCTTGTCGTCCACGATGCGCAGGCTGTCCAGCCCCTTGGGGGAAAGGTTGATGCGCCCTTCATTGGGTGCGGTGGCGACGAAGAAGATGTACTGCCGGGCGATGAAGGCTTTGAGGTTGTCGTCCAGCGCCGGATAAAATTTGGCCATTATTCGCCCCCGCCCCATCTCGCCATGAGTTGATGTTCGACGCCGAGATGATCGAGGATGCGCGCGACGATGAAGTCCGCGACCTCGTCAACGTTCTGCGGGTGGTGGTAGAAACCCGGATTGGCCGGAAGGATGACGGCGCCGGCACGGGCCAGCTTGAGCATGTTTTCAAGATGAATGACGGAAAACGGCGTTTCGCGCGGAACGATGATGAGCTTGCGGTTTTCCTTCAGCATCACGTCGGCGGCGCGCTCGATCAGGTTGTCGGACAGCCCCGCCGCGATCGAGCCGAGCGTGCCCATGGTGCAGGGACAGACCACCATGGCGTCGGCCGGGTTGGTGCCGGATGCGACCGGCGCGAACCATTCGTCGCGTCCGAATACCTTGAGCTGGTCCGGCGCCGCGCCGAAGCGTTCGCTAAGCTGCTGCTGCGCTTCCTGAGGGCGGGAAGGCAGGGTCAGGTCCATTTCCTGTTTCGCCACGATTTGCGCTGCCTGCGAATACAGGAGATAGACCCTGCTGCCGCTTGCCAGCAGGCACTGCAGCAGGCGCAGGGCGTAGGGCATGCCGGAGGCGCCGGTCAGCGCCAGGGTGATGGTTTTGTTTGGGGTGTTCATTTTTCCGATTGTAGGCCAGGTGGGCGGCACGCTCAATGCCGGGCGCCGGATTTACGGCTATTCGGGTTTGGCGATCTCTACGGCGCCGCTTCCTTCGGGTGACGGCGGTCTTGCGGCTTCCGCTTCTGCCTTGAGCCGGGCTTCTTCCTGTGCCTGGATGCGGGCGTCTTCCTGCGCCTTGAGCCGTGCATCTTCCTGTTCCTTGAGCCTTGCCTGCTCCTGTTTCTGCCTGACCAGCGGACAGAGCGCTTTCTCGAATACGTCGCCGAGGCTGTCGGGGATGATAGGCACCGCCTCGCCCTCGGCAGAGGAAATGTATTCGACGGCTTCTCCGGAGGGGGCGTAAAGCAGGTAGCTGATCAGCTTGAGGGTGTGCTCGGCGCAGTGTATGCGTTCCCGGTACAGGCCGCTGGCGGCAAATTTGCCTTTGAACGGCTGCGGGGTGGAGAAGGCGACTTTTTTCCAGTAGGTGATTTCGTCGCCGTGGATAACCAGCTTGGTCTTGTCATAGAAAAATTGATCGCGCTCGGCAAGGCTGTGGATTTTCACCCACTCCGCGGCGTGCGCGCCGGAGGGGGCGGCCGCCAGGCATGCGAGCAACAGCGGGAAAGCGCGCTTCACGGCTGGGGAAGCGCCGTCTGCGCGGGGAAGACGCCTTCGCCTTCGGTCAGAAGTCTGGCGGCGATCAAGCCGTTCACGCTACCGAACAGCAGCGCGGCGGCGGCGAAAACCGGGGCGAGATAAAGAATTCCGGCATGGGGAATCAGCCACAGGTAGACCACGGCCATCTGCCCGGCAATGTGGGCAAAGGCGGCAAAGATGCTCAGGGATACCGCCCCGAACCAGACTTTCGGCAGGTGCCGGGCCAGCGCCAGCGCCAGGAGGCTCACCGCCGCTCCGGAAAGGCTCAGGACGAAGGAGGGCGAAAGGAAGGTGCCGAGGAGCAGGCTGCCCGCCACCACCCGCAGCACCGAAACCCATATTGCCGCGCGCAGGCCGAAGCGCTCGAGCACCAGCAGCGTGACGATATTGGCGAGACCCGGCTTGATGCCGGGGAGCGGCGAAGGGATCACGGCTTCCATCACCGACAGGCCGATGGCGAATGCCGCAAGACGGGCGATGCGGTGATCTTCGGGTGTGGTCTGGATATTGATTTGCATGTTTCTTACCACAGAGACACAGAGGCACAGGGAGAGCAAAAAACTTTCTTGCTCTCGTGCATGGAGATTCCCGCTGTGTTGCGCAGATATCCAGACAGAATCGGCATTGGTTTTCTCTGTGCCTCTGCGTCTCTGTGGTCAGTAGTTAAGCGAATCATACAATTTCTTTGCTCCGGTCAGTTCGAGGCTGACCTGGTTGGGCAGGCATAGCGCGGCGTCCCCGGCGCGGGCCAGCCAGCCTTGCTTGACGCAGTATTGGCGCGGGCTGGGGTCTGCCGCCACACGGGCACGGCGGTTGTGGATTTCGATCCGGCTGGCGCCTAGCGGCCCATGGGCGATGTAGATGCGATTTTCCGCCAGGCTGAGCTCGGCCACCACCTTGCCGCCGCTGCGCACCACCGCCTTGTCGGCGGCGTTCCCTTGCCACAGGCTGGCAAACAGGGCGCCCGTCGCCAGCATGCCGCCGAGCAGCACCAGCCAGTCGCCGGGCTTGATCAGCCGGAACATGTTCTGGCCCTATCGAACCCTCTCCCCCACCCCTCTCCCACTTGTGGGAGAGGGGAACCATTGCCCTCTCTCCCTCTGGGAGAGAGTTGGAGAGAGGGGTTTAGGGCGAGGGAGACGATGTGCCGCTTCGCGAATTTCATGTTAGCTCCCGGTGGCGCACCATCACTGGCTGGCCAGCGGCGCGGAAATCTTCCGCCAGTTTTTCGGCGAAATACACCGAGCGGTGCTGCCCGCCGGTGCACCCCAGGGCGATGGTGAGATAGTTGCGGTTGTCGCGGAGGAAGCAGGGCAGCCAGTCTTCCACGAAGCGGCGGATGTCGGCCAGCATTTTCTGCACGTTGGCGTCGCCATCGAGGAAAGCCGCAACCGCGGCATCCTTGCCGGTGAGCGGGCGCAATTGCGGATCGTAATGGGGATTGGGCAGGCAGCGCACGTCGAAGACGCAGTCGGCATCCAGCGGGATGCCGTGTTTGAAGCCGAAGGACTGGAAAAGGAGCGTCAGGCGGGAACGGTCAAAATTCACGAAATCCTTGATCCAGGCGCGTAGCGCGTTAGGATTGAGGTCGCTGGTGTCGATGCGATGCCCCATGTCGCTGAGCGGCTCGAGCAGTTCGTGCTCGAGCTGGATACATTCCTGCAGGGTGCGCTCTCCGCTGCTCAAGGGATGGCGCCGCCGCGTTTCGCTGAAGCGCTTCACCAGCGTATCGCTTTTGGCTTCCAGAAACAGCAGACGCAGATCGAAGCCCTGTGCCTTGAGCTGCGCGATGAAATCCGGCAACTGGTGCAGGGGGCCACCGCTGCGCACGTCGACGCTGATGGCGATGCGTTCGTAACCGGCCTGGTCGAGAAAGCCGGCGAGGTTGGGCAGGAGCTGCGCCGGCAGGTTGTCCACGCAGTAGAAGCCGCTGTCTTCCAGCACGTTGAGCGCGATGCTCTTGCCCGAACCCGATAAGCCGCTGATCAGGATGAGCTGCATGTGTTCTTAATCGCTGTCCGACATCAAGCGTTCGTGGCGCTCGATGAACTCCCGCGTGGTGTTGATCCCGCGCTTGCGCAAAATGTGGTTGCGCACCGCGACTTCCACCAGCACCGCGATATTTCTCCCCGGTGCCACGGGGATGCGCACCTTGGGTACTTCCACGCCCAGGATATCGAGGCTGAACTCCTCTGGCTGCAGCCTGTCCTGGAAAGCGATTTTCAGGTTGGACAGATCTTCCAGATGAACGATCAGCTTGACGTTCTTTTTCGCTTTAACGGAAGTTTCGCCAAACAGCGCCCGGATATTCAGCACGCCCAGCCCCCGGACCTCCATCAAATCCTGCAGCAGCGACGGGCAGCGCCCTTCCACCGTGTCCGGAGAAACCAGGAAAAAATCCACCATGTCGTCGGCGATCAGACGGTGGCCGCGGGTGATCAATTCCAGCGCCAGCTCGCTTTTGCCGACACCGCTTTCGCCCGTGAGCAGCACGCCCATGCCCTGCACCTCCATGAATACGCCGTGCAGGGAAACGGACTCGGCCAGCGCCTGATAAAGGTAATGGTTGAGCACGTTCATCAGGTAGGGGCATGGTCGCGGCGAGGTGAACAGCGGCGTCTCGGTGCGTTTGGAGGCTCCCAGCAGCACGTCTGGAATCGGTTCGTCGTGGGCGACAATGATTGCGGCGAGTTCGGTGGAGAACAGGTTGCGTATGGCCTGCTCCAGCGCCGCAGGCGTGAGGCTGCGCAGATAGTCCATTTCGGGGCGGCCGAACACCTGCACCTGGTTGGGGTGGACGAAGTTGAGGTGGCCAATCAGTGACAGCGTCGGTTTTTGCACCACTTCACTGGTGAGGAGGCGGTCGCCCCCCTCCAGACCCGCGACCCATACAAGATCCAGGTTTTCCCTGGTATCTTCAAACAGCTGCTTTACGCTTATCTGGGCCATTCGCTTAGCAATCGATGAATTTCGGCGGGGTCCAGGCTAGCCTGCAGATGTTCGCGCAGCTTCCGATCGCTGAACATCTGCGCCAGTTCGCCGAGGATTTGCAGGTGCATGTCGGTAGCCTGCGCGGGTACCAGCAGGACGAACAGCAGGCCGACCGGCTGGCTGTCCGGCGCTTCGAAGGGAATCGGCGCTTTCAGCTTGACGAAGGCGCCAGTTGTTTCGCGCAGCCCCTTGATGCGCCCGTGGGGAATGGCGACGCCCTGGCCCAGCCCGGTCGAGCCGAGCTTTTCGCGGGTCGCCAGGCTGGCGACGACCTTTTTGCGCGGTATCTGCTGCCTGTTTTCAAACAGCAGCCCCAGCGCTTCGAACAGCTCTTGTTTGCTGCCCGCGCCGAGGTCGCAGAGAACGTTGCCAAGGGGCAATATTTTGCTAATGAGGCTCATTTCCTGTGCCCGGGGCAGCGGCGCCTGACGGCAGCCGCCGCACAGAAGGCTTTATTCGATGGCCTGATGCTTGGCGCTGGCGCCGCGATGGGGCGTGCTGTTCATTTCCTTGTGCTTGAGGATCTGGCGGTCAAGCTTGTCCACCAGGCTGTCAATGGCGGCGTACATGTCGGCGTCCTCTGATTTGACGAAAATGTCCTTGCCGCTGACGTGAACGTTCACTTCGGCCTTCTGCGCCAGCTTTTCGACGGAAAGAATGACGTTGACGTCGATGACGTGATCGAAGTGGCGGGTGACCCTGCCGAGCTTGTCGGTGACGTAATCGCGGATGGCTGGCGTGACTTCAAGATGGTGGCCAGTGACATTGAGGTTCATTTGAGGCTCCTTCGGATCGATGTTAAAGGGTTTTACGGAAACTGACCGCGGGAATTTGCATGGATTCACGGTACTTTGCCACAGTACGACGGGCGACAACAATGCCCTGTTTTACCAGAATTTCCGCGATCTGGCTGTCGGAAAGGGGTTTTTGCTGGTTTTCGGCCGCCACCAGCTGCTTGATCAGGGCGCGGATGGCCGTGGCGGAACAGGCGCCGCCGGTTTCCGTGGCGCAGGAACTGCCGAAAAAATATTTGAGCTCGAAAATGCCTTGCGGCGTATGCATATATTTTTGCGTGGTGACGCGCGAGATGGTGGATTCATGCAGGCCGACCGCTTCCGCGATCTCGCGCAGCACCAAGGGCCGCATGGCCACTTCGCCGTGCTCGAAAAACTGCCGCTGACGGTCGACGATAGCTTGGGAAACGCGCTGGATGGTGTCGAAGCGTTGCTGGATGTTCTTGATCATCCACTTGGCCTCCTGCATCTGGCTCGACAGATACTGGCCGCCGCTTTCACGGTTGCGGCGCAGGATGTCGGCGTAAATGCGGTTGATGCGCAGCTTCGGGATGACTTCTGTGTTCAGGCTGGCCACCCAGCGTCCTTTGGCTTTTTTCACCTCGACGTCATGCTGGATGTAGCGCGTGTCCGTATTGGCGTAGGCGGCGCCGGGGCGCGGGTTGAGCCGGGTGATCAGGTGCTGGATTGCGCGCAGCGCCTCATCGTCGCAGTGCAACAGCCTTTTCAGCTTGGCGAAATCGCGTGATGCAAGCAGGTTGAGGTGCTGTTTCGCGAGTATGCGCGCCTGCTCCAGGTAAGGGGTGTCGGCGGGCAGAACCGCTAATTGCAGCGTCAGGCATTCGCTCAGATTGCGCGCGCCGACGCCGGGCGGATCGAAATTTTGCAGATGGTGCAAGGCAGTGTGCAACTCTATCGGCTCGATCTCCAGTTCGGGCGGCAGCATCGCGGCGAGTTCGTCCAGATTCTGGGTGAGGTAGCCGTCTTCATCGAGGGCATCGATCAGCAAGGCGACGATGCGCTTGTCGTGCTCGGAAAGCTGCGTTACCCCCAACTGGGAATTGAGGTGGCTGCGCAGGTCCACCGACTCGGCGGTGACCGTGCGATAGTCGCCATCCTCCTCGTCGTTAAGGCCGGCCCATGGGCTGTCTTGCTCCCAGTCGCTTTCGGACAGAGGGGCGGGCTCGGCGGCAGACTCATCTGCCGGGGCGCTGCTGGAGGGAGGCTGCAGGGTGAACTCGTCGTCCGGCTTGCCATTGCTCTCGTCGCTATCCCCGTTTTCCACCCGCTCGAGAAACGGGTTTTCCTGGGCAAAAGCATCCAGCTCCTGATCAAGATCGAGCGTAGACATCTGCAGCAGGCGGATGGACTGCTGCAACTGGGGCGTCAAGGTCAGATGCTGAGATAGTTTAAGTTGTAGGCTATGTTTCATGTGTTGCCAAATGGGAGTGCCGGGGCATTGTGCCAAGCAGTCTGCCGGTGCAGGCCTGCCATTACATCCGGAAGTGTTCCCCCAGATAAACTTTCCTTACGTTTTCATTATAAATGATTTCATCCGGTTTTCCGCTGGCCAGCACCTCGCCGTCGTTGATAATGTAGGCCCGATCGCAAATTCCCAGGGTTTCACGCACATTGTGGTCGGTTATCAGTACGCCGATGTCTTGCGCAGTGAGAAAACGAATGATTTTCTGGATATCGAGCACGGCAATCGGATCCACGCCGGCAAATGGTTCGTCGAGCAGGATGAAGCGTGGCTGGGTGGCCAGGGCGCGGGCGATTTCCACGCGGCGTCGCTCACCGCCGGACAGGGAAAGCGCCGGATTGTTGCGCAAGTGGGCGATGTGCAGTTCATGCAGCAGATCATCCAGGCGCTGCTCTATCTGACCGGGATCGTAGGCCTGAAGTTCAAGAATCGCCCGGATGTTTTCGGACACGGTCAATTTACGAAACACCGAGGCCTCCTGGGGCAGGTAGCTGAGCCCCAAGCGGGAGCGGCGGTGGATCGGCAGGTGGCTCAACTCCTCGCCGTCGAGAAGAATGCTGCCGCCGTCGAGCAGCACCAGCCCCACCATCATGTAGAAGCTGGTCGTCTTGCCCGCGCCGTTCGGGCCGAGCAGTCCGACAATTTCGCCGCTGGACACTTCCAGCGAAACATCCTTTACGACCTGGCGCGATTTGTAGCGCTTTTTCAGGCCCTGGACAACAAGTTTGCTCATGTAAATAGTCCTGAGTCCTGAGTGTCGAGTCCTGAGATTCTACTCAGGACTCGACACTCAGGACTTTATTCTTCCCTGGGATTGGCGACGCTTGCGGCGGGTTTAAGCGGTAAAGGCGCGCTGGCAGGCGCAGTGTCCTTTTTCTTCGGCTGCAATACCGTGTGCACCCGGCCGCGCGGGTGGCTGGGTGTGGCGCTTTCCTTGCCGCCGAGCACCTTGAAAAACTCGGTCTTGCCGTCATAGGAGATATAGTCGCCGCGCGCTTCGTCCTGGTCCCGCTTCATGCGTGCCTGGTTGAAAAGCTGCACCAGGTCTTTTCTCTGGTCGTATTCGATACGCAGGGCGTAGCCTTCGATATATTCGTCGTAGCCTTCACGCTTCTGCCGGAAGCTGGCCGGGTTGCCATAGGCTGTGCCGAGCTGGAAACCTTCGGCGTCTTCCTTGACGACCAGCTTGTCGGCACGGATTTTCAGCGTGCCTTGGGTCAGGACCACATTTCCTTCGTATATGCTTACTTTCCTGGCATCGTCCACATTGGCGGTGTCCGACTCCAGGTTAATCGGCTTGTCGCGGTCCGCCTTTTCCGCATGCGCCCACGGCGTGGCCATGAAGAGCAGTAACGCACAGAGGCAAAGCCTAGGAGCCTGTCGGACTTGAAGAATCGAAGCGAAACGGGTCAAGCAGGCAAGCCGCGCAGCGGATGCTCGCAAAATTCGGCTGGGCGAGGACAGATTTTGCCGGTTTTGCAGGTCAATAGTCATTCTATTGGCCAAAAAAACGGCGAAATATGGACCGGCCAGGCGGATTTGCAGCCGATTTCCTTTAAGTCCGACAGGCTCCTAGGGAGCGGTGTAGCCTCAGCGTTTGGGTTTTTCATATTCTCCTTTGACACGCGAAAGCAGTTTCATCACGTGGGTTTTATTGTCCAATTCTAAACCAATGGCGTTCACATTGGTATGTGCGTTGCGGATGTTGACCGGCTTGTCGGTCAGCGCCAGATCCTTGTCGGGAATGACGTGCAGGTAGCTGGTAGTGAGGGTCAAGGCGCTTTTGTCCCAGGTGGCTTCACGCGTCACCAGTACGTTGCCGGTGAAGTAGGCGTGCTCCCCCTCGCTGGACAGCAGCCCCTTGTCCGATTGAATGTGCAGGGGTGGGCGGTCCTTTTCGAGGCGGGTGAAATGCGGCTTTTCGAGGTGGGTGGTATCGTCGTCAGGGTAATGCACCATCTTGACAGCAACCAGGGTATGGCGCGGCAAGCCGTCCAGGCCCATGCGGGTGGCGGTGAAGTTTTCCACCG
This sequence comes from Pseudomonadota bacterium, assembly GCA_021792335.1. Classification (GTDB taxonomy): domain Bacteria; phylum Pseudomonadota; class Gammaproteobacteria; order Burkholderiales; family Sulfuricellaceae; genus Sulfuricella. The sequence goes on along the minus strand of JAJYUW010000016.1, from coordinate 10,477 downwards.
TGTAGTCGGGGTCGTGCCGGTTGCTGCCGTCGTTTTTCGGCTGCGGCGGTTGCACTGTACGGTCGAGCCAGAACGTCAGCATCGCCAGCAGCGACAACAAGCCGACCTGAAACCAGATTGCGTAACGGTCGCGCATCAGCCCGCTTGGAGCGAGAAAGTCCGAAAAATCATTAAAATCATTTCAGATATGGCGCCATTTGCGCTTCGAAAGTTCCCTGTGCCTGCATGACCAATTCGCATATTTCACGCACGGCGCCATGGCCGCCTGACCGCTGGGTGACATAATGGGCATGCTGCTTGACCAAGGCGGGCGAGGCGGGCACGCAAAGCGCCAGGCCGCAACGGCGCATCACCGGAAGATCCACCACATCGTCGCCCATGTAGGCGCACTCTGCCGGGTCGTTGCCGGTTTTTTCCAGCAGCTCGAGGAAGGCGGACAACTTGTCTTCCGCACCCTGGTAAATGTGAGTCACTCCCAGGTTAATGGCACGCAGCGCTACCAGTTGCGAGGTCCGGCCGGTAATGATCGCCAGCTCCACGCCGGAGCGCTTCAGCATCTTCATGCCATGGCCGTCGAGGGAGTTGAATGCCTTGTATTCCTGGCCGTCGTCGGCCAGGTACAGGCTGCCGTCAGTCATCACGCCGTCAACGTCAAAGATGGCGAGCCTGATTTTTTTTGCGCGTTCGTAAGCGTCCATTGTCTTCAGTCCTGAGTGCCGAGTGCTGAGTCCTGAGTGGGGGAGGTTTTACTCGGCACTCAGCACTCGGCACTGTTTCTAAACCACCCCTGCCCGAAGCAGATCGTGCATGTTGAGCGCGCCGACCAGCCGGCCGCCGGCATCGACCACCAGCAAGCCGTTGATCTTGTACTGATCCATTATCTGCACGGCTTCCGCCGCCAGTTTTTCCGGGCCGATGGTGCGCGGGTTGCGCGTCATGACATCGGATACGCGTGCGGCGCGGATATCGGAAATCCTGTCGAGGGCCCGGCGCAGATCGCCATCGGTAAACAGCCCCTGCAGTCGGTCGGCTTCACCCACCACCGCCGTCATGCCCAGCCCCTTGCGCGACATTTCCAGCAGGGCCTCGGTGAGCAGCGCCGATTCGGCCACTTTGGGCAGCGCTTCGCCGCTGTGCATCAGGTCACCGACATGCACCAGCAGGCGCCGCCCCAATGCGCCGCCGGGGTGGGAGCGGGCGAAATCGTCCGCCCCGAAGCCGCGTGCATCGAGCAGCGCGATCGCCAGCGCATCGCCCAGCGCCAGCGCCGCGGTGGTGCTGGCAGTCGGGGCCAGCCCGAGGGGGCAGGCTTCCTGCGCCACGCTGGCATCGAGATGCACGTCCGCTTCGCGCGCCAGGGATGAGCCGGGGTTGCCGGTCATGGCAATAAGCTTTGCCCCCTTGCGCTTGATGATAGGCACGATGGTGAGCAGCTCAGGGCTTTCGCCGGAATTGGACAGGGCGATCAGCACGTCCTGCGCCGCGATCATGCCGAGATCGCCGTGGCTGGCTTCGCCGGGATGGACAAAGAAGGCCGGGGTGCCGGTGCTGGCCATGGTGGAAGCGATCTTGCGGGCGATGTGGCCGGATTTTCCCATGCCGCTAACCACAACTCTTCCCGTGCAGTGTAGAATCAATTCAAGGGCGCCGGTGAATTTGTCGTCCAGCCTTGCAATCAGCGCCTCGACGGCCCTGGCTTCGATGGCGAGCACTTCGCGCGCCAGATCAAGGGCATTTCGTTCGGATATCGGTTCGGTTGCGTTCATCTGCGCAGTATACTAAACCATACAGCCTGTTGCCTATCGCCCATTGCCTGATTCTGTATGCAGAACACCCTGCAACTTGTCCTGATTCTGCTTGCCGCCGGCGTGCTGGTGGTGGCCTTGTTTCGCTCGCTGCGCCTGCCGCCCCTGCTTGCATACCTGCTGGTTGGCATTGTGATCGGCCCCCATGCCCTGGGGTGGTTGCCGGAGAGCAGCGAAACCAGCTACCTGGCCGAATTCGGGGTGGTATTCCTGATGTTCAGCATCGGCCTCGAATTCAGCCTGCCGCAACTGAAGGCCATGCAGGGAATCGTGTTCGGACTGGGCGGCGCACAGGTGCTGCTGACCCTGGCGCTGGTACTGGCGGCGTGCATGTTCATGGGTTTGAGCTGGCAGGCGGGCGTTGCGCTGGGCGGCATTCTGGCGATGTCCTCGACCGCCATCGTCAGCAAGCTGCTGGCCGAGAAGGTGGAGCTGCATTCCCGCCACGGCCGCGAAATCGTCGGCGTGCTGTTGTTTCAGGACCTGGCGGTGGTGCCTCTGCTGGTGCTGATTCCCGCCCTGGCCGCCGGCGACCAGAACCTGGGCTGGACGATGGCGGAAGCCTTCCTCAAGGCGGCGGTGCTGCTGGCGGTGCTGCTGGTTTTCGGTCAGCGCCTCCTGCGCCCTTGGTTTCATCTCGTCGCTGGGCACAAAACATCCGAGCTGTTCATGCTCAACGTGCTGCTGGTGACCCTCGGCCTCGCCTATCTGACCGAGCTTGCCGGCCTGTCGATGGCGCTGGGCGCATTTCTTGCCGGCATCCTGATCTCCGAGACCGAATACCGCTACCAGGTGGAGGCCGATATCCAGCCTTTCCGCGACGTACTGCTCGGCCTGTTTTTTGTCACCATCGGCATGCAGCTCGACCTCTCCGCGGTGGCGGACAATTTCGTCTGGGTGATGGCGCTGCTGTTCCTGCTGGTGGTTGGAAAGGCGGTGCTGATCGGCATCCTGAGCCGCTTTTCCGGCAGTGCGCTTTCGGTTTCCATCCGCACCGGGCTGGCGCTGGCACAGGGCGGGGAATTCGGCTTTGTTCTGCTGACCCTGGCCGGCGGCGTGCATCTGCTGGCCGGGCCCGTCATGCAGGTATGCCTCTCGGCGATGCTGCTTTCGATGTTGGCCGCGCCGTTCCTTATCCAACACAGTGAAGCCATCGTGCAGAAGGTGTGCGGCGGCGAATGGGTCAACCGCGCCCGCGAACTGCATGAGGTCGCGGTGAAAAGCTCGGCCAGCGACCAGCATGTCATCGTTTGCGGTTATGGCCGCAGCGGCCAGAATCTGGCGCGCTTTCTGGAACAGGAAAACATTTCATTCATTGCGCTTGACCATGACGCGCTTCGCGTCAGGGCGGCGGCAGTGGCGGGAGAGAGCGTCGTATTCGGCGATGCGAGCCGGCGCGAAGTATTGATGGCAGCCGGCCTGAACCGTGCCAAGGCGCTGATTGTGACCTATGCCGACGTCAAATCGTCGCTGCGAGTGCTGCAGCATGCCCATGAAATGCGCCCCGATCTGCCGGTAATCGTGCGCACCCTGGACGACTCCGAGCTGGAGAAACTGCGCGACGCGGGCGCGACGGAAGTGGTGCCGGAAGTACTGGAGGGCAGCCTGATGCTCGCCTCCCACACCCTGATGCTGCTTGGCGTGCCGCTGGCGCGCGTGGTCCGGCGCGTGCGCCAGGTACGGGAAGCGCGCTACAGCCTGCTGCGCGGCTTCTTCCACGGCGTAACCGACCAGGACTACGAAATGAGCGAGAAAGTGCAGCCGCGCCTCTCGACCGTCGCCCTGGGTGAGGGCGCGGCGGCTGTAGGCAAGACCTTGGCGGAGCTGGATTTCGACAGCATGCTGGTACAGGTGACTGCGGTGCGGCGGCGCAACATCCGTGCCCTGGAACCGCAACCGGAGACCGTCTTGCTGGCGGGCGATGTGGTGGTACTGCTGGGCGTGCCGGAAAACTTGGCGGCGGCGGAGATCAAACTTTTACAGGGATAGGCTGCCAGCACAGTTCAACCCGTGTAAGGCATAGAGCAGCAATAAGCGAAGCGCATTGTGCCCTATGCTTGGTGCGACAAATAAAAAAGCCCGCCAAAGGCAGGCTGATCTTTGGGTCTTCCCTTGAGTTACATCGCCTTGCAGATGGTGTACAGGTTGTCGTCGCTATAGGCGGGTGTAGCGGCTGCGCCTGGAGCGGTATTGGCGCCAGCGGCGCCTAATGTAGCCAGGACATTGCCACGGTCCGGGATGCCATCGTCAAACTGGGTGTCAATAGCACGCGCCGCCTTGCCCGGCACCTGTGACAGACATACAGAGAGCACAGCCACGCCGGTCGTCGGGGTAACTCCCGTGCCCACCCCGGTTAGTCCGTTGAATGCGTTGCGCGGCAGGGAGGTCACCCCTGCTTCAGCCGGGTTGCCGGAAATAAAGCCTGCCGCCTTGAGGGCTTGCCAGAAAGCGACGGCCTCACCGCCGGCAGTGAAAGTATTGGCTTGGGTGATCGCAATCACGCCATTGTTGTTGCCGCCGACGGTGATGTTCGACCAGGCGCCGCCGCGGGCTCGCAGCGTAGCGACCGGCCCGTCGTCGCCCGGCAATCTGCGGAAGCGATCAATGTAAGAATTGTAGGCTGCCGTTACACCGTTCATGTCATTGATCCCGTTCTTGATCTTGGCGTTCTCGATCATCTCCTGCCCCTTCAGTACGCCGCCCAGCAACAGGCCGATGATGACCAGCACGATGGCGATTTCCACCAGGGTAAAACCGGATTGATATTTTTTCATTTCGACCTCTTTATGTTGTGGAGCGCTAATTTCGCCACACCTAATAAAAACGTTTTCTTCTTTGATATCGATAAGTTGTTTCGTAAATTTAGGGTAAATCCTTATTAAGGAAACATGCTAATCCGCTTTTCTTCCGGCTTCAAGTCATTTTAATGCGCCATACCGGGCTGATTGCTTTTTTCCTGGCTTCCAATTTCTCAAATATTTCGCTCAGGAGCCTGATTTCATGCGGGCCGGCGGTCAGAACAACCCGTGCCAACAACCACATCAGACGGTTGAACAGGGTGTAGAAAGAGATGGTTCCGATTTGGCGCAGCGTTTTATTGAAGAGCGCTCATTGGCCATGTCAGGGTAGCCTCTGGGCGGAAACCATGCGGTTAAACAGAATATTGGGCGAAAGCCAGACAACAAGGTCGTCGAAGGTTGCGGTGGGTGTCTTGCTGACGAAGTTGGTGTTGGCTGTAGCTGTTCCGCCGGTTGTCAGCTGGTTGTCCTGCTCATCCACATCGGTGCCGAGTGGCAATTGGGTTCCTTGGGTGTTATAGGCTCCATTGCCGTTTTTGCCGTGGGAAATCACCACGACGGGAACATTGCTGGACAGGATGCTTCCGCCCCCCGTATTGAGCATGGCCATGTTTCCTTGCGAGCAAAGTGCGAAGGCAGCATTTAGCGTTAGTGGTGGGCAACCGGCACCACCGTTAAAGGTGGATTGTGGCACAATTCGAGTAAATTCCGTTGTCACCCTGTAAGTGTAACGGTTTCCCCAGGCATCGGTTTCATTGACTCCCAGTGTTGCCCACGGCAGTACTCCGGCGGCACTGGCACAGCCTACGGCAACGACTGGAGTAGGTTCGAGCCCCGCTCCGGCAACGCCGATCGGCGTTGCTGCCGGAGCGGGGCAAGGCAAGCGACCGTTGGCAATGGCGAAGCCGACGAGCGCTTCCTTGATTTCATCCAGCGCCGCCTGGGTTTCGCTGATTCGCCGTTGTTCAACCTGCATGGAAAGTGGCATCAGCAGCCCGCCCAGCAGCAGCCCGACGATGACCAGCACGATGGCCATTTCGACCAGGGTAAAACCAGCTCGATTTGTTTTCATGTTGCCCTCCTGGTGAGGTTTTTCCTTGATGCGGCAGTTCTCGTTGTTCATGTAGGGTGCAATAAGCGTAGCGCATTGCACCGTATTTCAACGAAACATACGGCACAATACCCGTTGGTTATTGCGCTGGCTGGCTTTATCCACCCCAGGGCATTTGCAGGCAACAAATAAAGTGTGGGTATGTTTCATGGATAGATCAGCATCCGGGTTGGCTTTGGGTCGTGGGCGCGCCCAGATTCAGGGTGTAGGTGATGCCACAGCCGTTAAATCTCAGCGTGGCCTGGTTCGCGCTCACCCGCGTATAGGTCGTTACCGGAAACCAGTTGGGTTGGAACCAGGCAGGCAAGCCGGTGAGCACGCCACCGCAGTCCAAATCGGCATCGGCCAGCGGTATAGTCCCAGAAGTCAGTGCCGCTTGGCATTCCCCGGAAGAGTCGCCGGCAGGAGGATAAGCGACACCGTAAGCGTCGAGGCGATTTTTCAGTTCCTGAGCCACTCTTTTGCTTACAGATGTCATCAGCTCGTCGGCTGTAATGTAAAGCAAGCGGTCATTGAAGGTGTCATCCGCGTTACGGGAAACGAAGCCGGCATCCCCAGCCTCAATGGCATAATTGGTGTAGGTGCTGGTGCCGATGGTTGCTGCTTCAAGGAATTGATTGGCAGTGGGTGCGGCACCAAGACGGGTCTGCGACAGTAACACACCGCCCGGCGCCAGAATCACCGCCGCCGCGCGGTTGGTCAACACCGCTCCTTGATCATTAACCACCGTAAACCAACCGGTTGTAATACTGGAATTAATTACAAGGTAGTTGCCGCCCCCCAAGGCTGACTTTACCAAGTTGCCCGATACCGCGTACCACAAGGTCTCGCCATGGCTATCGGTCAACGGCATGCCGAATGCTGACACCGGCGCACCGCAACCCTGCTCCTGATAGCTGGGCCACTTGCCTAACAGGTGCAGTGCCGAATCGAAACCACTGGTGACGCAATCCCCGCTACCGTCATAGTTGCCATCGTTGTTGCGATCTGGGAACGGAAGGCCGCCCGGCGTCGCTGTATTGGCCACCGCATAACCAATCAACGCGTCCTTCGCCTGTGCCAGTGCCGCCGCGGTAATCTTGCCCCGTTCGATCTGATGATTCGCCTTGTTGAGCGAGCTGACCAGGAGGAATGCCGCGCCGATCACGATAATGGTGAGCATGATGAGCAGGGCGGCACCGTGTTCGCGGCGTAGGATGGGGCGTGTCTGCATGGCTGGCCTTTATCTTGCAGCCCCTTGAGGCGCGGGGGCCGTGCTATTTTCATAGCCTTCGCGGATCCGGCCCTTGGCGGTGTCGAAGGTTTGCCCCGGCTTCAGGCGAACCTGTTTGCCGGAAGGTAGCAGCAGGAGGGCGGATGCTTTGGCGGCCTGTCCCTGTACCGCCACGCCCCGTGATGTTTCGTTCTCGTCCTGCGGCAACTGGTTGATCCAGGCGGTGGTTTTCCCGCTGCTGCGCCGGACGATACCATTCAGGGTGATTTGTTCAGTCGCACCGACAGTGCTTCCGATGCTTTTTTGTCGCATCCGGTCGAGCATGGCTCGCTCCCCGGGACTGAAAAACAATCTGCCGATCTTATGTGGCTCCGTCTGGGCTTCAGCCCGTAGCGGATCAGAGTCCCCTTGTCTCGCCGCGGTCGCCGCGAAGTGGCGGGAACCCGGCGGGGACACTCCTTGCGGGTGCGGGGGCTTCGCGCCGGCACTGACGCCATGCCCGGGCAGGAAAGCGATCATCAGCAGAAATATCAGGCGTGCCATGTTTGTCCGCCTTTATTGAAGTGTTTGTTCCGGGCCGCCTGCTCGTTCGCCGAGAGTCAGCCAATAGATGACGCACTCTGCGGCTAGCGGCAAATGCGCACTTTCAGGCTCTGCGTCGACTCGCCTGGCCTTGCATTCCTGGATAGTATAAAACCCTTCGTGCTTCAAATCATCCAGGAAGTTGAGCAGATCCCCCTCATGCAGGAGGTCCATCTTGAGTTTCATTTTGCTCCCGCGCAGCGCCAGATCGCCGATCGAAAACTCTGGGCCGACCTGAAAAACCTGCTGGGCAGAAATTTCGTATGTGATCGGCAAGAGTTTCCGGCTTTCCCGGATGCGCTTGATATGTTCCATCCAGTCCAGACGTCTTTCCTCCCCGACGAATCCGCTTTCGCGTAACCGCAGGTACCTGGGCTGGTAGTCCTGGACTTCCTGCTTGTCGGTTTCGGCCTGGCGAAGTTTATTGCGTATGTCGTTGCGCTGCGCCTGTGCCTGGCCCATTGCAACCCGCGACTGACTCAGGAAGGTATGGCTGGTGCTGATCAGGGTGGCACCGAAGAGACTGCTTGCGGCAAGTATGATGAGCGCCTTGCGGATGAGCGGAAAGTCGTCTTTCATGAATGACCGCTGCGCCACTGGTTCCTGCTTGAGATGGAGGTTGCTCTGGGCCATGGTCAGGTTCCCGGCGCCCATGTCAGCTTGAGGCTGAACAGTGCTTTGGCGTCGGCGTTCTCGTTTCCCGCCAGCCCTTCCAGCTTGACTGCGGGCCGGATGTCGAGCGGCGAACGGGTGATCTGTACCTGCACCTGAGGATTCTTGCCGAGTTCTGCGGCGAGCTGGCGGACATTCTCCAGCGCGGTCCGGAAATCTTGCCGAAACGAGACGACCTCCCCTTCGAGCAGAAGGACTTGGTAAGGTTTCTGGGGAATGCCGATCAATATGGCTGGCGGTGCAAGCTCTGTCTCGCCAGCTGCAACGCGTGGGGCAGGGCTGACCGCAGTTTGCGTTTGACCTGCGTCTGCCGGGCCGGTTGCGGCTTCCGATTTTTCAGTTGCCTGCCACTGCAATTGGTTAATCCGGATTTGCGGCAGCGCATCCAGCGCCTGACTGACGATGCCGAGCAGAGGCGCGAGTGTAGGGGCGTTGCGCGAGATCATTTGTTCGATCTCCACCGCCGCCTTCATATTTTGTGGGCTGGCCGCCGTAGGTTGCATGCTGCGGATGAAAATCTGGTGCTTCGCCTGCATGGCTTGGGCTTCCACCGCTATCTGCCGGTACTCTAGGTAATTCTGCATAGCCTCAAGACCGTTCGATCCCGCCAGCAGCAGCGCGCCTGTCACAACGCCGGCACTCAGGACATACAGTGCGATCCGCGACCGCCACAGCCTGAAATAGCGGGTCTGTTCGGGCAGCGCATAATGACTGGCGGGCGCACTGCGGCCCAGCAGGGACAGGAAGAGAGGGTCGCAGAATGTATGGGTGGGGTGTTTTTTGCCGAACAGGCGGGCTTTTTCCAGGTCGACGAAGCTGGGCGACATGGCTGGCGTGCCCTGACAAACCGTCTGCAATTGGTGCAATTCTTCCCCGTGGGACAGAATGGCAACGTTGAGCGTTTCACCGCGAGGCAGCAGGCGGGCGCCGTTGAGGAACGGCAGAGTCTTGGCCGTTTCCTGCGCCACGATTTCGGCATACGATCTTTCACGCGCTTCAGCGCGTAGAAAGTCGGAGTCCTTTAGGGCAACGGCAACCGGACCATGGCCAATCAGGGGAATGAGGCGGCTGAACTTGAGGAACGCGCCCTGGAAATAGCTTTGGCGCAGGCCGCCCGATTGATGGGTAACCAGCAGCAGGTGATCGCTGACCAGGCCAAGTTTCTTGACCAGGACGGGGCTCAGCAGCGCCGGCGAGTAGATGCCGGCCAGCGGCGCCTTCTGTTTCAGTATCGTGTCTACCCATGGTTTCAGCAGGTCGGCGTTGGTCAGGGCGCTGAACAGCATGCGGTCGTCCTTGCGCCCGTATTCCTCACGGCCCTGCGGCGTGGCCTGGCGATAAGGGGTGTCGCGGTAGATCTGACCGAGCCGTCTTTGGATCAGCTTTTTCCTTGGTCTTCCCATTACGTGGGGCAGGTTTTCGCGCTGGAAATCTTCTTCGATCAGATCGGCCAACAAATAGACCGGGGTGTTCCGCATGCCCGCGAGATGGCGGGAAAACGCCTCGTGGCCAGCCTCATCGTTGCTGAAGGTAGAGCTCCCGGCCGCAAGGCCGCCCCGCTCCCACAGGTAGGCGGTGAGCTGGTCGTTGGTGATGAGAAGCAAATGCTTGCGTAACACTTTGCGCCTTCGGTCAGGTCTTTATTTTGCTGATGGTATCGTAAATCGGGCCGAGCACGGACAGCATGATCCAGCCCAGAATGATCCCCAGAACGACGGTCATGACGGGTTCGATCATGGCTTGCACCTTTTCGATCAGTTCCTTGACCTCGCGGTTGTAAAAATAACTCACGTTGCGTAGCGCCGTATCCAGCGACCCGGTAGCCTCCCCGACCTTGAGCATGCGCACCACCAGGGGCGGAAACATGCCGACACCCTGAAAACTGGCGGTGACGCTTTGTCCTTCCGCAATGAGATGGCCGGCACGTTTCAGGGCATTCGCGATGACCTCATTGCCCACGATTTCTTCCGACAGCCGAATGCAGTCGAGAATAGTGATGCCCGAGGCGTACATCAGCGCAAAAAAGGTGGCGAACCGGGCAAGGATGATTTTATGCAGGATAGGGCCGATCATCCAGACGTGCAGCTTGTACTCGTCAGCCTTGTAGCGGGCGCGGGGGTTCGTCCTGATGAGAAAGGTGGCGCCCATCCAGATCAGCGGCGGAATGGCGAGAATCACGTACCAGTAATTGACGAAAATTCCGGAGACGAAGATCAGCGCCTTGGTGTGGAAGGGGAGTTCCTGGCCCATGTTCTTGATGAAGCCGACAAGCTGCGGCACCAGGTAGACCATCAGG
>JAJYUW010000137.1 GCA_021792335.1 Pseudomonadota bacterium | reverse complement strand
GCGAGTACGCCGCGCCGAACAAAGTGAGCCACAACGCTACACGCAAACCTTGAAGTACAACATCGTTTCCGCCCGCAATAGGTCATGGGCCTATCATGCTTTGCCGCCGGGGGACCGGGCCCTGCTCGCTCTGACTTATCGGTCACGCCCTGATGCATGGCAAACCAATCCGTGGGCACCGATAGCTCCCGGCACATAAGTCTGGTGCTGACGCGACGCCGGCATCAATCGCATGGGACTTACCCGACAGGCCGCAGATAAAAGAAACGAAGGGCCCGCAGGCCCTTCGCAAAAAAGATAATATCTAACTACACACGCCTTCTTTACTGCATGGCCAGGCGGCGCGCCCGCCAATCCGACAGCACGCCCCGCATACCCCGAAGCTGAAACGTGTTTGGGTAGCAGGCGCGGATGAGTCCGAAAAAGACCATCGTTTGGTAGGCCTGGTGTCCCAACGGCACCCGCCAGATGCCGTCTTCGTCTGCGGTACTGCCTTCTGGCGCACCCGCCACAAGGTCCTTGTCAAACCACAGGCCCTCCACAACCTGCGCACACAGGGCCTCGCCTTCCACCCACAAATCAATGGAGACCGGCGACTTGTCCGGTACGCGCGGCAAGGAGAAACCCCCATCGAAGGCCATGACCTGGCCCACACCGTTGAGCTGCAACGCCTCCGGGCAGGCCGCCGCGAAGACGACGAGCCCCAAGATGAAGGATTTGGCCTCATCGAGCGACAGCTGGTAGACCCGTCCGCGGCGCGGAAAGACCGAGAGCTCCGACCGCAGGCCCTTTTCGACCACGCTTGCGGTATCGCCGCTCCATCCGCGGGGCCGCACATTGATACCGTCTTTTTTGACACGAAATTGCAAGGTTATCATTGAGACTCCTTCGCCACCCTTGCGGGTGGCGTATCGGGTTGCGTGTGGGCCGACCGGAACGGTCGCGCCCTTTTCTAAAGCGCGCCCGGAAAGACATCCCTGTAACTTTCGTTACCACTCCCTGGTCCGCACAATCCCTGGGCGCGGCGCCTTCTTGCCACGAAACTGCATCCTCCCTTTCGTTGTGGTCACGCCCCTTATAGGCCCGCTCAAAAATTCGCCCCATTGGATACCCGCGTTCGATACCAGAAGAGCCCGGCCGGACAGGAATCGAGAAGGTCGCCGGCCGACACGCCCTTTGCGCACCAAAAAGCGCGCCGGCGGGTTATGTTTTGCGGGATAGGAGTGGGGGTGAGCGCATAGGAACCTGCATCCGCGGATTCGCGAGACCTTCGCGCCCTCGAGGCATCGCGCACAACACCAGACAAGGCGCGGGTAACCCCTGATTCTGATTAGTAGTGCAGACAGGGTGCGGTTTGTGATGAGACTTCACGCCACTTTCGGCCCGTATCCCTACCTCGTATTCCCCTACCGCAGGCCCGGCCTGCCCCCTCTCCATGCCGGCGGCCCCCGCCCGCGCAGAGTCTCCCGGCAGAAGGCGGGGCCGCCGCTCGCCAAGGCGCCAGGATACGCGCCGAGACCTCATGCCACGCCCCCAATTGACGCCCCTCCGGGCCATGCCCCGGCGCCTTGGTAGTCCACCCGTCGGCGCCCGCCCGGCCGCATCTCCTCGCTTCCTTCGGGTCCTGTCTCCTGCGCGTCCGATGCCCCGGTCAAAGCGGCAGGCAGAAGGCATCGGCGGCCTTTCGGGGTGTTGCATTCGACAGCGACCCGCGTGAGCCGTGTCGCATTTACAGGGCGCGCGACTTGCGCCAACGCTTACGCTTTTGCCGAAATATTCTGCGCCCATGGCGCTCACCGTAACGTGCGGTGCGCCTTTGCTTGTCGGTTCAAGAAGCGGTTCTTGCTTAAAGTAAGGATACGATGTCGCGGATTCAGACCGGCGGCGGGCGGGACGGTAAAGTAATGAACTCGTGCGGTACATGCGGGCGTTGCGGCTCTGCCTCACCGCGATACGGGCAACCGGGGTGGAAACCGATGATGGGCTTCCGCCAAGTCTCGTGCCGGTGCCTACCCCCATGCGGTCATGCTCGCTCCAGACAACCCTCGTCGCGCCTGATGTGACGCAGCGCCAAGGAAATCCACGTACCGCCCCTTGTCCCACGATACACGAGACGGCGAGACTGTCCTGATTTACCTTCCTTCAAGACGTATTGTGACCCCCCCGAGGCCACCCGGCCCCCCGGGGGGGGTTACGACTTGTCTTGTCTGGACTTCGCAAGCCCTGTCCTTTTTATTTCTGGGGGCCGTTCACCTCCGTCGGGCAAGGGCCGATTCCGCACTGGTCGCCTTGCACACTTGCGTCGGCAGATTCGGAAGAACCGTTGTCGTCTGCGGCCGCGCCGGCCTCCGGCGCCGACCCCTTGGGCACGGCTGGTGCGGCATCATCAATGTAGAAGGGCAACGCCGCGCCGCGCTCCTCGCAGACCCGTCGCGCAGCTCCCGGGTCCACCGCACCCTGCCCCTGAAAGGGACGCTCCCCTATCTTGGCCGGGTCGACATCCCACACCGCCGTGGTTTTGCGGCGGGCGGGCGCCGGAACAAGCCGCCAGCGGGCGCGCTGCTGGTTTTTGTTGGGCCGCATAGCCTTGTCCTCCTGCTCCACCGTATACACGGTGTCGCCGAGAGGCATGCGTCGGCCGCGCAGGCGGCGCAGAGTGACCGTCATGCGCTTAATCCGCGCCGCCATGGTCTGGCCCGCCTGGACGTAGGAGAGGATATCCTGGGACCCGAAGACCGCATCGGTGAGTTCTCCGACGGTCGCCCAGCCCTGAAGCGACTGAAAGCGCGAGTCCCGCCAGAAGCGCAAGAAATCTTCGATTTCCTGAGTCTCGATATCCCCCTCCTGCAGCAGCGGCACCCGGTTTGCCAGAAACTCCGTCAGTATCTGCGGCGTGGGCCACCCGGCGTTGCACCATGCCAGCAGGGACAGCGTCACGTCAGACCAGAGCGCGAATGAAGGAAAACTCGCGGTCCGCGGCAGGCGAGTAGCCATGGGAAAGGCGGGGCAACCGGCCCGCACCCAAGTCGCCGCAATGGCATAAAGACAACCCCGCAACGAACGCGCATTGCTCTCCGTCCAACCCCCGAGGTCGACGTGCCGGTACTGCGGGCGCGCCGAGGGCATGGGGTCTGCGGCCTCAAGTTCGATGGCGAGTGTGCGCCGTGCGAGCTCCTCCTGCAGCTCCGCGGCATTGGCCGTCATGAAGAGGACGAGCCCCTGCGGCGGAGTGAGGGTCGTGTTGCCGCCGAGCTTGCGCACGCGCGTCGTCCGCGGCGACGTAAGGAGCCTCGCAAGGAACGGACTGTCGACCCGATGCGAGACGTTGTCGAGAAGCACCAGGGGATGCCCTGCCAGGAACGCGCTGGCAAGACCTTTTTCGAGCTCCCCATCATTTTCTATCTTGCCGCCTAAATCGAATGCCCCACCCCACACATTTGCGATGGCCCGGGCAAGCGTCGTCTTACCGGAACCCTTCTGCGGCGCCTTCGCGCAAAAAAGCGGCGTAGCCGGCACGAGCGGAGCCACAAGGGGCGCGATGAGCATGGCCCGGGCGGCCATGGCATCGGCGTCGGTCGCAAAGTGAAAATCCCGGAAGATTTCCGAGGCCACATGCTGCCAGAGACCCATTGCCAGGAATCGCAGGTACTCGGTTAAGCTCGAAAACGTCTTTTTCCCCGTTGACGCATACTCGGCCTCTTTTTGGGCTATATAGTGCGACACCTCCGCGACCAGTGCGGCCTCCTTTGCATCAACCGAAAGATAGAGCTTTGACTGCGGGTCGTAGCCGGGCGCCGTCTGCAGTACCGCAGGCCACGGGCTACCCGGGTACACCCCGCGCAGCGTCGGACGGCCCAACACGCCCCATATCGGCGGTAGTACGTCCTTGAAGAGTCGCTCGGCTTCCGGCGTCTTCCCCCACAACCGCACGGTGTTAAGGGGCGTCCGTGCGGCGCGAGCGTGGTGGGCGCCACCCTGAATCCAGGTTATGCGCTGCGCCACCCAGGCACCGAGCGCATCCCGCGGCAAATTCTCAAGCGCCGCACGGCGAACGCGCGTCAACTCCCCATCCGGTGTGCAGTACCAGTCGGCGGGAGGCATCGCGCGCACCATTGTCTCAAAGCACTGGAATATCTCGCGGTCCTGCGTGTACGCAAGGTCGATGACCGGGGTTTCCGCCGTGGGCGCCGGTGTTTCGTTGCGCGCCGCCGGCGTGGGGGATGGGGCGCCCGAGACCTGTGCCGCCACCTCTGATTGACGGAATGCCTCGCGCGCCTGCGCTGCGCCCTGTTCACGCAACACATCAAGCCAGTCGGCCTTGGCGCCCGTCTCTGCAGGCGGCTCGACCACCGTGCAGGGGATGCCATGGACTTGCGCCAATTGTACGGCGACATCGCGCAGAGCCGGGATGGCATCAACATCGGCGAGCAAAACGATGCGGCGTACACCCGCGGGAACCGATTGCTTGGCGAAGTTTCCCTTGCCAAGCGTTGCCCGTGCCCAGAACTTTTCACCCGGGTGACACGCCTGGTAGAGCTGGCGACCCGCGAGCACGGTCTCCACACCTTCGCCGAGCAAAAGAACGTCGCCCGCGTCGTCACCGAGTTCCACATAGGAACCCGCGAGCGAGCGCATCCCGGCGGTTGTCAGGGTCCGCCTGGCCGGGTGATGATGCGCGGCCTTCTGGTACGCCCCGCCCTTGGTCGCTTCGAGGTAGGTCACTTGACAAGTGACGGGGCTGCCATCGGACAGACGGATAAGGGCCAGCATCACCGGTATCCGCTGATTCAATTCGAGGTTCCTTGTCCCCCGCACACTCATCGGCAAGGTCTTCGATGTATAGGCGTTGAGCCCGCGATGTTGAAGATAGTTGATGGCGATGCCGCTCTCGCAGGCACCAACCCAGCGCGCCACCGCGTGCGCCGTGGGCTCCGGTGGCATTTCGATGCCCTGTTCATCCAGCCATTCCTGGATGAGGGCGAGTGTCTGCACCAAGGCCTCCTTTTTGTCCATTTCCTCCGTAGCCGCAAGCCAGCCGGCCACGAGGTCAATACCGTTGTGTGCGCGCAGTCCCGCACAGCTGTTGCAAATACCGCCGCCTGTAGCCGGCATGTCCGGGTAAAAGCGAAACGCCCGGCCCGACTCGCCGCCATGCACAGGACAGTACTGCGGCTCGCCCGGCTCCGGGTCGGCTTCGAATCCCTTTTCGGCGTGGAGCCATGCGTAAAAGGCCAGCCAGCGGTCAATCATGGCCGCAAGCAGCTGATGACGCGTCGCCGGCAATGTGGATACTTCTTCTTGCATGAGGGTTTCTCCTTGTCTAAGGTGTTACGGTCTGTAGGGCGCATTTCGTGCCTGACAGTCTCCCGGTCCTTGCAAAAGGCCCGGCCCCCTGTAATGGGCCCCCTCAGGATTTCGACGCCCAGGGACCGGGCCATGGCGCAAAGGCCGTCACCCCCCCTATAGGCCCGCCAAAAAATTCACCGACCGTACCCTCGCGCGCATTCGGAAGACACGAAGTATCGAAGCGGCCCTCAAGGGCGAGTCATGACCGCTCACAAGAACACGTGGGCAGAAGATGGCGTCTTGTATCCGGCGTTTGTGGTCCTCTAAAAAGCGCAGGGACGGACATAGAGCGGCACATTAAGGACCACGCAAAACGGCAAGCGGGGTCGACACGAAAGCTATGCCGGTTGTGACGGTGCCATCTGGTTGCTCAATCCCTTGCGCGCCGCGGAAGGCTTCGTAAATGACCGTAAAAACAGGAGGATAGGTGGCGCGCACAAAAGCGCGTGACGGTTGTGACGGTGGTGGCGGTCGTGTCGAGCCCTGTGCGCGGGCGGAATGGATTTCCGGGTGATGCCGATACCGAGCAACGCACAAAGCCGGGCCGTATTAACCGTCACGACCGTCACGACC
>JAJYUW010000136.1 GCA_021792335.1 Pseudomonadota bacterium | reverse complement strand
GGCCGGCAAGCTGCTCGACAACATGCTGAAAAGCATCGGCCTGAAGCGCGGCGAAAATGTGTATATCGCCAATGTGCTGAAATGCCGTCCGCCCGGCAACCGCAACCCGCTGCCGGAGGAGGTGGCGAAGTGCGAGCCCTATCTCAGGCGCCAGGTCGAGCTGATCGGGCCGAAGCTGATCGTGAGCCTGGGAAAATTCGCCGCCCAGACCCTGCTCGGCCAGGATGCCACGATCGCCAGTCTGCGCGGCAGCGTGCATGCCTACCAGGGCATCCCGCTGATTGTGACCTACCACCCCGCTTATCTGCTGCGTACCCTGCCGGACAAGGCCAAGGCATGGGAAGATTTGTGCCTGGCGAAACAGACCATGCAGGACTTGTGTTCCGAAAATTCAGCTACCATATAAATCAAGCTGTCTCTATCGACCAGGAAAGATTCCCGCTTGCGCGGGAATGACGACGGAGAAGCCCACATCGCTGTTTGCTCAGGAGGTCGTTATGCGTAACTGGCTGTTATCTATTGTTTTGCTGCTGTCGCTGCCCTTGAGCGGTTGCGGCTACAACACGCTGCAATCCACCGACGAGCAGATCAAGGCGGGCTGGTCCGAAGTGCTCAATCAGTACCAGCGCCGCGCCGACCTGGTGCCCAACCTGGTGAACGTGGTCAAGGGCTATGCCGCGCACGAGAAAGACGTGCTGACCCAGGTGACCGAGGCGCGCGCCAGGGTGGGCTCGATTCAGGCAACGCCGGCACTGATCAACGACGAGCAGGCTTTCGCCAGATTCCAGCAGGCACAGGCTCAAATGTCCAGTGCCTTGTCCCGCCTGCTGGCGGTCTCGGAAAGATATCCGCAGCTTAAGGCAGATGGCGTGTTCCGCGACTTGCAGGCGCAGCTCGAGGGCACGGAAAACCGCATCACCGTGGCTCGCAACCGCTACATCAAGGCAGTGCAGGAATACAACGTGACGGTTCGTTCCTTCCCCAGCAACCTGACGGCGATGATGTTCGGCTTCAAGACCAAGCCTAACTTCAGCGTGGAAAACGAGAAGGAGATTTCAACCGCGCCCAGGGTAGATTTCGGCGCTCCCGCCAAGTGACGGCTGGATGAATTCCCGGTTACACAGCGGCGCTGCCTGGCTCCTGGCGCTATGCGTCCTGTGGTTTGCGCTGGCCGGCGCTGTCTGGGCGGAGGTGGCGGTGCCTCCCCTCAAGGCGCGCGTCACCGACCTGAGCGCAACCCTCCAGCCTGGCCAGCAGGCGGGGCTGGAACAAAGCCTGAAATCCTTCGAGGAAAAAAAGGGCAGCCAGATCGCTGTTCTGATCGTTCCCACGACTCAACCCGAAACCATCGAACAATATGCGATCCGTGTGGCCGAGTCCTGGAAGCTCGGCCGCAAGGGGGTGGACGATGGTGTACTGCTGCTCATCGCCAGGGACGACCGCGCCTTGCGTATCGAGGTGGGCTACGGCCTGGAGGGAGCCATCCCGGATGCGGTGGCCAAGCGCATTATCAGCGAAATCATCCTGCCCTATTTCAAGGCGGGGGATTTCAACGGCGGCATCCGCGCCGGGGTCGAAAGCATCATCAAGGTGATCGAAGGTGAGCCGTTGCCCGAGGCGAAAAAGCCGCGTTCCGGCGGTAAAACAAGCGGCAATCTCGACGATTGGCTGGGGATTGCCTTCATCTTCACGGTTGTATTCGGCGGCTTGATGCGCATCCTGTTCGGCCAGTTCGTCGGCGGTCTCATTGCGGGTTCTGTCGCTGCCTTTATCGCCTGGCTGCTGTTCGCCTCGTTGCTGGCATCTCTTGCCGCCGGCGTGTTGGTGTTTATATTTACCCTGGCAGGCCGTCATGGCGGGATGGGCGGCTGGTCCGGCGGCAGAGGAGGTGGCGGCTGGTCCGGCGGAGGGGGCGGTTTCAGTGGCGGCGGCGGTGGCTTCGGCGGCGGCGGCGCTTCGGGGAGATGGTAGGCGATATGAATATCGGGCGGATTCTTCGGCATTTCCTGACTTTCCCCTGGCAGGTGAGGCGGCATTTTCCCGCGCGCGCAATGCGGGCCATCGAAGGCGCAATCAGGGGATCCGAATCGACCCACTACGGCGAGATCCGTTTTGCAGTGGAAGCCGCGCTGGATCCTGTTTCGCTGATCAGGGGAAAGAGCGCCCGCGAACGCGCCGTAGAGCTGTTTTCGCAACTGCGGGTGTGGGATACCGAGCGCAACAACGGCGTGCTGATTTACCTGCTGCTTGCCGACCGCGACGTGGAAATCATTGCAGATCGGGGTATACACAGGGATGTCGGTTTGCCGGGGTGGGAGGAAATTTGCCGCGAAATGGAGCGGGCATTTAAACAGGGGCGCTTTGAGGAAGGGGCGCTTGCCGGCATTTCGGCAATCTCGCGGCACTTGGCAGCGCATTACCCGGCCGCTAGCCCGAACAAAAATGAGTTGCCCGACCAGCCCCTTGTTCTGTAGCAGAGAATTCAGTGCCTGAAGTCGTCGAGCAGACTGACGTCATCAAACTGCCGCTGGTTTTCTTCGTGGCGTTTCTGCACGAAATACATGGTGCCGCTCACGAACAGCCCGAACAGCGTGAGAACCGCATAAACCGACAAATTCAGGTAGATCAGCAGGGCATATAGGCCGGTCATGACGAGGATGGACAGGTTTTCGTTGAAGTTCTGCACCGCGATCGAATGGCCTGCTCCCATCAGGATGTGGCCGCGATGCTGCAGCAGCGCATTCATCGGCACGACGAAAAAGCCCGACAATCCGCCAATGATAACCAGCAAGGGCACGGCGACCCACAGGTCGCGCACGAAGTTCATGGCGATGACGATCAAGCCCATCGCGATGCCGAGAGGAATCACTTTGACCGATTGCCGCATCGAGACCATTTTTGCTGCCAGCACCGCGCCAACAGCGACACCCACCGCCACGATACCCTGCAGCATGGTGGCCCTGGACAGATCCATATTCAGTGCCGCTTCGGCCCATTTGAGGACGATGAATTGCAGGGTTGCGCCCGCACCCCAGAACAGGGTGGTGACGGCGAGCGATACCTGTCCGAGCCTGTCGCGCCAGAGCAGCGTCAGGCAATGGTTGAAATCGTGGATCAAAAATAAGGGGTTTTTCTTCAGAATCCGGTGGTCTACCCCGGTGTCCGGAATGTACAGGTTGAAGGCGGACGCGATCAGGTAAAGGCCGCCGATGATGGCGATGCTCATTTCCGGAATGGTGTCGATGCCGGTGTCGATCACCGGGAAATCGAAACACAGCAGGGTCTGGGCGATTTCCGGCTTGACCAGCAGGCCGCCGACCACGGTGCCGAGGATGATCGCCGTCACGGTCAACCCCTCGATCCAGCCGTTGGCGACCACCAGCAGTCGATGCGGCAGCAGTTCGGTGAGAATGCCGTACTTGGCGGGGGAATAGGCAGCGGCGCCGAGGCCGACAACCGCGTAGGCGGCCAGCGGGTGCACGCCGAAGAACATCATCAGGCAGCCGAAGATCTTGACCAGGTTGCTGATGAACATCACCCGCCCCTTGGGCATCGAGTCGGCAAAAGCGCCGACAAACGCAGCGAGCAGAACGTAAGAAACGGTAAAAAAAAGTTTGAGCAGGGGTTCGTATTCCTGCGGAGCGTGCATGTCACGCAGGGCGAAGATGGCGGCGATCAGCAGGGCGTTGTCGGCCAGCGCGGAGAAAAACTGGGCTGCCAGGATAGTGTAAAAACCGCGCTTCATCCGCTTCGTGGGTGTCCGTTCCGTTTAGTTTCCGGCTTCGTCGGTAAGCCCTGAAGCGGCTTTATACCATGAAACCAGGCGGGTTGCCATGCACCGTCTCAATATGAGATTTTATCTATCCTTGCGCACCAAAATATGATTGAATATTGGGATCATTAAATTTCCTTATGGATTCTCGATGGCAGACCGCCGACTTCAAGTTTTTTATACTGTAGCCAAACAGTTGAGTTTCACCAAGGCGTCGGAGATATTGTTCATGACGCAGCCTGCGGTGACTTTTCAGGTCAAGCAACTCGAGGAGCACTTCAATACCCGATTGTTCGAGCGCAGCCACAGCAAGATCACCCTCACCCTGGCTGGCCACCTGGCGATGGGGTATGCCGAGCGGATTCTGAACCTGACCGCGGAAATGGAAACCCGGCTGACCGAAATGACCGGGGAAGTCGGGGGCACTCTGCTGATCGGCGCCAGTACGACCATTGCGGAATACATGCTGCCGCGCATGCTGGGGGATTTCAAGGCGCGCTATCCCCAGGTTCAGGCGCGGTTGACGGTGGCAAATTCGGAAACCATCGAGTCCAAAATTGCCGATCATACCCTCGATATCGGCTTGATCGAGGCGCCTTCCCATCTTCATAACCTGAAAGCCGATGAGTGCTGCCAGGATGAACTGGTGATGATTTGCTCCTGCCAGAACGGGCTGTGCAAGCTGCCTTCAGTTTCGGCCGAACAGCTCGCCGATCAGCCCTACATCAGCCGCGAAGCAGGATCCGGCACGCGCGAGGTGGTGGACGATTTTTTCAAGCGCGCAGGCATCCAGCCGGAAGACCTGAATATCGTCATGGAACTGGGCAGCCCGGAAGCAATCAAGGGCGCGGTGGAAGCCGGCCTGGGCATCGCCATCGTTTCCCGTGCGACCATACTCAAGGAAATCAAGCTGGGCGAGCTGGTGGCCGTGCCGCTGGAACCGCGCTTGATTCGTCCGTTGTCCGTGGTTTATGCCACTGAGAAGTTCCGCTCCAAGCTGTTGCAGTCTTTCCTGGATTTCACCACCGCTGCGCTGAAGTAGATTTTCATTGAACACGAAACAGGGCGAAAAAAAACTGTTGCGACTGTTCGGCGAGCTTACTGCCGAACAGCGGGATACCGTGCTCGCCTTCATCGAGTTTCTTGTTTCCCGCAACCCGGTTGTCAACCATGCCGCCGGGGAACAGGCCCCGCAAATGCCGCAATCCATTCCCCGTCCGGACAGGGAATCCGTGGTCAAGGCGATCAAGCGGCTGCGGGAAACCTATCCCATGCTGAACCCCGACAAGCTGGTGCACGAGATTTCGGGTTTCATGATGAAGCATATGATTCATGGCAAACCGGCCGTCGAGGTGATCGACGAGCTGGAGGTCTTTTTCGCCAGGCACTACGAATTGTACAAAGACAGTTTTTGACGCTACCAGTCTGTCCCGATATTTCAGCTCCATTTGTTTTCTTTGGCGATCCTGGCGGTTCCCGGGTTTATATAGGCTGTTGGAAAACGCTCATTGTGCTTCGATACGGCGGCAAAGCCGCCTACTCAGCACGAACGGAACAATACATTACCGTTCGCCCTGAGTAGCGCGAAGCGCGTATCGAAGGGCATTCCGGACGAATTTCAACAGCCTGTTAAAGTACTTCCGCCGCGTAATCCGCCAGCCTCGAGCGTTCGCCGCGCATCAGGGTGATATGGCCGGAATGCCCCCATCCCTTGAAACGGTCCACGACGTAGGTCAGGCCCGAACTGCCCTCGGTCAGGTAGGGTGTGTCGATCTGCGCGATGTTGCCCAGGCAGACTACCTTGGTGCCGGGGCCGGCTCGGGTGACCAGGGTTTTCATCTGCTTGGGCGTGAGGTTCTGCGCCTCGTCGATGATCAGGAATTTCTTCAGGAAAGTACGGCCGCGCATGAAGTTGAGCGACTTGATCTTGACTCGCGAGCGGATCAGATCCTGGGTCGCGGCCCTTCCCCAGTCACCGGCATCCTCGTCGGTCTTGTTGAGCACATCCAGGTTGTCTTCCAGCGCGCCCATCCACGGCGCCATTTTTTCTTCCTCGGTGCCGGGCAGGAAGCCGATGTCCTCGCCCACCGGCACGGTGACACGGGTCATGATGACCTCGCTGTAAATCTTCTGGTCCAGCGTCTGCGAT
>JAJYUW010000135.1 GCA_021792335.1 Pseudomonadota bacterium | reverse complement strand
GCCCACGCGGAAACCACCTCGGCCGACCGCGTGGGCACAAAAACGTGCCCACCCTACATTATTACTTCGCTACGTGCTGCACCAGGCGCAGCATGTTGCAGGTGTAGCCGTACTCGTTGTCGTACCAGGACACGACCTTGACGAAGGTGCCGTCGAGGGCGATACCGGCTTCGGCATCGAAGGTGGAAGGAGCGCTGTTGCCGACGAAGTCGGTGGACACCACTTTCTCATCGGTGTAGCCCAGCACACCTTTCATGGCGCCTTCGGACGCGGCCTTCATGGCCTTGCAGATGTCTTCGTAGGAAGCATCCTTGTTCAGTTCCACGGTCAGATCGACCACGGACACGTCGGAGGTGGGAACGCGGAAAGCCATGCCGGTGAGCTTCTTGTTCAGCTCGGGGATGACCTTGCCTACCGCCTTGGCGGCGCCGGTCGAAGACGGAATGATGTTTTCCAGAATGCCGCGGCCACCGCGCCAATCTTTCATGGACGGACCGTCAACGGTTTTCTGGGTGGCGGTGGCGGCATGCACGGTGGTCATCAGACCGCGCTTGACGCCCCAGTTGTCGTTCAGCACCTTGGCGACAGGCGCCAGGCAGTTGGTGGTGCAGGAGGCGGCGGAAACGATGGCTTCGCCGGCGTATTTGGTGTGGTTCACGCCGTACACGAACATCGGGGTATCGTCCTTGGAGGGAGCGGACTGGACCACCTTCTTGGCGCCGGCCTTGATGTGCGCCTGGCAGGATTCGGTGGTGAGGAAGAAGCCGGTGCAGTCGATCACGATATCCGCGCCCACTTCGTTCCACTTCAGGTTGGCAGGGTCACGCTCGGCGGACAGACGGATCTTCTTGCCGTTAACCACCATGTTGCCGCCGTCAACGGCGATATCGCCGTTGAAGCGGCCATGCACGGAGTCGTACTTCAACATGTAGGCAAGGTAGTTGGGTTCGAGCAGGTCGTTGATGGCGACGATTTCGATGTCTTTGAAGTCCTTCGCTACCGCGCGGAATACCATGCGGCCGATGCGGCCAAATCCGTTGATACCTACTTTGATTGCCATGCTTCTCTCCTTGAAAAAATAAAATATTTGAACCGCAGAGGCGCGGAGGCGCAGATGAAGATCGAATTTCTCTGCGCCTCCGCGCCTCTGCGGTGAATGGTTTTACAAGACACCCTTCGCGGTGTTGACCACGTTCTCGACGGTAAAGCCGAACAGCTTGAACAGTTCGCCGGCCGGGGCTGATTCGCCAAAGCGGTTCAGGCCGATAACTGCGCCACGCAAGCCGACATACTTGTACCAGCCGTCGGTGACGCCGGCTTCGATGGCGACCTTGTGCACGGTGGGCAGCAGCACGCTGTCCTTGTAGGCCTGGTCCTGCTGGTCGAACACGTTGGTGGAAGGCATCGACACCACGCGGGTTGCGATACCCTGCCCGTCCAGCACCTTCTTGGCGTCCATCGCCAGCTGCACTTCCGAGCCGGTGGCGATCAGCACCATCCTGGGCGATGCGGCGTCGGCCAGCACGTAGCCGCCCCTGGCGATATTGGCGATCTGCGCCGCGTCACGCTTCTGGAAGTTGAGGTTCTGGCGGCTCATGATCAGGCTGGTCGGGCCATCCTTGCGCTCAACTGCCGCGACCCAGGCTTGGGCCGATTCAACCGTATCGCAGGGACGCCATACCTGCATGTTGGGGATCAGGCGCAGGGTGGCGGTCTGTTCGACCGGCTGGTGGGTCGGGCCGTCTTCGCCCAGGCCGATGGAGTCGTGGGTGAAGACATAGATCACGCGCTGCTTCATCAGGGCCGACATGCGCAGGGCGTTGCGGGCGTACTCGGAGAACATCAGGAAAGTGCCGCCGAAGGGCAGCAGGCCGCCGTGCAGCGCCATGCCGTTCATGATGTGGGCCATGCCGAACTCGCGCACGCCGTAGCTGATGTAGTTGCCGGTGGATTTGCCCTTGACGTGGTGGCAGCCGGTCCAGTTGGTCAGGTTGGAGCCCGTCAGGTCGGCAGAGCCGCCGAGGAACTCGGGCAGCGCCGGGGCGAGGCCGTTGATGCAGTTCTGGGAAGCCTTGCGAGTGGCAACGGTTTCGGCTTTTTCGTTGGTTTTGGCGATGAATTCAGCGGCGTGCTGTTTCCAGTTCGCGGGCAGTTCGCCGGCCATGCGGCGTTTCAGCTCGGCGGCTTCTTTCGGGAAGGCCTTCGCGTACTCGGCGAACTTGTTGCTCCACAGGGTTTCCAGTCCGGCGCCCTTGGTGGTGCAATCCCAGCCTTCATACACCTCCATCGGAATTTCGAACGGCGGGTGGTTCCAGCCCAGGTTCTTGCGGGTGTCGGCCACTTCCGCATCGCCCAGGGCGGCGCCATGCACATCGTGGGTGCCTTCCTTGTTGGGGGAGCCTTTGCCGATCACGGTCTTGCAGCAGATCATGGAAGGCTTGTCGGTGACTTGCTTGGCTTGTTGCACTGCCGCGTCGACGGCGACCGGATCGTGGCCGTCGACGTCGGCGATAACATGCCAGCCGTAGGCTTCAAAGCGTTTCGGGGTGTCGTCGGTAAACCAGCCCTCGACGTGGCCGTCGATGGAAATGCCGTTGTCGTCCCAGAAACCGATCAGCTTGCCCAGGCCCCAGGTGCCGGCCAGTGCACAGGCTTCGTGGGAGATGCCTTCCATCAGGCAGCCGTCACCCATGAACACGTAGGTGTGGTGGTTGATGATTTCATGGCCGGGCTTGTTGAATTCGGCGGCCAGCAGCTTTTCCGCCATGGCCATGCCGACAGCGTTGGTGATGCCCTGGCCGAGCGGGCCGGTGGTGGTTTCGACGCCAGGCGTGTAGCCGTATTCAGGGTGGCCCGGGGTCTTGGAGTGGAGCTGGCGGAATTTCTTGATTTCCTCGATCGGCAAATCGTAGCCGGTCAGGTGCAGCAGGGAATAGATCAGCATCGAGCCGTGGCCGTTGGAGAGCACGAAGCGGTCGCGGTCGAACCACTTGGGGTTGGCCGGATTGTGACGCAGATGGTGATTCCACACCACTTCCGCAATTTCCGCCATGCCCATGGGCGCGCCCGGATGGCCGGAATTGGCTTTCTGCACGGCGTCCATGGAGAGGACGCGGATCGCGTTCGCGAGGTCTTTACGAGTTGCCATTCTCTATTTCCTTTTTTCGCAAGGGCTATTCAAACCGATAATTATCACCCAGTACAAAGGCTAAGGGCAATAACAGATTTTTATCAATCAAAGAATTTTGCTTATAGATAAAAGATACAAGAGTTGATTTTTGTCTATCTATGTAAGGTGTCCATCCTGAATAATGCACTATTGGTGCGCCCTGATCCATGTTTTCCAGGAATCAAACAAACCCGGATTCAAGGCCGCGATGACCGAGCGCTGCCAAAGATTGCCGGCCCAGAAGTCGTCTTCGCTCAGCGTGCACATGGAACCGCCTGCCTCCGCCAGGATCAGCGAGCCTGCGGCATAATCCCACAATTTTTGTCCGCCGTGCAGATAAAGGTTAAAGCGGCCCGCTGCCACGTAACACCATTCCAGGGTGCTGGCACCGAAATTGCGCTGCGAGGAGAAGGGTCTCAGGGCCACCAGTTTTTGCGCCAGATCGGGCTTGAGGCGCTTGTAATCGATCGCCGCCATGGCATGGTGAAAATCCGGCACCTGTTCCTTGATCGGCAGAACTACGCCATCGAGATAGGCGCCCTTGCCCTGTTCCGCCCAGAACATTTCATCCGCTACCGGGTCGTAGACCACGCCCAGCACGCTCCGCCCGCCACGCATCAGGGCGACGGAAACCGCGAAATAAGGCAGGCCGTTGAAGAAGTTGGAGGTGCCGTCGATCGGATCGATGCACCATAGCCCATTTTCTCCGGCGTGCCACAGCGCTTCCTGCTGCTCCGGTGTCATTTCCTCGCCCAGCACCGGGTAATCGTGGATGTGCCTGAGTGCTGAAACCAGCGCGGTTTGCGCGGCGATGTCGGCTTCGGTAAAAATGCTGCCATCGGTCTTGCGCTGGTGCGCGACCTTCAGGTAGCGCGGCATGATTTCCTGCTGCGCGACCTTCCTTACAGCATCGATGACGGCCTGGATCATGTGTTGGCTTTCATGAGTTGTAGGTCGGAATTCAATCCGACAGCCTTGTCGGGTTGAAGCCCGACCTACATTTTCCACTTGATCGAGCAGCCCATGCTCGGGATCTGCTCGGCCGGGCCCCTGCCGGTCAGGGCCACTTCTTTCATGGCCTCGAACAGGTCGCGCCGGACGTCGGCAGGCGCTGCTTCCTTGCGCGAAGCATCGAACCGGCCGCGGTACTGCAGTTCCAGATTGGCATTGAAGCCGAAGAAGTCCGGTGTGCACACGGCGCCGTAGGCTTTAGCCACGGCCTGGGTTTCATCCCACACGTAGGGGAAGGGGAAGCCGAATTCCTGCGCCACCTTTTTCATGTTGTCGAAGGAATCTTCCGGGTAATCTTCCGGGTCATTCGACATGATGGCGATAGTGTTAATGCCGAGCTTTTCCAGTTCGCGGCAGTCGCGCACAAGGCGGTCGCGAATCGCCTGGACGTAAGGGCAGTGGTTGCAGATGAACATCACCAGCAGCCCTTTGGGGCCGCACGCATCGGACAGGCGATAGCGCTTGCCGTCCACCCCGGTCAAATCGAAATCCACCGCTTTCCAGCCGAAATCACAGACCGGCGTCTGAAGACTCACCATGTTCAATCCTCCTAATTAAAATTAGTTTATCATGACCACACCCACTATGAAGTGCGAAAAAACCAAATGAGTGTTCCCCGCTTTTATTGCCCGCAGTTGCCGGAACGCGCAGGCTTGGCTGAATTGCCCGAGCAGGCCGCGCACCATGCGGCGCGCGTGTTGCGCCTCAATGAAGGTGACCGGGTAACCGTATTCAACGGGCGTGGCGGAGAAGGCGAGGCGCGTGTCGCCGCCATCGGCAAGCGCGGTGTCAGCGTGGAGATCACGGCTTGGCATGCGTTCGAGCGCGAATCCCCGCTGCGGGTCATGCTGGCACAGGCGATTTCCGCCGGGGAAAAAATGGATTTCACCTTGCAGAAAGCCGTTGAGATGGGTGTAGACGCCATCCAGCCGCTGGCAAGCGAGCGCAGCGTGGTGAGGCTCTCGGGAGAGCGTGCGGACAAGCGCGTGGCACACTGGCGGGGCGTGGTGGTCGCAGCCTGCGAGCAGTCCGGCAGAAACAGGGTGCCCAAGCTTGAGTCGATCCGGGTCCTGCTCGATTGGCTGCCGGAGCAGAGCGGAAATGATTTGCGCCTGATGTTGATGCCGCAAGCCGATATCCGGCTGCGCGACCTGGCCAAGCCGGCCGGTAGGATCACGCTGCTGATTGGGCCCGAAGGCGGTCTCTCTCCAGCCGAAGCGGAAGCGGCACAGCGTTTCGGCTTTACGCCGGTGCGGCTGGGCGCGCGCATCCTGCGCACCGAAACGGCGGCACTGGCGGCGCTGGCGGCGCTGCAGACCCTGTGGGGGGATTTTTGAGAGTCGATGGGGTATGAGCATTTTTTCAAGCAAGGTGACCTAAGCCCTCTGCTATCATAGCGCCATGCTCAACATCCAGAACCTGATTTACCTGCAGGGCGGCATTCCGCTTTTCCAGCAAGCCGGCCTGCAGATTTATGCAAACCAGCGCATCGGACTGGTAGGCAAGAACGGCTGCGGGAAATCCACGCTGTTCCGGCTGATCCGCGGGGTAATCAAACCCGATGGCGGCGAAATCGCCATGCAGGCGGGCAAGACCATCGCCTTCGTCGAGCAGGAAATCGCCAATTCCTCGCAGCCTGCGCTTGAGTTCGTGCTCGACGGCGACAGCGAGTTGCGCCAGTTGGAAAAAACGTTGGCACGGGAACAGCATGATGCCGCCTGGTTCGACGCTCAGCACCGCTTCGAGGCCATCGACGGCTATGCGGCGAAAGCACGGGCGGCGCAGCTCCTGAATGGGCTGGGTTTCGCCAACGATGCGCTGGAACGGGCGGTTTCGAGTTTTTCCGGCGGCTGGCGCATGCGCCTGAATCTT
>JAJYUW010000015.1:20550-28669 GCA_021792335.1 Pseudomonadota bacterium | reverse complement strand
CCATCGGCAAGGCTTTGGTCGAGCGCGGCGACCTGCCGCTGGAAAAGGCCTCGATGCAAGGCATCAAGGATTGGGGCAAGCAGAACCCGGACAAACTGCCCGAACTGCTTAATCTCAACGCCAGCTATGTGTTCTTCCGCGAACTGCCTAGCAGCCTCAATGGTCCGCTCGGCGCCCTGGGCGTGCCGTTAACCGCCGGGCGCAGCATCGCCGTGGACGCGCGCTACATCCCGCTCGGCGCGCCGGTGTTTCTTGCCACCACTTGGCCGAACAGCGCGAAACCGCTCAACCGCCTGATGCTGGCGCAGGATACCGGCGGCGCGATCAGGGGCGCGGTGCGGGCCGACTTTTTTTGGGGCTTTGGCAAAGAGGCCGGCAAGCAGGCGGGCAGCATGAAACAAAGCGGTAAAATGTGGGTGTTGTTGCCGAAAGGTCTTACGCTGCCGCAAAACGGCACAGCCGGGAACAATCAGGGGGCTGCGGGCAACGGCGGCTGAATGGTTACCGGCTGGCCGCGCCGCGCCAACTCGTAGGTCACCCGGATCAGTACCCGGCTTTTCACTGCCCGGCCATTCTTTTGTGCCGGCGTGAAACGCGCGCCGCGAAATGCCAGCAGCGCGGATTCATCGAAAATGCCCTCGGAATTCGCCTCCACCACCGAAGCCTCCTTCACCACACCGGCCTCGTCTATCAGCAGCAACACCACCACGCTGCCCTCCACGCCCTGCTCCGCGCCCTTGTCCGGATAGTCCGGCTTGATCGGATAGAGTGGCGCGGGATGCACGTCCACCTGCCTGGCCGGATACCAGGTGGGATCCTCGAGCAAGGGAATTTCCACGGCAGGTAAAACAGTCGCGGCTTGTTCCACGGCAGGCGAAACGGTCGCAGCGGGCTGTGGCTGGTCGTTTTCACCGCCAGTAGACGCTTTCTCCTCCACTTGAATCGGGCCTGACGGCAAAGCGGCGGGGAGCGCAGCGGCACGCTCGCCCCCCGGAACCGCGTGCTCGATCCGCACCGCCAGTGCCGGACGAGGCCCGCCAGCCTGCTGAACAGCCTTGATATGGACACCAAAAATCAACGCCAGATGCAGCGCGACAGAAGCACCCAGCGCCAGCACGAGCCGGCCCGCGGCATCAATGTCGCCAGGTTTTTTTATCGGGTTGGGATTGGATTCGATCATGCCGCCGCCAGTATAAACGGCTGCGACAATAATAAAAATCGGACAGTCGCGAGAACATGCTAAAGGGAACCATGATTTATAGAGGTACCCTAGTAGTCAGTCATGTTGAATTTGCGTGATTTTCTTGTAGGGCCGAATTCATTCGGCCAAATGTGCGAATGAATTCGCACCTACAAAGAACGTACAGTCGTTTTAAGTTGACTGAACAATCAGGACGACCTTAGCGCTGTTTATCCTCCAGGCCGGCAGGGCTTGCCGGAGAGGTGACAAAAGCCAGTTTGGTGATGCCCGCACGCTGCAACAGTGCCATCACTTGCGCGACGCGGCCATAGCGGACGCTTTCGTCGGCGTGCAGTTGCACCTGGGGGTCGCTGTCCCGTGCAGCAATTTTTTTCAGCTCGTCTTCCAGCGCCTCGAAGCGGATCGGGCGCTGGTCGATGAACACCCCGCCCCGTGCATCGATCGCCATCTGGATGGTGCGCGTCTGCTTCACCGGCGACACCGCCGCGGTCCTGGGCAGGTTCACCTTGACCGCCTGCATCAAGAGCGGCGCGGTGACGATGAACACGATCAGCAGCACCAGCATCACATCCACCAGGGGCGTGACGTTGATCTCGCTCATCGCGGTCTGTTCGGAACGGGTGTGAAGGGCCATATTTAGCTCTCTTGAACTGTCTTCATCAAATGCTGCCGCCACCCTCTCCCCTCGCGGGAGAGGGCTGGGGTGAGGGGGATGCCAATTTGAATTGGTATTGCATCACTCCACCCTGAACCCTGACTTCATCGCCAGGTGCAAAAAATCCGTGGCGAAATCTTCCAGTTCCGCCACATACAGCCGGGTGCGGCGCAGGCCGTAATTGTAGGCGAGCACGGCGGGGATCGCGGTGGCGATGCCGAGCGCGGTGGCGACCAGCGCCTCGCCGATCGGCCCTGCCACCACATCCAGGCCGGCGGAGCCGCTCCTGCTGATATCCTGCAGCGCGTGCATGATCCCCCACACGGTACCGAACAAACCCACGAACGGCGCGGTCGAGCCGATGCTGGCCAGCACCATCAACCCGCTGTCGAGGCGGTTCTGTTCCTTCTGCACCTGGCTGCGCAGGCAGCGCTCCAGAATATCCTGCTGGTCGCCGCTGTGCTGCAAATCATGCTCGTCCCCCTTCTGCATATTGCGCAACGCGCTAAACCCGGCATGGGCGAGGCGTGCCAGCGGACCCTCGGCACTGCGGGCGGATCTTTCCGCCTCGATCAGGCCCTTCGCATTCCAGAAAGCCCGGCTGAATTGCCTATTCTCCTTCGACAGCCGCCATTGCATCCAGCCCTTGACGACGATCAGCGTCCAGGTGGCGACCGAAAAGGCGGCAAGAACCCACAGCGTAGCGGCCACGATATCCGATGAGGAAAAATGCAGCATGAGCGATCCTAATTATTTTCGAGTTTAAAGGTGATCGGCACTTCCACCCAGGCGACTACCGCCTGGCTGCCGCGCCTGGCCGGTACGAAGCGCCATTCCTTCACCGCATCCACGGCCGCCTGGTCGAGCATGCCGTTGCCGCTGGATTTTTTCAGCTCGGCGCGCAGGCACGCGCCGCCGGCCGAAATTTCGGCGCGCACCAGCACCGTGCCTTCGATGCCGCGGCGACGCGCCGCAAACGGATAGGCCGGCGGCGGATTGCTGAGGTAGGCGGCATTATAGCGCGGCAACTCCAGCACCGGTTCGGGGACAGGCCGGGGCGCCGCGGGAGCCGGCTGAACGGGCGGCGCAATCGGCGCAGCCTGTAGCGGGGCCTGCTGCGGCGCTAGTTCCGCAACGGCTTCGGCAATCCGCGCAGGAACAGGCGCGGGCAGCGCTTTCGTTACGTGCTTCTGCAGCCGCTCCGCTTCAGGCGCTGGCGGCTGCAACGGCGCAGCACGCGGCGTGGGCTGCGCCAGCAGCGTAACCTGCACGACCGGCAAGGGTCTGGGCGGAACGATTTCGCTCCTGAAATAGGTGTATCCCCACCATGCCATCACATGCAGGAGAACAACCAGGCCGAACGCGGGCAGCCAGCGCAGCCATTCCCGGTCAATTCCAGCCTGCGGCATCGCTTGTACCAATGAATAATTACCTCTTCGTGCGGCGGCCCAAAGACGGCTTCCCCCTGCGCCACACGCGCGGTATGCCGGTCAGCACCAGCAGCACGGCTGCAACGGAGAACAGATCGTTCATCCATTTCCATTGGCCGTGGATCAGCAAACCGCTGTGCAAGCCGTCGATGATATCAAACCAGGTGGCGTCGGGGGTAGGCGGCATCGGCGCCGGCATTTTCCCGCTTGCGCCGGTCATTTTGGCGCCGTGGCGGGTTTTCACCAGCCAGCCTCCGCCCGGCAAAACACTCACATCTGAGGGCATGTGGCCCGCCTGTTGAAGCCGCTGCCAGGTGCCGCCGCCGTGCTTGACGTAACTCGGGCTGCCCATGCCGCCGATGAACAGGCTGTCGCCCGCCCGCCGCATCATCCAGACGAAGCCGTTCACCCCCGCCTCACGCGACCAGGTGCGGCCGCCATCGGTGCTGGTGAACAAGCCGGCACGGGTGCCGATGCTCAGGGCATCCGCTGCGCCGGGATAGCCCGCGACAGCGTAAATCTCCCCCTGCCAGCCGCTCATGCGGTATACCGGCGGCAGCCAGTCGCGGACGAGCGGGACGGCGCGCATCCAGGGGCCGAGCTCCTTGCCATGGTCGATCAGTATTCCGGTCAGAGCCAGATAAACGATAGGCACCAGCGCCAGAATGCCCGCCAGCGGCCCGTGCAACCGGTAGAGCCAGCGTATGGTACGCACCCTGAGCTGGGGCGGCGTTTCGCGCCCGCTGCGGCGCCGCCGCTTCCAGCATTTGGGCATGGCCCAGTAGAGCAGGCCGGTGAGGGGCAACAGCACCAGGGCGATCGCGGCCAGATCGTTGAGCAGCAGCGAGGCGGCGCCGGAAAAAACGCCGCGGCCGAAGTGCAGATCATGCACGAACCGGGAAAGGTCGACATTGGCCGGCAGCAGATGCGGGGCGAGCGGTTGCAGATCGAGCCAGGCAACCGGGCTGGAGCCCTCTGTGGTTAGACGGAACACCCGGCTGCGATCGGTCACGCCCAGCATGCCCGCCTGACCGGACGGCGTCAGCGCGGTCACCCTTTGCCCCGCCAGGGCGTAACGCGCAAAGCGCTGTCCGCCGTCGGCGGAAAACCAGACGCCATCATCCGTAGCCAGCCACAGCCGATGCCACCGCCGGCCGGGGGCGGGAACGATCGCAAACACCTGGGGCTGCACGCCCGACCCCTCAAAGCGGACGGGCGCCCACTTCTGCCCCCCATCCCCGCTTGCCCACAAGCCGCGCAGCCCGCCGGCAAGCCGCGCAAGCGCGTTTTGCGGGTTCACCTGGTAAAGGCTGACTGCACCGGAGAGACTCTTGTCCGCAACAGGGGATGCAAGCCAGGCCGCCGGCATCACGGGTTGCGACATCCAGCGCCAATCCCGGTGGTCGAGGAAAAAGCCGGTAAGCCCCAGCACCGCCAGCCACAAAGCGGCGAACAGCCCCGCCCACTTATGGATGCGGTGGACCGTCCACACACGAACAGCGGACCTTACCCGGCCCCGTTTCGATAAAATCCCCGCCTGCGGCCAGACGCAGGCCTGGGCAGCCTCAGTTTCCATGCTTGCCGCAGCCTACACCTGCCCCGCCTCCAGCCAGCTTAGGGAAGCGCTGATTAAATGACAAATCGTCATTCCGGCGAAGGCCGGAATCTAGAAAATTCAAAGCACTGGACACCGGCTTTCGCCGGTGCGACGAATAAATCAACGGTTCCTCAGTAGTCAAACTTTACCTCGGCGTGGAAGGTGCGCTGCGGGTAGGGATGGTAAGCGTAGTATTTGCAATTGTTCAGGTTGTCCACGCCGGCAGAGGCGGTAAACTGTTTGGCGAGCCTGTAGTTCACCCGTGCATCCACCACGAAGAAACGGCTGGTTCCGCCGTAAGTATTGGGATAGCCGTCGGTGTTGTCCGGCGTGCCGTACTGCCGCCCGCTGTAGCGCGCCGCCAGCGTGTAGCTCAACAGATCCCCCTGGTGCCAGGTGGCGGCGGCGCTGGCGCGCCAGTCCGGCACGCGCGGCTGCTGCATGCCGACACTGGCGGGAAACTTGTCGTTTTTCAGGATTTCCGAATTGGCGTAGGTAATGCTGCCGGACAGATCCAGGCCGCGCAGGCCGATGTCTTTCCCCTGAAAGGCCGCCTCGACGCCGCGCGTGCGGATCCTGTCGATGTTCTGGATATTGGTGACGGTGGGGAATACCGTCATGTTGGTCTGGGAATAAAGCGCGTCGCTGGCATCGTCCTGAAACAGGGTCAGGCGCAGCAGGCCGTTGCCGAGGTTGCGCTCGGCGCTGAGCTCGCCGGACAGGGCCTTTTCCGGCTTGAGGTTGGGGTCGTTGTTGACGATGGCGCCGGCGCTGATGCTGCCCTGGAACAGCTCGCTCACCGTCGGCATGCGGTAGGCGCGGCCGAGGGAGGCGCGCAACAGCCAGTCGGAGGTGGACTGCCAGGCGAGCGACGCCTTGGGCGAGAAGAAACCCTCCGTCCGCGCATCGTACGCCAGCGTCGTGCTCGAGTTGGAAATGGCGCCGCCGAAGGCGCGCCAGCGCTCGTAGCGGCCGCCCAGCGTGAGTTTCCAGTCGGGTGCGAAACGCCAGGCATCCTGGACGAACAGCGCCTGGGTCTCGGTGTCGCCGGCAAAGGCTTTGACGCGGGTGGTCGTGCCGCCGGACAGCCAGTTGGCGGTGTTGAAGACGCGGCTGTCGAGCGTGTAGCGGTCGTAATGGTAACCGAAGCTTGCCTCGTGCCTGCCCTTGTCCAGGCCCGGCCGCCAGTCGGCCTTGAGGTCGAGGGTGCGCCAGCCGGTGCCGTCGTTGAGAGCGATCTGTCCCGCGCCGCCGCCTTGCGCCCCCGGCAATGCCGCCGACGGCGAACGCTGTTCGTCCGTGCCGACGCCGTACCAGCTGGCAACGGCCTCCCAATTCCACCCGTTGTCGCTGCGGGTTTTAAGCGTCAGGCCGTGCAGCCAGTTTTCCTCTGTCCGCTTGCTCGGCTGGAAGGCGTTCGCCGCCAACGTATATTTGAAGCCGTCGATATTGACGTTGCCGCTGTAAACGGGATTGCCGGCGGCATCGCGCAGATAGCTTTGCACGCTGACATCGGAATCGTTCCGCCAGTAGCCCAGCGTGTAGGCTGCGCGCAGCGTCGGCGAGAAATCATAGGCGAACTTCACCTTGAAATTGTCCTGCACCGAATGGTCGATGCCGGTCGCACCCAGGACCACGCGCGGGGCGCCGTTCGGGTCGGTGTCCCGGTATGCGCCGGTGACCGGCGTGCCGCCGGCGCCGGACGTGGCGGCGGGAAGCGTGGCAAAAGTCATCGGCTGGCCGTGGCTGTCCAGATGGTTGAAGCTGGCGAACCAGGCCAGATCGTCATGGCGGTTGCCGAGCGAGGCATTGGTCTGAAAGCCGTTGTAATCGCTGTCCGTGCCGTAGAGCCTGAAGTTCTGCCAGAAGCCCTGCACCCTGGCATGCGCTTCGAACTTCTCCGGCAGGCGCGTGGTCATCAGGATCGTGGCGCCCATCGAGTTGCCGGGATAGGCCGCCGCATAGGGGCCATAGATCACATCGATGCGCTCGATTTCCTCGGGCGACACCAGGCTCCAGCGCGGCGGGAAATTGTAGCTGTTGCCGAGCAGGTTGGACAACAGCAGGCCGTCGGCATAGACCAGCGAACGCGCGCTGACCAGCGTGCCGGACGAGCGCGAGGCGACGATGCTGTTGCGGTCGCCGATGTAGCGCTTGCGGATTTGCAGGCTGGGCAGGTACTTCACCGCGTCTTCCGTGTTGACCACGTTGACGGACGCCATCATTTCCTCCGCCGTGACGCCTTCGGAGACAGCGGGCAGATTGCGGTCCACCGCCGGTTTTTCGCCGCGCACCACCATCTCCTGCAATTGCGCGTCGGCCCTCTGGCCCGCGTCATCGGCACACAAGCCCGGAACCGCCACGCCGGCATAAACAACCGCAACCAAGCGCGGCAACCATGTTTTTTTATGCATCAAGACTGCAACACCCCTTGTTTAAGAACAATATTCAATATTTGCCGCAAACCAGCACATTCATGTTGTGCTTATTTTTTTCGAAAAATTGCCAAGCGTTTTTCTTGAGCAACTTTCATTCCAGCATAAATACACATCAGAATCAGTTTGTTGAGAAAAATCAACTAGGCGCCATCTGGCACGGCCGTGCGAATTCGCACATGCCGGCATCAAACGACGAGGAGGGAATACAAAGGATATTTGACGTAAGAAAAACGGGTTTTTATACTTGCGCCTATGGATAACTTCTCGCTCATCGGCAATTCCCCGGTCTTCCGTCAACTGTTGAACACGGCACAGCTGGTCGCCGCCACCCATGCGACCGTGCTGATCAGCGGCGAATCGGGCAGCGGAAAAGAAAATCTGGCGCGCTTCCTGCACGCCCACAGCCCGTTGGCCAGCCGGCCGTTCATCGCCGTCAACTGCGCCAACCTGCCGGAAAACCTGGTCGAGTCGGAGCTGTTCGGCCACCGCCGCGGCGCGTTCAGCAATGCCCTCGCGGACCGTGACGGCATCGTGCGGGCGGCCCACAACGGAACGCTGTTCCTGGATGAAATCGGCGAACTGCCGCTGACGGCGCAAACCAAGCTGCTGCGTTTCCTGGAGAACGGCGAAATTCTTCCGCTGGGCTACGACCAGCCGATCAGAGCCCATGTGCGCGTCATCGCCGCGACCAACTGCGATCTGGAAAAAATGGTGAAGCTCGGCCGCTTCCGTGCCGACCTGTTCTACCGCTTGCAGGTGGTGCCGATGGAAGTGCCGCCGCTACGCGAGCGCATCGGC
>JAJYUW010000015.1:0-20540 GCA_021792335.1 Pseudomonadota bacterium | reverse complement strand
GGCGACATTGGATTGCTGGTGGCGCATTTCATTGAAATGGCTGCACGGCAGCACAGCCTGCAGGCCGTTTCTTTCAGCCCTGACGCGATAAAGGCGCTGAAAGCCCATGCCTGGCCCGGCAATGTGCGCGAGCTGAAAAACCTGTGCGAGCGCCTGACGATACTGTGCGGATTCCAGCGCGAACCGCTGGGGGTGGAAAACCTGCCGCTTAACATCCGCGGCGGCCAACGCGCCGCCCCTGCCGCCCCGGCTGCCGCTACCCCGCTGAACCTGGAGCAGACCGAGCGCGATCTCATTCTGCAGGCCCTGGAGCAAACACGGGGAAACCGCACGCGGGCGGCAAAACTGCTTGGAATCAGCCGCTACACGCTGCTTTACCGCATGAAGAAACATGCCGGCACGGAAGCAACCTGCCTGCCGGCCTGAGCGTACACCGCCGGACTTTAGCGAAAAGACGGCGATTGAAACACAAAGGCGCGAAGGCACAAAGCTGACAAAAGAATGGTAGCCATGTTGGCCTTAACCCGTCGGGTGATTGGGCGAATTGCAGCAACCCACCGTCCTTGGTTTGTGTTCTTTGCGCCTTCGCGGTTCAACTGCTTTTTCCCGCTTTATCCTAAAAACCTCTTTTATCCACAGATAAACACGGATTAACACAGATAAAACAATGTGTTGTTGAAGATTTCAACTTACCCAAAAGGTGATTAAGATTAGAATGGTAACTCATTGATAATCTGTGTATATCTGTGTTAATCCGTGGCAGAACTGCTTTTTATAGGTTTATTTGTTCTCTTAATCTCTTGCGCGCCACCATGTCCACCAGTGCCGACATGCCGCAGTGGCCGGCCCCTTCGCAGATTTCTTCATCATGCTCGCGCAAGTGCAAAATTTCCATGGCGGAGAACTCCTCGCGCAGGGTTTCCGCGGTGTACAGGTTCTCCAGGCTGGAAGGGCCGCCGGTTTTGTATTCCAGCTGCTTCGGCCGGTAACCCTGCAGTATCAGGATCCCGCCCGGTTTCAGCGCGCGCCGCATGAGTTCATTCAGCTTGCGGCGCTCGGCCGGCGCGGCGAACTGGATAAAAATCGCCACGATCGCGTCAAAGCGGTTCTCGCCCCAATTCCAGTCAAACAGGTCGCTGATTTCGTGATGCACCTGAACGCCGGATTGCGCGGCCAGCTTGCTTGCCTTTTCCGCCGCCACCGGGGAAAAATCCACCGCCGTCACCTCCAGGCCCTGCCGCGCCAGCCAGACACCGTTGCGGCCTTCGCCGTCGGCCACGGCCAGAACGCTCTGGCCGGGGTGGATCAGGTGCGACAGCGAGGCCAGGAAAGCGTTGGGCTCGGTGCCATAGAAAAAATCCTCTCCGCTATAACGCTCGTTCCAGAAGTCTTTCATTGCTGCGGCCTTTCGCCATTAAGAAGCTTCTCCAGCTGGGCCGCCGGAACCATGCCGGGCATACGCATGCCGTCGGCAAATATCATCGTGGGCGTGCCGTTGACCTTGAGCCTGCCGCCCAGTTCGGCGACTTTCGCCAGAGGCGCGGTATCGCATTTTGCAGCCGCCGCCGGCACCGTTCCCTTCTGCATCAGCTCTTCCCATGCCTTGGCGCGGTCTGCGGAGCACCACACCGCCTTGGCCTTTTCTCCGGCATTGGGATGCAGGCTCGCGATCGGGTACAGGAACGTATAGACCGTCACGTTGGTGACTTTTGCCAGCTCGGCATCCAGCTTCTTGCAGTAAGGGCAATCCGGATCGGAAAAAACCGCCAGCTTGCGGCTGCCGTTTCCCTTCACCTGTTTGATCGCCGATTCGAGCGGCAGCGTATCGAACTTCACCCGCATCAGATCTTGCATGCGCGCCTCGGTCAGGTTGCGCTGGGTCTTGGCGTCGATCAGGTTGCCGACCAGAACGAAATTGGCGTTTTTGTCCGTGTAGAAAATCTGGTTTCCCTCCAGTATGGCTTCATACAGGCCGGCGTATTGGGTTTTTTGCAGGCTGTCGATCCTGATATCGGGAAAACGTTTCTGGACGGCATTTTTCACCGCCATTTCATCCGCACTGGGCTTGGAGTCGGCCAGCACCGTGCCCGCCATGAAAAATGCCGACAACAGGCAGGCCATCAGTTTTGAACGCATCATGTTTCCTTCTCAGGGTAATTAAATCAGTTTATCAAGATAGATGGCGCCCCACGGCATGCTGCACCAGGCTGTTCTTCAGCCAGGACATGCCGCCGGTGAGCGAAAGGCCCCAGTTTCTGGCCAGTTTGAGCGTCGGGCTGCGATTGTTGAACAGTTTCTGCAGCCCGTCGGTAATCAGTTGCATCGCCAGGACATCCGCCTTGCGCGCCCGCTCGTAGCGGCGCAGCAGGAAATAATCGCCGCAGTCCGGCTGCGGGCCGCGATCCTTCAGCACCTTGGCCAGTTCCCTTGCATCCTGGAATCCGAGGTTCACCCCCTGCCCGGCAAGCGGATGGACATTATGGGCTGCATCGCCGATCAGCGCCACCCTGGGCTTGACCAGATGCTCCAGGTGCAGCAGCCGCAGGGGAAAGGCAGCGGGCTTGTTGAGCAGGCGCAATTTTCCCAGGACATCGCGGCCTGCCGCCTGCACCCGCTGCGAGAATTCGTCCGGCGGCAGCGCCATCAGTTCCGCGGCGACCTCATCGAACGCGGTCCACACAATCGACATCCGGTGGTCGCCCGCCAAAGGCAGGTACGCGAGCACGCCGTCGCCGCGGAACCATTCCCAGGCGGCATCTTGATGGGGCAGCTCGGTTTCGAAGTTCGCGATCACCCCCATCTGGCGGTAGGGCGCAGGCTCGGCATCCATCCCCGCCTGCGACCGCACCCAGGAATCGCGCCCATCCGCCCCGACGACCAGGGGAGCGCGCAGCTCCTTGCCGTCCTCCAGCCGCACCACGGCGATCTCGTCCTGCAGCCTGAGGCTCGCGCAGCGGGCCGGACAGAAGAGCGTCAGATTTTCCTGGCGCTGCAGCGCCTGCCACAGCCCGTACTGCATCCAGCGCGCCTCGGCAATCACGGCCAATTCGGACAGGCCGGATTGATGCGCGTCGAACTCGAGATAAGCCTTGCCGTCGTCGCCATGGATATGCATTTTCCGCACCGGGGCAATGCGGCCGGCATCGAATTTCCCCACAAGGGGACTCCGATCCGCTATGGGCTGAAGCCCATGCGGAATCGTATGCGGCCATGCGCCGATTTCGTGCAGGAATTCAACGCTGCCGGGGCTGACGGCATACACCCGGTTGATCCATGCCGAAGGCGGCTCCAGCGCTACGGCGCTTTCCACCAGGGCCAGCCTGAGGCCGCTATCCCGCATCGCCAGGGCGAAGGATGCGCCGACCAGCCCGGCCCCGACGATGATCACGTCAAAATCCAGTTGCTCGCTCATGCCGCCGCCTCCATCGCTGCTTCAACATCCCGCACTGTCTTGGGCGCCGCCGCGGTCAACACCTCGCATCCCTGTTCGGTCACCGCCACATCGTCCTCGATGCGGATGCCGATATTCCAGAAATGTTCCGGCACATCCCCGGCGGGGCGGATGTAGCAGCCGGGCTCGACGGTCAGCACCATGCCTGTTTCGAGCTTGCGCCATGCGCCGCCACGCTTGTAGTCGCCGACATCGTGCACGTCCATGCCCAGCCAGTGGCCGGTCTTGTGCATATAGAAGCGCTTGTAGTCGCCCGACTCCAGCACCCCATCCACACTCCCCATGCACAGGCCAAGGTCGATCATGCCCTGCACCAGCACCTTCAGTGCCGCCTGGTGCGGATCATCCCAGCTTGCACCCGGCGCAACGGCACCGATCGCCGCTGCCTGCGCCGCCAGCACCACTTCATACAAATCCTTCTGCGCTGCGCTGTAGCGCCCGTTGACCGGGAAGGTACGGGTGATGTCGGCGGCGTAGCCGTCCAGCTCGCAGCCCGCGTCGATCAGCAGCAGATCGCCGTCCCTGAGCATGTCTCCGTTGGAAACATAATGCAGCACGCAGGCATTGCCGCCACCCGCGACGATGGATGAATAGGCCGGCGCCTGCGCGCCCTGGCGGCGGAACTCGTGCAGCAGTTCGGCCTCGATCTCGTATTCATGCCGCCCCGGCCGCACGTGCCGCATGGCACGGCGGTGCGCAACGGCGGAAATTTCGGCGGCGCGGTGCATCGTGGCGATTTCCGCGCCACCTTTGATCAGCCGCATTTCATCCAGCGGCACGCGCACGTCGCGGATTGCCGCCGGCGCGACGACGCCGTTGCGCACCTCGGCGCGGACTGCGTTGAGCCAGCCCACCGCCCGCGCATCCCATGCGCTGTCGGCCCCGAGGTGGAAGAACAGGCTGGGCTGGTCGGCCAGCAGCTTGGGCATCATCTCGTCCAGCCGGGCAATGGGATGCGCTTCGTCGAAACCGAACGCATCGCGGGCCGCCTCGGGGCCGTAGCGGAATCCGTCCCAGACCTCGCGCTCGGCATGCTTCTCGCGGCAAAACAGGATGCTTCTGGGCGTTGCCCCGGCAACCAGCACCAGCACTGCTTCAGGCTCGGCAAAGCCGGTCAGGTAATGGAAATAGCTGTCGAAACGGTAAGGATAATGGCTGTCGCGGTTGCGCGCCCGTTCCGGGGCGGTGGGGATGACGGCGACGCCCACCTGCATCTGTTCGGCCAGGCGCTGGCGGCGCTGCTGATATGTGCTGAGTTCAATCATTTAAAATCTTTGACCACGAATGACACGAATGTTCACGAATCAAAAGCTAAATATTTAGCCACGGATTACCAAAAGCAGGCGCCTCCAAGCGACACGGATAGGCACGGATTCTTAAGAAAGCTTTTATCCGTGTTCATCTGTGTTCATCCGTGGCTGGTTTGTGTTTTGCAGCATGCGATCCAGTTGGCGCAGCCGCTGCGGTGTGCCGATGTCCATCCACAAACCGCGAAAATGCTCGCCGCCGACCATTCCCTTTGCCATCTGTTCGCGCAGCAGCGGGGCAAGCGCGGCCTTAGCCCCGCGGGCGACGGAGGCAAACAGTTCCGGCCGGTACAGGCCGATGCCGCTGAAGGTGAGCTTGCACTTGCCCTCGTCCAGCACCTTGCCATCCTTCAGCGTGAAATCCCC
The DNA here is from genome assembly GCA_021792335.1 of Pseudomonadota bacterium. Taxonomy (GTDB): domain Bacteria; phylum Pseudomonadota; class Gammaproteobacteria; order Burkholderiales; family Sulfuricellaceae; genus Sulfuricella. Next base: position 15,416 of record JAJYUW010000015.1, on the reverse strand, counting down.
GGCCGGATGGTGATCGGGGTTATCCACCAAAATCAGGTGCGCCGACAAGCCGCCCAATTCGTGCGGCAGGGAAGCAAAATCATAGTCGCAGAAAATATCGCCGTTGACTACCAGGAACGGCCCCGGCCCAAGCTGCGGCAGTGCGTTGGCGATGCCGCCCGCAGTCTCCAGTGCTTCCGCCTCGCGGGAATAGCGGATGCGGACATTGAAGCGGCTGCCATCACCCAGCGCGATTTCGATCTGACCGCCGAGATGGGCATGGTTGATCACCAGATCCCTGTAGCCTGCCTGAGCCAGCTTTTCGATATGCCACACGATCAGCGGCTTGCCGCCCGCCATGAGCAGGGGCTTGGGCGTCAGGTCGGTGAGCGGCCGCATGCGCTCGCCGCGCCCGGCGGCGAGGATCATGGCTTTCATTCGAATCTGAACCACAGAGACACAGAGGCACAGAGAAAATCAAAAACAAAGGCATTAAACGCAAAGGCGCTAAGAACGCAAAGGATAGAATTGAATTTTCTCTGCGAACTTTGCGTCTTTGCGTTGAAGATTTGGTTCTTCTCTGTGCCTCTGTGCCTCTGTGGTAATAATATTTTCAAAACGTATACCCCACTGCAGCCTGTCGGTTCTCCAGCTCATCCAGCAGCTTCAGCAGCGGATGCAATTCGCGGTAGCGCTCGCAGGTCTTGCGCAAGTAAGCCATCACCAGGGGCATGTCCTTCAAGTAGCCCTCCTTGCCGTCGCGATGATAAAGGCGGGCGAAGATGCCCAGCACCTTGATGTGGCGCTGCGCGCCCATCCATTCGAAATCGCGGTAAAACCCGGCGAAATCCGATGCAACCGGCAGACCGGCCTTCTTCGCCTTTTCCCAGTAGCGGATCACCCAGTCCAGCACCCGCTCTTCCTCCCAGTGAATATAGGCATCCCTGAACAGGGAAACCAGATCATAGGTCACCGGCCCGTACACCGCATCCTGAAAATCCAGGATGCCGGGCTCATCCCCGTTCACCATCAGATTGCGGGAATGGTAGTCGCGGTGCACGAAAACTTTCGGCTGCGCCAGACTGTTGCGCAGGATCAAGGCAAAGACCCCGTTCAGCGCTTCCGCCTGGGAACCGCTCAGCGCCGACTGCAAGTGCTTGCTCACGTACCAGTCCGGGAACAGCTGCATTTCGCGCTGCAGCAGCGCTTCGTCGTAGTCCGGCAGCGCAGACGGGCGGCTGGCGAGCTGGATCTTGACCAGCGCCGCTGCCGCGGCACGGTACAGCGTGTCCGCCACCGCCTCGCTCCCCTTCAGCGCATCCAGATAAGTGGTATTGCCCAGATCCGTCAGCAGCAGGAAGCCCGACTCCAGATCCTGCGCCAGGATATGCGGGACATGAACGCCGGCATCGCGGAACAATGCCGCCACATGGAGGAAAGGCCGGCAATCCTCGTGCTCGGGCGGCGCATCCATCACGATCAGCGAGCGGTCGGGCAGGCTGACCCGGAAGTAGCGCCGGAAGCTGGCGTCTGCCGAGGCCGGGGCAAGGCTATGGGGGATGCCGGGAAGGTGCTGTTTCAGCCAGTTTTCGAGTAATTCAGAACGGTCCAAGATAATCTCGCAAGGTTAATCTCGCATTGCGTTAATGGCGAATTTGTGCGATTTTATCACCGATACCGGCCCAAATAATCCTATAAAAGCAGTTCAGCCTCGGATAAACACAGATATACACGGATTATCAAAGAGTTGCCTTTCTCGTCCCAAGCACGTTTCGGATGAATAAAGAAACTTGCCACAACGAATTGTTTTATCTGTGTTCATCCGTGGCTAAATGGCGGTTTTTAGAAAAATAACGGATGCACAACATGACCTCGATTCGCGCCGCTTGGCGATGACCGGGCGTTGCCTTAACACATAGAACATGAAAAAACCTTTCCGTGAAAAGCCGCTGCATCATGCGGCGGGGCTTTTCCATGACCTCAGGCCGACTCCGCTCACACTCGCCCTGCTCTGCCTGTTTCCAGCCACGGCCCAGGCCGCGCTCAATCTGCCGCCTTTCCAGATCGACCCCGCCCTGCTGCAACCGGTCACCAAGGATCAGCCGCAGCAGCAAGCCGTGCCCAAGAACTCGCAAGCGCAAGCGGAAACCGGCGCAGCGCTACCCCCCGCAGATGTCACCACAGCAACTGAAGACGCTGCGCCATTGCGGCTCAAGCTGAGCCGGAAACTGACTCTCACGCCGCCTCCCGGCACCCCTTCCACACCCGCTTTCATCAACGCAACACGCATACAGGGTCATCACGGCCTCGAGACCGAGGCCATCGGCGAGGCCGAGTTGCGCCAATGGGGACAGGTCGTCACCGCCGACCTTCTGCGCTACAACAAGCCCGATGACGAGATTTATGCCCAGGGCAATGTGCGCATCGACCAGGAGGGGGACATCACCGAAGGGCCGGAACTGAAGCTCAAGACCGGGGACAAGACCGGCTTCATGCAACAGCCCGTATTCCAGCTTAATCAGCAAAAACCGGCCGGGCGCGGCGATGCCAAAATGCTGCTGTTCCAGGGCGAGAACAAATACCGCATGGAGGATGCGCGCTACACGACCTGCCCGGCCGGGTCTGACGACTGGTTCATCCATGCCCACGACCTCGAAATCGACCGCACGACACAGCTCGGAACGGCGCACCATGCCTATATCGATTTCATGAAGGTACCGATCCTCTATATGCCATGGATGGATTTTTCCCTCAACAGCGAGCGCAAATCGGGCTTTCTCAGCCCCAGCTTCGGCAGCAGCGGGAAAAGCGGCGCGGAGTTCTCCCTGCCTTATTACTGGAATATCGCCCCCAACCTTGACGACACCTTCACACCGCGCTTCCTGACCAAGCGCGGCCTGCAACTGAAGAATGAATTCCGCTATCTGGATCCGAAATATGCCGGCTCGCTAAACCTCGAAATGCTGCCCAACGACCAGCTGGCGGGCATCGACCGTAATTTCATGTCCTTGCGCCACCAGCATAATCTGGGCCGCGGCTGGTCAGGGGCGCTCACCCTGGAGAAAGCGTCCGACGACAATTACTTCCGCGACCTGAGCACCTACATCGGCGTCACCTCCCAGGTCAACCTGTTGCGTGACGGCATACTGTCCTATGCGGGCAACGGCTGGAACTTCGCTACACGTTCGCAAAGCTTTCAGACCCTGCAGGATCCGCTTGCGCCTATCGTCACCCCTTACCGCCGCACCCAGATGCTGCTGAACGGAGCCCGCATGGTCAACTGGAGCGGGAACAACCTTGGCCCGGGAGCCAACCTGGCGCTGAACAGCGAGCTGGTAAACTTCTCCCACCCCAGCCTGGTCAATGGCAGGCGCTTCACCCTGTATCCCAGCGTCAGCCTGCCGCTAACGCGGTTTTACGGGTATGTGACGCCGAAGATCGGGTTGCACAGCACGCGCTATAGCTTCGACAACAGCGTCAGCGCCGCCGCACCACCCGATATCACCCGAACGCTGCCGATTTTCAGCGTTGACAGCGGCCTGTATTTCGACCGCGAAACGAGTTTCTTCGGATCAAGCTACCAGCAAACGCTGGAGCCGCGTTTATATTACGTCCGCACGCCCTACCGCGACCAGAGCCAGATCCCGTTGTTCGATTCCGGCGACTTCGGATTTGGCATTCCCCAGATATTCAGCGAGAACCGGTTTACCGGCAGCGACCGGATCAGCGACGCCAACCAGGTCACGCTGGGCGTATCCTCCCGCTTCATGGAACAGGACGGCATCGAGCGCGTGCGCGGCACGATCGCGCAACGCTATTACCTGAGTCTGCCCCAGGTCACCCTGCCGGGCGGAGTGCCCCCCAGCAGAAAATACTCCGATATATTGGCTTCCGTGGGAGGCCGGCTCACCAACGCGTTAACCCTCAACAGCCTGTGGCAGTACGATCCTCAACTGAAACAAACCGGCAATTTTTCGCTCTCCGGCCGCTATCTGCCCGCACCGGGAAAAATACTCAACCTCAGCTACCGCTACACGCCGAACAGCACCGTCATCACCCCTCTCGGCCTCAAGCAGATCGACGCCTCCGCACAGTGGCCCCTGGCCGGCCGCTGGAACGGGCTGGCCCGGTGGAACTATTCGATGCTGGACAGCAAGATGCTGGAAGGCTTGGCCGGGCTCGAATACAATGCAGGCTGCTGGGCGTTCAGGACGGTCGTGCACAGTTTTGCCACCGCCACCGCGGATCGCAGCAACTCGATTTTCTTCCAGCTGGAATTGAACGGCATCGGCTCGATCGGCTCTAATCCGCTGGACGTGCTCAAACGCAATATTTATGGCTATACCAAAACGACAGAAATCTCAAATGAAAAAGACTTTACTCAACCCCGCTAATGTTAACGTCGCGAAGCGATACTTCATCACTCAGATCAAAACGAGCGCCTTTCTCCATTGCCCCTTCTCCCTCTGGGAGAAGGTTGGGATGAGGGCAGCCCTCTGGGGGAGAGGTAGGAGAGAGGGAACGGACACGGCCGCGGCACCACACCAGAGGATGAACGTCGCCGCCGTGTCCGTTAACAGCCTGCTGGCCATCCTGCTGGCCTTTTTCGTTCTTGCGCCTGCACAGGCCGCACCCCGTGCGCAACTGGTGGACCGGATCGTGGCCGTGGTCAACAACGAAGTCATCACCCAGTTCGACCTCAATGACCGGATGCACATCGTCCTGCAGCAGCTGAAAAAACGGGGCACGCCGCTGCCACCGCAGGAGGTGCTGGAAAAACAAATACTGGAGCGCATGATCACCGACCGGGTTCAGTTGCAGTTGGCCAAGGAAACCGGCATCCGCGTGGACGACCTGCAACTCGACAAAACCCTGCAGCGTATCGCCCAGGAAAGCAACCTGACACTGGAAGCATTTCGCGCCACCCTGGAGAGGGACGGCGTCAACTTCTCCAAATTCCGCGAGGAAATCCGTGACGAAATCATCTTGAGCCGGCTGCGCGAACGCGAAGTGGACAACCGCATCAACGTCAGCGAGGGCGAAGTGGAAAATTTCCTCAGCGCTCACGCCGCCCAAACCGGCGGAGAAGATGAGTTCAGTCTGGTTCACATCCTGATCCGCGTGCCGGAGCAGGCCAGCCCCGAGCAGGTCCAGGCCAAGCGCGCGCTGGCCGAAAAAGCCTTATCGGAACTCGGCAAGGCGGACTTCGCCCAGGTAGCGGCAAGCTATTCCGACGCGCCGGACGCACTGCAGGGCGGCGCGCTCGGCTGGCGCACCGCCAGCCGTCTCCCCCCTCTGTTCCTCGAAGCCGTCAGCGCCCTGCAGCCGGGCGAAACCAGCGCCGTGTTGCGCAGCCCGAACGGCTTCCACATCCTCAAGCTGCTCGACAAACGCAGCAAAGGCGGCGCACTGATCGTGCAGAAAACCCACGCACGCCACATCCTGATCAAAACCAGCGAAATCGTCTCGGAAACCGACGCCAAGAACCGCTTGCTGCAGCTCAAGGAGCGCCTCGACAACGGCGCGGATTTTGCCGAGCTGGCCCGGCTTCACTCCGAAGACGGCTCCGCCTCGAAAGGCGGCGATCTCGGCTGGGTCTCCCCGGGCGACCTGGTGCCGGAATTCGAGCGCGCGATGAATGCCCTCAAGCCGGGTGAAATCAGCGCTCCGGTCAGGTCGCCTTTCGGCTGGCACCTGATCCAGGTACTGGAGCGCCGCGCCGAAGATGTCAGCAAGGAACGTCAAAACCTCATGGCGCGCCAGGAAATCCGCGCCCGCAAAGCCGACGAGGCCTACGAAACCTGGCTGCGCCAGCTGCGCGACCAGGCATTCGTCGAATACCGCCTCAACGGTGAGTAGAGAGCAGTAAGTGGTAAACCCTGAGAACCAAATGGCCGCCAACATGCTCACCACTCACCACTCACCGCTCACCACTCCCGTCATCGCCCTTACCGCCGGCGAACCGGCCGGCATCGGCCCGGACTTGTGCGTGCTGCTGGCGCAGCAACCCGGCAAAACGCGCATCGTCGTCATAGCCGACCGCAACCTGCTTGCCGGCCGCGCCCGGCAGTTGGGCCTGCCGCTCGAACTGGTGGATTTTTCCCCCGCCTCTGCCGCGCCGGACAGGCCCGGTGTGCTGGAAGTGCTGCACCGCGACATGGCCGAACCCGCCGTGGCCGGGACATTGAACCCCGCCAACAGCCGCTACGTGCTCGATACCTTGTCCACAGCGGCGCAAGGCTGCCTCGCCGGCACTTTTTCCGCCATGGTCACCGCCCCGCTGCACAAGGGCGTGATCAACGATGCCGGCATCCCCTTCACCGGCCATACCGAATTTCTCGCCGCACAGACCGGCACGCCGCAAGTCGTGATGATGCTGGCCGGTGGCGGTTTGCGGGTGGCGCTCGCCACCACCCACCTGCCGCTCAAGGACGTTCCCGCCGCCATCACCCGCTCCGGCCTGGAACAGACCCTGCGCATCCTGCACCGTGATTTGCGCCAGCGCTTCGGCCTGGCCCATCCGCGTATCCTGGTGGCTGGGCTCAACCCCCACGCCGGGGAAGGCGGTCACCTGGGGCGCGAGGAAATCGAGGTGATCTCCCCCGTGCTGGAAGCCTTGCGCGCGGAAGGCATGGACCTCGTCGGGCCGCTGCCCGCCGACACCCTGTTCACGCGGACCAGCCTGGCGGGTTCCGATTGCCAGCTCGCCATGTACCACGACCAGGGCCTGCCGGTGCTGAAATATGCCAGCTTCGGCGGCGGCGTCAACGTCACGCTGGGGATGCCCATCATCCGCACCTCGGTCGATCACGGCACCGCACTGTCCCTTGCCGGCACGGGCAGGATAGAAAGCGGCAGCCTCACGGCCGCCATCGAACTGGCGCTGGAACTGGCGAAAAATGAGAAAACTCATTAACCGCAAAGACGCCAAGGCGCAAAGAAAGACTTCTTTGCGTGAACTCTGCGCCTTTGCACCTTTGCGGTAAGCTTTATGCAACATATTCCAAGAAAACGCTTCGGCCAGAACTTCCTCACCGACCAGGGCATCATCCAGTCCATCGTCCGCGCCATCAACCCGCAGCCGGACGACATCATGGTGGAAATCGGGCCGGGCCTAGGCGCGTTGACCGACCCCCTGCTCAAGACCCTGCCCCGCCTGCATGTGGTGGAAATCGACCGCGACATCATCGCCCGGCTGGAGAATAACTACCCGAAGGCCAGGTTGACCATCCATGCCGGCGACGCGCTGAAGTTCGATTTTTCTTCGCTGGGCGAGCGCATCCGGGTCGTCGGCAACCTGCCTTACAACATCTCCACGCCCATTCTGTTTCACCTGAGCGAATACGTCGCCAACATCATCGACATGCACTTCATGCTGCAGAAGGAAGTGGTGGAGCGCATGGTGGCCGCGCCCTCCGCGCCGGAATACGGCAGGCTGTCGGTGATGCTGCAATACCGCTACGCGATGGAACTGCAGTTCATCGTGCCGCCCGATGCCTTTCACCCGGCACCCAAGGTCGAATCCGCCATCGTGCGCATGATCCCCTATGCCGAGCTGCCGCACCCGGCGCAGGACGAGGCCCTGTTCGGCGCCATCGTCACCGCCGCCTTCGGCCAGCGGCGCAAGACCCTGCGCAATACGCTGAGAGCTTACCTGGACGATGCCGGATTCGCGGCGCTGGGGATAGACCCCGGATTGCGGGCGGAAAATCTGGGGGTGGAGGAGTTCGTGGCGATTGCCAATTACTGCTCCCAAAAAATGTAGCGTCCACGCGCCCACTCTACGAACCGTAGTTTAATCATGCTATAGTGGCATGACCATATCAATCGAGGTAATTGACATGATCAAAGAAGCTACAGCAATGACGGTTCGCCAAAATCTGGGGGAATTGCTCAATGAAATCCAGTACCGGCACGACCAGGTGCTGATCACCAAAGGCGGCAAACCCGTGGCCGCGATGGTGGACGTGAACCTTTTCGAGAAAATCCGTTTGCTCAAGGGCGAATTCGACCGGCTCACGACCGAATTGGCCGGCGCCTACAAGGATACCGATGCGGCCATAGCAGAAGCGGAAATCGCCGAAGCTATTGCGGCGGCAAGGAAGCACTGATGCGGGTTGTCCTGGATAGCAATGTTTTCATATCCGGGCTGATGATTCCGCAGAGCATTCCGGGCAGAATCATTGCGGCATGGCGCAGTGGACAGTTCGATTTGATCCTGTCCGAACCGATGTTGAGTGAAATCTCCCGCGTATTGTCGTACCCCAAAATCAGCCGCCGCATCCGGTGGGATGAAGAAAAAATCGCACGCTATATTAGCCTGCTGCGCTTCGAGGCGGATATCGTCAACATCGATGGAATTTCCGCAGACGTGCCAAAAGACCAGAACGACACCACCATCCTGGCCACCTTGATTGCCAGCAAGGCCGATTGCCTTGTTTCCGGCGACGACGATCTGCTCAGCTTATCCGCACGGCACCCCATACTCTCGCCCAGCGAGTTTATTGCCAAAATTCTTTAGTACCTTGGTTTTGTGCGCTTCGCGCAATGGATTGATTGCAGGGGGCAGCCCGGCAATCAACCTAAAAAAAGCAATTCAGCCACGGATTAACACAGATATACACAGATTATCAATGAGTTACCATTCTCATTCCAATCACCTTTTGGGTGAGGTGAAAATCCTCAACAACACCTTGTTTTATCTGTGTTAATCCGTGTTTATCTGTGGATAAAAGAGGTTTTAAGGATCAATCATCCGCGCGTAGCGCACGCAAAACATGCTGCGCGATGAAATTAGCCCGCGTAGGGCGCAATCGTTATTGCACCAAAGGCAGGCAATTCTCTAAGCTCTTGCGAGCTTGAGAAATTGACACCGCCGAATGAACCTAAATTCGGCAGTTGCAGGCCATTCATGGTTCGATACGCCTTGCTACGCAAGGCTACTCACCACGAACGGCTTCTCACCCGGCGGGTGAATACCCCGTTCGCCCTGAGTAGCCCGCGCAGCGGGCGTATCGAAGGGCTGGCAGTTCGACAACCGCGGTTTTTAGGATGAAATGGGGTTCGCAGGGATGGGCGAATTGCCTACCGCTCAATAAACTCGATCTTGTACCCGTCCGGGTCTTCGACGAAAGCAATCCACGTCGCCCCGCCGTGCAGCGCCGGCCCGTAGACCACCTTGCCGCCCTTGGCCGCCACGTCCTCGCAGGCCTTGCGGATGTCGTCCACCTGGATGGCGATGTGGCCGTAGCCCGTCCCCAGTTCGTAACTCGACACGCCCCAGTTGTAAGTAAGCTCGACCACCGCGCCCTCGGATTCTTCGCCATAGCCGACAAAGGCAAGGGTGTACTTGCCGTCCGGGTAATCCTTGCGCCGCAGCAGTTTCATGCCCAGCACATCGGTGTAGAAAGCGATGGATTTGTCCAGGTCGCCGACGCGTATCATGGTGTGCAGAATTCTCATGGTTTTCCTCCTAGAAACGATGGTAGCGCTCGCCGCCAGCCTTGAGCGCCCGGTGCGCCGCCTCGTAATGGGGCAGGTATTCCCGCACGATGGACCAGAAGCGGGGCGAATGGTTGAGCTCCCGGATATGGGCCAGTTCGTGCACCACGACGTAGTCGATCTGGCTGATGGGCGCCTGGATCAGGCGCCAGCTGAGGCGGACCTCGCCACGTGAGTTGCAGCTGCCCCAGCGGCTGCGCGCGCTGGACAAGGCGAGAGCCGGCAGCGCCAGGCCCATGCGACCGGCGTAATGCGCCAGCCGCTGCAGAAAATGGCGCTGCGCCTCGGCGCGGTACCACTGCTCCAGCTTGCGCCTGACCGCTGCCACATCCGCGGGGTCGGGCAGCCTCACCACCAGGGCATCATCCTCCAGCAGGGGTTGTGCCCGCCGGGCGCCTTCCGCCAGGCACAAACTCAATTCGCTGCCGAGGAACAGCAGGGTCTCGCCATGCTTCCACGCGAATGGCGCCGGCTGGCGCGCCTGCCATTCGCGCAGCTTGTCCAGCAGCCAGCCGGAGCGCTCCCGCAGCACTTTTTCCAGGTGGCTGTGGGCAGCTCCTTGCGGCGCGTTCACGGTGAGGCCGCGGTGGTCGATACGCAAGCCGATGGTGGCACGGCGCGGGCTGCGCTTGAGCAGATAAGCGACTTCCTGGCCGTCGAGCCGGATGGTGCGGGATTCGCTGGCGGCGCGGGGCTTGGCGAAGAAACCCACCGCTACGGCTTTCCGGCGGCGATGCGTGCCATTTCTTCCTCGATCCAGGCTTCCGCCCGGGCATTCAATTCGTCGGCCTTGATTCCTTTCGAGTCGATCAGCGGACCGAAGCTGATGGTGATCACGCCGGGGCGCTTGAGAAAACCGTTCTTGCCCCAGAACTCGCCGGCGTTGTGCGCCACCGGCAGCGCGGGAACGCCGCTGTGCGTGGCGAGCCAGGCGCCGCCGATATTGTATTTGCCCTTCTCGCCCGGCCTGACGCGGGTGCCCTCGGGAAAGACCACCACCCAGAAGCCTTGCGCCAGACGATCCTTGCCCTGCTCCAGGATCTGCTTCAGCGCCGCCCGGCCTGCACCGCGGTCAATCGCGATCGGACTGGCGATGGCGAGCGCCCAGCCGAAAAAAGGAATGCGCAGCAGCTCCCTTTTCAGCACCCATACCAGCGGCGGCAGGATGTCCTGGAACGCCAGGGTCTCCCATGCCGACTGGTGCTTGGACAGCACGACAACCTGAGTTTGGGGAATGTTCTCCCGGCCGACAATGCGATAGGAAAGCCCGCAAGTCAGCTTCAGCCAGCGCAGCATGATCTTTGCCCAGTGCGCGATCAGGCGGTAGCGGGTGACGGGGTCAAAAGGCAGGGAAAAGAAGGCCACGAAGAAAAACAGCGGGGTGAACAGCCACATCCCCAGCGCGAAGACGAAAGAGCGGAGCCAGATCATTCTAAAAAACGCCAAGGTCGGCGCGTCCACTCCTTCCCCCTATCAGGGGGAAGGCTGGGATGGGGGTAGGATTTCCGCACTGGCACAGTCTATCTCTGTGCAAAGTTTTCACCCCCATCCTAGCCTTCCCCCTCAAGGGGGAAGGGACTGCACCGCTGGTTGCTGAATTGCTTTATCAAAATCATGCGCTTTTCTGAATCACATGCCTGACCGCTTCGCTGAGGTCGCTGAATATCAGCGTATTTTCCGGCAAGCCGCCCTTCTCCTGGGTCAGCCTGCCTTTGCCGGTGAGCACCAGGATCGGTTGGCCGCCCACTTCCGCGGCGGCCTGCAGGTCGCGCAGGCTGTCGCCGATGCAGGGCACGCCCGCGAGGCTCATGTTGAAGCGCTCGCCGATTTCCTGGAACATGCCTGGCTTGGGCTTGCGGCAGCCGCAATCCGACTCCGCAGCGTGGGGGCAGAAGAACAGCGCGTCGATGCGCGCGCCGGCCGTGGCCAGCACCTTGTTCATTTTGTCGTGTATGGTGTTCAGCATGGCCATGTCGAACAGGCCGCGGCCGACACCGGACTGATTGGTCGCGAGCACCACCTTGAATCCGGCCTGGTTCAGGCGCGCGATCGCGTCCAGGCTGCCGGGTATGGGCTTCCACTCGTCCGGGCTCTTGATGAACTGATCGCTGTCGTAATTCACCACGCCATCGCGATCGAGAATGATCAGTTTAATTTGGGGCATCGCTCTATCCCGTCAGGCCGCCAGTTTCGAAATATCCGCCACCTGGTTCATCAACTCGCCCAGGCTTTTTAGCAGAGCCAGGCGGTTGTTGCGCAGCAGCGGCTCGTCCGCCATCACCATCACTTTATCGAAGAAAGTATCCACCTCCGCGCGCACGCCGGCAAGAGCGGTCAAAGCTTCAGTATAGCCGCCGTTGCCCACCCATGAGACCACGCCCGGTGCCAGTTCGTTCACCGCCGCGAACAGCGCCTTTTCCGCTGCCTCGGACATCAACGCCGGATCCGGCTCAGCGTCGGGGATGTCGCCGGCCTTCCTGAGAATATTCTGGATGCGCTTGTTGGCGGCCGCCAGCGCCTCCGCCTCCGGCAGCTTCTTGAACGCGCGCACTGCCTCCAGACGCGGCACGACCAGGTCGATGCGGGTGGGAGACTGGCTCACCACCGCGTCGATTTCATCCGGCGCAAAATTCTTGTCGCGCAGGTAATTCTTCAACCGCTCCAGCATGAAGCCGTGGACGTCCACCGCCACGCTGTCCGCCAGCATTTCTGCCGGGAACAGGGATTTCGCCTGCTGCAGCAGCTGCACCAGGTCGAGCGGCAGCGACGACTCGGCCAGGATCCGCAGCACGCCCAGGGCATGGCGGCGCAGGCCGAAGGGGTCCTTGTCGCCGGTCGGGACCAGGCCGATGCCGTAAATGCCGACCAGGGTATCGAGCTTGTCCGCCAGCGCGACCGCCGCGCCGATGTTGTCCTGCGGCAAGGCATCCCCGGCGAAACGCGGGTGGTAATGGGCCTCGATGGCATGCGCCACTTCATCGCGTTCGCCGTCATGCAGCGCGTAATACTGCCCCATGATGCCCTGCAGCTCGGGAAACTCCCCCACCATGTCGGTCAACAGATCGGCCTTGCACAGGTATCCCGCGCGCTCGGCCAGCTCGGCGCTGGCGCTGAGCTGGCGCGCAATCTCGCCCGCCAGCTTCCTGATGCGGTTGACCCGCTCGAGCTGGGTGCCCAGCCTGTTGTGATAGACCATGTTGCCTAGTTTTTCCACCCGCGCATCCAGCCGGGTTTTCTGGTCCTGCTCGAAGAAGAACTTGGCGTCGGACAGGCGCGCGCGCAGCACGCGCTCGTTGCCGTGGATGATATGGGACGGGTCGACGGTTTGGAGGTTGCTCACCACCAGGAAGCGCGGCAGCAGCTTGCCGACCTTGTCCAGCAGCGGGAAATACTTCTGGTGCTGCTGCATGGAAAGAATCAGGCACTCCTGCGGCACCTTGAGGAATTCGGGGTTGAAGGTGCCCGCATACACCGCCGGGTATTCCACCAACGCCGCCACTTCCGGCAACAGCGCCTGGTGCTCGGCCAGAACCGCTTCGCCGGCGGCCTGTTCCAGCCCCGCCTTGATCGCATGCATGCGCCGGTCGAAGCTGGCGATCACCGTACCCTGCTCTTGCAGGACTTGTTCATACTGGTCGGCGCGGGAAACAATGATCTCGCCCTTGCTCAGGAAGCGGTGGCCCAGCGTCTTGTTGCCGCTTGAGAGTCCCAGCACCACGCCGGGCACGACCCGGTCGCCATGCAGCATGATCAGGCTGTGCACCGGCCGCACGAACTGCACGTCGGAATCGCCCCAGCGCATCATCTTGGGGATGGGCAGCTTTTTCAGCACGCCTTCAACGATCCCCGCCAGGTGCTGCTCCAGTTGCTCGCCCGCCCTGGTCGAGCGGAACACGAAAAACTCCGCCTTGCCGCTTGTGCCCAAGCCGTCAGGCTGTCGGGTATCGCTGTGCTTTTCCAGCGCGGCCACATCGGTACCGCATGATTTCGCGAAGCCTGCCAGCGCCGGTGTCGGCTTGCCCTCGGCGTCGAAGCCGGCGGCCACCGCCGGCCCCTTGCGCGTCAGGTTCTGGTCGGGCTGGCGACCCTGCACATTCGTGACCGAAACGGCCAAGCGCCGCGGCGTGGCGTAAGCCGTAAAACCCCCGTCCGCAACAAAACCTCGCTTTTTCAGCTCCTCGAAAATGCCGGAGGCGAAAGCCTGCCCCAGCGTATTGAGCGATTTGGGCGGCAGTTCTTCGGTGCGCAGTTCGATCAGTAAGGTATCTTGCATAATTTTTTCACATTTTTACCGCAAAGGCGCGAAGGCGCTAAAGATTAAAGAGAATTGAAAACTTTTCGCCCTCGCGCCTTTGCGGTTATTTTTTCTGATGTTTCAGCATCGGGAAGCCCAGCGCTTCCCGCGAATCGTAATAGCTTTGCGCCACCTGCCGCGCCAGCGCCCGCACCCGGCCGATGTAGGCGGCGCGCTCGGTGACCGAGATCGCGCCGCGCGCGTCCAGCAGGTTGAAGGCATGGGAGCACTTCATCACCTGCTCAAAGCCCGGCAGCGGCAAGCCCGCCTCCATCAGGCGCCTGGCCTCGGACTCGCACATGTTGAATTGCTCGAACAGCCAGTTGACGTTGCTGTGCTCGAAATTGTATTTGGACTGCTCGACCTCGTTCTGGTGGTAGACGTCGCCGTAGGTCACGCCCGGCGTCCAGACCAGGTCGAACACGTTCTCCACCCCCTGCAAATACATCGCCAGCCGCTCCAGGCCATATGTGATCTCGCCCAGCACCGGCTTGCAATCGAGGCCGCCGACCTGCTGGAAGTAGGTGAACTGGGTCACTTCCATGCCGTTCAGCCACACTTCCCAGCCCAGACCCCAGGCGCCGAGGGTGGGCGATTCCCAATCGTCTTCGACGAAGCGGACGTCGTGTACGGTCGGGTCGATGCCCAGAGTGCGCAGACTGTCGAGGTACAACTCCTGAATATTGTCCGGCGAGGGCTTCAGCACCACCTGGTACTGATAGTAATGCTGCAGGCGGTTGGGGTTCTCGCCGTAGCGCCCGTCCTTGGGGCGGCGCGAAGGCTGCACGTAGGCGGCGCGCCACGGCTCCGGCCCGAGCGCGCGGAGAAACGTGGCGGTATGGAAGGTGCCGGCGCCCATTTCCATGTCGTAAGGCTGCAGCAGCACGCAACCGCGCTCGGCCCAGTAGTGTTGCAGCGTGAGGATGATTTCCTGAAAGGTCGGCATTATTGCGGCAAGCGAATTTGAAAGGGGTTGATTTTACTTCTTTTCATGGCAGGGAAAAACCCCGGAAACAAAAGAAAACGGGGCGGCAGGTGCCAGGCTAGCGATTTCCGCATAGCGTCACTTTCTCCTGCCCCCTTTCCCAGCACGGGCTTTTTGCCTCGGGCGCGGGGTGGGGGATGCCTTCGCGGTCGAGGCGTGCGACGCGGGTATCCCAGCGCCGCACGCCGTGCCGGTCCAGTTCCAGCAGCAGCACCCAGCCAGTCGTGGTGTCTTCGTCCTCGAAACCGTCCATGAGAAAGTTGCCCAGGCTGTAGATGATGGGCTTGCCCTTGTAGTGATCGACATCCTGGGTGACGTGCGGGTGGCCGCCGACTACCGCGTCCGCGCCGGCATCGATCATGATGCGCGCGAGCTGGCGCTGGCGCATGCTTGCCGAGCGCTCGTATTCCCAGCCCCAGTGCATGAAGGGGATAACGACATCGGCGCGGTAAACGGCGCGGGCTTTTTTGATGTCGTCCACCACCTGTTCGTCCTCGCTCCATGCCACGCCTGGGGCGTCGTAATCGGCCTCGAAATTGCGCGGCAGAAATTCATCATAGCCCAGCAGGGCGATTCTCAGGCCATGGCGTTCGACGATGAGCGGGGCGTGCGCCTCGCGCAGGTTGCGGCCGCCGCCGAAGCGCAGGATGCCCTGCT
>JAJYUW010000134.1 GCA_021792335.1 Pseudomonadota bacterium | reverse complement strand
AACTGGGGCCGGCCCAGAAGCGCAGATGGCGTCGGAAGCGCTACGACTTGCAATCGCATCCGGATGGCGGTCGATGGCACGCTGCATCTCTGCCACGGCCAGGAGGATCGTCTTGAATTGCCGCCTCACAGTAGAGGCGGCGTCGGTGACGGCGATATCGGGACGGCGATCATAGCGGCAATCCGGCGCCAGCCGGAGCGTCACGAATTCCTGGAGGCGCCGCAACAACTGCTGCGCTTCACGGCGAGAACGGGCCGCGAAAATTACCGAAATGTAATCCGCGAGTCAGCTTCCCGTTAGTCGCGATACCGGAAAATGTGCCTACTGACATTTCCTGAACTCGCAACACGTGAGATCCGAATAATTGGCATATAATCAAGATTCAGTCCCCTAGCGTATCCCAAAAGACTGCCACGAATGATTGATAAGTCGCCAGAGTCCTATCCGCAGCGCAGGGGCATCAGCCCACGCGGCGTTGCGCGCATACTCCTGGCAACTTGGCTATTTACCCTGCTGGTTTGTTCTTACAACGACTTCTCCCAAACGCCGGCGGACCCGGCTGGGAACACCCCTTTAGCACACGCACAGAGCGGTTCTTCCGGGCATGGCAGCAGCGCTCAGGACACGGATGCCTGCTGCACCGTGCTGCAAAATCTGCCCACATTTTTCAGAATGGGCAAGATCGAGGCGCCGCGGCAAAGCCTGATGGTCGTGTTGCCCCCCTACTTCCTGGTGGTCCTGAGCGCTCTGCTGGTCGCCGCCAAGCTTCGCTTTTTCTGCACGGATCCTCCGGGCAAACCCTCCCCCCTGCTGGCGACCAACGCCCTCTGGCCCAACGCCCCGCCCCGCTGAAGCGCCGCCCTATCTAAAGATCGGGGTGGCTGCGTCCTTGGTGTTTTAAAGCTGTTCGCCCAAGGCGGCCATCGTCCTGTCGTACAGAAATCATTTCGGGAACACCTTCTATGTCGTCACCTTGGATCACCCGGGGGGCGCGGCGCCTCTCCATGCTCCTTGCCGCCAGCGCCCTGCTGGGCGGCTACCAACAGAGCGCCAACGCCGCAGGCCTGAGCTTGGCGCAAGCCATCGCTATCTCCGTTCAGAGCAACAAGGATCTGCAAGCCGCGCGTTATAGCGTCGAAGAAGCGCGCGCACGTTTGCTGCAGGCGGGGCTGCCGCCCAATCCGCGGCTGGATATCGGCGCAAAAAGCGATCTCCTCTTCAAGAACGAGGGGGAGTATGCCGACAGCATCGGCGTCAGCCAGCAGTTCTCCATCGCAGGCCGTCTCGCCCATCAAAAGACGGTCGCTCGCGTGGATGTGGCCTTGGCGCTGGCCGAGATCAAGCAGGCCGAGCTCAAACTGGCGGGCGAGGTGAGGTCCGAGTTCTATCGACTATTGACGCTCGATCGGCAGATCTCGTTACGCGAGCGTTTGATCGCTATCGAGCAGGCGCTGGTGCTGGGCACCCGCGAGCGCTACAAAGCGGCGGAAGTCTCAGAGCTCGACGTCAATACCGCCCAACTCGAACTGCAGCGCCTGAGCCAGGAGCGCACGCTGTTGCTGAGCCAGCGGATACGCCAAATGGCCCGGATGAAGCAGTTGCTCGGCAGATCGGCAACGCAAGACCTGGAACTCGATGAGACCCTGCCGACCGACGAATCGCTGCCGAGTTTGGCGGAACTGCAACGCCAGGCGTTGTCATCACGGCCCGACCTGCGCTTCGCGTTGCTCAACGCCGACCGCGCCCAGGCCAACCAGGCATTGGCGCGGGCGCAGCACTGGGAAGACTGGACCGTGGGCGTCGGGCTGGAGCAAGGCCGACAGGTCATCGACGGGGGGCCGCCCCAGAATAGCAGTCGCGTCATCGGGCTGAGCCTGTCGATTCCCTTGCCCTGGCGCAATCGGAATCAGGGGAATATCGCTGCAGCAGCCGCTGCTGGAGCACAGGCCGACGCACGTATCGAAGCGCTGAAGCTCAGTATCGGCAACGAGGTGGCTAGCGATTACGCAGAAACGGAACGATTGCAGCAGGCGCTCTCGGAATACCGCCGCAATATGCTGGGGGTCAGCGCGCGCAACGTGCGTCTTGCCCAGCAGGGATACGATCAGGGACTCGTTCCGGTCGGTGACGTGGTGCGGATACAGCGCCAACAGGGCGAGTTGAATATCGCCTATCTGAACACCCTCGACCAATACCTGCAGGCACTGGCGAGATTGCGCAGCGCGACGGGCAATCTCGCCAAATAGCCCACCCAAAAACTTGTGAAAGGAATGCCATGAGAAATGTTCTGAAAGGTCGACTGCTCGGCCTGCTGCTGGCGCTCTTCGCTGCGCTCGGCGCGATGCCCTCGGCCTTTGCGCATGGGGGGGCGATCGAGGTCGGCACCGGGGCACGCGGTCCGGTGCTATTGAGCACTGCGCAGCAGCAGGCGATCGCCTTGCAGTTGGCGCCCGCCCGCCTGCGCCCGCTGTCTGCCGAATTGAATCTGAACGGCGAGGTGCGCTTGCTGCCCGATCGCCAGGCCGACGTCAGCACGCGCATCAATGGACAGGTCAAGGCGCTCTATGCGAATCTGGGAGACAGGGTCAGGCTCGGTCAGCGTCTGGCCTTGGTGCAATCCCGGCTGGTGGGTGACCCGCCGCCCAGCGTGACCATCACCGCCCCCAGGAGCGGCGTGATCGACGCGCGCAACGTAGTTATCGGCCAGGCGGTGGACCCCAGCACGGTGCTGTTCCATATCAGCGACCGTTCCCAGGTTTTCGTGGTCGCGCGGGTCTATGAAGATGATATCGGCAAGATCAGGCCGGGACAGGAAGCCCGCGTCCGCGCGCTCGGCTATCCGGAGCGGGTGTTCACCGGCAGGATCAGCCTGGTCGATCCCGATCTGGATCCATCGAGCCGCACCGTGAAGGCGTGGATACGGCTCGCCAATCCGCAGGGCCTGCTCAAGCCCGGCATGTTCGCCCGCGCCGCCGTCATCTTGCGGCGCAACGAGGCGGCGCTGACCATCCCCAACAGCGCCGTCATCGAAGCCAACGGCGAGAAGTTCGTGTTCGTCCGCGAAGGGAACAAGTACCACCGGGTGGAAATCGGCATCGGCGCCAAGGACGACGAGTACAGCGAAATCACCGACGGTCTGGTACCGGGCGATGAGGTGGTGACCCAGGGCAATCGCGAGATCTACACCATGTGGCTCACCGGCGGGCAAATGAAGGCGGAGGAATAAATCATGTTCAATCGCCTGATCGCCTGGTCGCTGCACAACCGTCTGATCGTGCTCGTGCTCACGCTGGTCCTGTTCATCGCGGGCGGCTATGCCTTGCAGCGGATGCCGGTGGACGTCTTCCCGGAATTCGCGCCCCCCCAGGTGGTGATCCAGACCGAGGCGCCGGGCATGGCGCCGAGGGACGTGGAATCCCTGCTGACCTATCCGTTGGAGAGCGCGATCAACGGCACGCCGGGGGTGAGCGACGTGCGCTCCAACACCTCCGTGGGGCTATCGACGATCACCGTCGTCTTCAACGCCAATACCGATGTCTATCTGGACCGGCAACTGGTCAACGAGCGCATCCAGAACGTCCTCGGCCGGCTTCCGGCGGGAACCCTGCCGCCGGTGATGCTGCCGGTCACCTCGGCGGTGGGCTGGCTGATCAAGTATGCGCTGACCAGCGATACCTTGTCGCCCGAGAAGCTGCGCACCCTGTCCGACTGGGAAATCCGCCCGCGCATTCTGGCACTGGGCGGCATCGCCTCGGTGGTCTCCATCGGCGGCGAGGTCAAGCAATATCAGGTGCGCCTGGACCCCAACCGGATGCTCGCCTATGGAATCAGCGCCGAAGAGGTGCGCAAGGCCCTGCAGAAATCCAACACCAACGTCCCCGGTGCCTTTTTGCAGCGGCCCGGTCAGGAATTGATCGTCGCCGGCGTCGGGCGCATCAGTTCCCTGGACGACCTGAAAAGCACCGTGATCACCATGCGCAATGGCGCCCCGATCACCATCGGCAACGTCGCCGATGTCGCCTTCGGCGGCGAGATCAAGCGCGGCGACGGCGCCTTCGCGATGAAGCCCGCGGTGATCGGAACCATCTCCAAGGCCTACGGCGCGGACACCCTGACCACGACGCGCAAGGTTGAAACGACGCTCGCCGAAATAAAGCAGCAATTGCCGGCGGGCGTCCAGATGAATGCCAAGGTATTCCGCCAGGCGAACTTCATCGAGGCGGCGATCCACAATCTCAACGTCTCCCTGCTGGAGGGCGCGCTGATCGTGATCGTCGTGTTGTTCGTGTTCCTGATGAACTGGCGCGCCTCCTTGATCACCTTTCTGTCGATGCCGGCCTCCTTCGTCGGCGGCATCCTGGTGATGCACGCCTTCGGCATCGGCATCAACTCCATGACCCTGGGCGGGCTGGCGATCGCCATCGGCGAAGTGGTGGACAACGGCATCATCACCGTGGAGAACGTGGTGCGGCGCTTGCGCCTGAACCGCAACGCAGTACGTTCGTCGCCACCGATCGAGGTGGTGTTCGACGCGGTGCAGGAAATCCTCAACTCGGTGGTATACGCGACGCTGATCGTGATCATGATCTTTCTGCCGATCTTTTTCCTGCAAGGACTGGCCGGGCGCATCTTCAGTCCCCTGGGTGTGGCCTATATCGCTTCGGTGACGGCCTCCCTGGTGGTGGCGGTGACCATGGTCCCGGCCCTCTGTTATCTGCTGCTGGTGCGCAACAAGGAACATGAAGACGCTGCCTTGCACGCCATGAAAAGCCGCGAGTTGCTGGCAGACACCACCCTGGCGGAGGGCGCCCCCGAACAGGAGACCCGCTTCGTCCTGTGGCTGAAGCGCCATTTCCTGCGCCTGCTGAACCTGGCCTTGCGCCAGTTCTGGTGGGTGGTCGGGCTGTCGCTGGCAGCACTGGCGTCGTCTCTGGCCTTGCTGCCGTATTTCGGCCTGTCCTTCCTGCCGGAGTTTCGCGAAGGCAACTACATCATCGCCATGACCACCCTGCCGGGCACCTCGCTGCAGGAATCGATGCGCCTGGGCACCCTGGTGCGTCGGGATCTGCTCAAGTATCCCCAGGTGATCTCGATCGATCAGCGCGCGGGCCGCGCCGAACTGGACGAGGATGCGCAGCCGCCCGATTTCAGCGAGTTCGACGTGCGACTCGATTATTCCAAGAATCCGGCCATGAGCGCGGACACCCTGCTCGCGAAAATCCGCCAGGATCTGGCCGGGATACCGGGCGCCGTATTCAACGTCGGTCAGTTCATCGCGCATCGGATGGACGAGGTGCAATCGGGCGTGCGCGCCCAGGTCGCCATCAAGATATTCGGCAGCAAGCTGTCCACGCTGTATCAAACGGGACAGGAGGTTCAACGGCTGTTGCACGGCATCCCCGGCGCGGTCGATATCAATCTGGAACAGCAGATCCGCGTCCCGCAGGTGAGCATCAAGATCGACCGCAACAAGGCTGCCCGTTACGGCATCGCGGTCGGAGACATCGCGCAGGACATCCAGTTGTCCTTGAACGGGGAGGTCTTGTCCAGCGTGCAGGAGGGCAGCCGCAGCTTCGATCTTTACGTGCGTCTGGCGCCCGCCGCGCGCGACAGCGTCGCCGCGATCCGCGACCTCCCGGTGGATGCGCCCGGCCTCAGTCCCGATGGACGGGCCAAGATACCGCTGCGGGAAGTGGCCGACGTGACGGTGCAGGACGAACCCTATTCGATCAACCGAGAAAGCGTGCAGCGCCTGATCGTCGTCTCCTTCAACGTGCAGGGGCGGGACTTGGCGAGCGTCATCCGGGACACGCAGTCCCGTATCGACGCCCGGGTCAAACTGCCGTCGGGCTACCACATCGAATACGGCGGCCAGTTCGAGAGCCAGCGCCAGGCCAACCAGACGCTGTTGCGCTTCGGCGCCCTGGCCCTGCTCGGCGCGGTGATCCTGCTCTACAAGGTCTTCGGCAGCTTCCGTGAGGCCCTGCTGGTGCTGTTCAATCTGCCACTGGCGATGATCGGCGGCATCGTCGCGCTCTATCTCGCGGGAGCGAACCTGAGCGTGGCCGCGGTGATCGGCTTCATCACGCTGTTTGGCATCGCCACCCGCAACGGCATCATCCTGGTCACCCATTACA
>JAJYUW010000014.1 GCA_021792335.1 Pseudomonadota bacterium | reverse complement strand
GTCCGTGCTTTCGTCCGCCATCATTTCCGCGTTGCCATGGTCGGCGGTAATCAGCACTTCCCCGCCAATTCCCAGCATTGCCGGGACGACCTTGCCCAGGCATTGATCCAGCGCTTCGATGGCCTTGATCGTCGCCGACATCACGCCGGTGTGGCCAACCATGTCGGCATTGGCGTAGTTGCAGACGATGGCGTCGTATTGGCGGCTTTCTATCGCTTCTACCAGCCTGTCGGTGACCTCGAACGCACTCATTTCCGGTTTCAGGTCATAGGTGGGAACATCCGGCGATTGAATCAGGATGCGGTCTTCGCCTGGGTATAGGCGCTCCTCTCCTCCGTCGAAAAAGAATGTGACATGAGCGTATTTCTCGGTTTCCGCAATTCTGAGCTGCTTCAGGCCAAGGTTCGCGATGTATTCGCCGAAACCGTTGCGGATTTGCTCCGGCGGGTAAGCGACCGGGACTTTGAAATCCTTGTTGTATTCGGTGAGGGTACAGTAGCTTGCAAGTTGGGGTACGTACTCACGCTCGAACAGGTCGAAGCCGGGGTCGATGAAGGCGCGGGTGATTTCACGCGCACGGTCGGAACGGAAGTTCATGAAGACCACCACATCGCCGTCTTCCATGCGTACGGCCTGCGCGCCAGGCGGGACAATGGCGGTAGCCTTGACGAACTCGTCGCTTTCGTCGCGGGCATAGGCTGCGGCCAGCGCCTGTTCCGCGCTTTCGGCCTGGAATTCGGCCTTGCCTTGGGTGAGGAGGTCGTAGCCGGGCTTGACGCGGCTCCAGCGCTTGTCGCGATCCATGACATAGTAGCGGCCGATGATGGAAGCGATTTGTCCGGTTTTTAGTAGTGCGCACTTTTCCTCAAGCCTGCGCAGATAGTCAACCGCGCTTCTAGGTGGCGTGTCGCGGCCGTCGAGAAAGGCATGCAGGTAAATTTTCTTCAGTCCTGCCTTTGCGGCCAGTTCAAGCATGGCGTGGATGTGCACTTCATGGCTGTGCACCCCGCCGTCGGACAATAACCCCATGATGTGCAGCGCCTTGCCGCTGCTCCTGGCGGTTTCGACAGCCTGAGTCAGGGCCGGGTTGGCGAAGAAGTTTCCACTAGAGATGGCGCGGTTGATGCGGGTGAATTCCTGATAAACAACGCGGCCTGCGCCGATGTTCAGATGGCCCACCTCGGAGTTCCCCATTTGGCCGCTCGGCAACCCCACTGCTGCTTCGGATGCCTGAATGGTGGTATGGGGGTAGCGCTGCCAAAGTTTGTCCCAGTTGGGTTTTTGTGCGCTTGCGATGGCATTGCCGCTTGAATTTTCCCGGCAGCCGAAGCCATCCAGAATGATAAGTAAAGTGGGAGTGACCGTCATCTTGAGTTATTTTGTCATAAAAATTCGCATAATTTTATTATATTTTACTAATAATCGCATTATACTTGTTTGCATACCTCTATATCCTAAATTATGGCTAAATTGAAGGTGTGCAAATGGAACTCGAACAGGTTGAATTAATCGACAAAGACGAACATATCGAGCAGGCGTCTCGCGCCATGAAGGCCATGTCCCACCCGCTACGCCTGAAGATATTGTGCGTGCTGGGGGAGAGGGAAATCAGCGTGCAGGAGATCGTCGAAAGCGTCGGCACTTCTCAGAGTAATATCTCGCAACATCTGGCGATCCTGCGGGATAAGGGGGTGTTGCGCACGCGCAAGGACGCCAATCGGGTGTATTACCGGGTCGGCGATCCCCGCACCCTGAAGCTGATCAGTCTGATGCGCGACGTTTTTTGCGGATTCACCAAATAACTTCTAGCATTAATTTTCACTCACCCTGAATTTTTCGGTGAGTGTTCTTCGTTTATGCACTCTTGGAGATGTTTGCATTGAGCCGGTAGCCGGGGTGATGGTGTCTCCGGGTTAGACTTGATATAGATAATAGTATTATCATATGCTAATATTCATTCCTTTTTGGAGCCAAGTGTGCTGAAACCTTTCTGGATCCTGTCGGGAATGTTCCTGGTTCCGCTGGCTCAGGCGGCGCTGCCGTTTGCCACGGCGGTAGTGGAATACCGCGAAGTGGATCAGACTTATGCCACGGAAGCGCTGGTCGAAGCGGTCAAGCAGTCCACCGTGGCGGCCCAGATATCCGGACGCGTCGTCGAGGTCAATTTCGATGTCGGCGACACGGTGAAAAAAGGCCAGATGTTGGTGCGCATCGACGAGAGCGAGGCGCGTCAGGCTGTCGCCGGCAGTGAGGCGGTAGTGGCACAAGCGCGCGCCAATCTCCAGAATGTCCGGCTTAACTATGAGCGTACCAGGCAGTTGCTGGCGCAGAAGTTTGTCAGTCAGGCCGCCGTCGACAAGGCGCAGGCGGACTACAAGGCGGCTGAGGCGCAACTGGCAGCGGCTCTCGCGAGCGCTGGGCAGGCGGCTACTACCAAAGGTTTTACTGCGGTCATGGCACCCTATGGCGGTGTGGTTGCGGCCAGGCATGTTGAACTGGGAGAAATGGCGAGCCCCGGCAAGGCGCTGATGACCGGCTTCGATCCCAGGGATTTGCGCGTCGTGGCGAGCGTTCCCCAGTACAAGTTGGCGGATGTCCGTCGCGCGGCCCGCGCCCAGGTGGAATTCACTTCCCTCAACAAGTGGGTTGCCGCCAAGGCAGTGACTATCTTGCCCGCGGCGGATGCGAGAACACATACCACTCGTGTGCGCCTCGATTTGCCCGAAGATCTCAACGATGTCTACCCCGGCATGTTTGCGCGTGCGCACTTTTCAGTCGGCCTGGCACGCAAGCTGCTGGTGCCGACACAAGCCATCGTCAGGCGCAGCGAAGTAACTGCCGTGTACGTGGTGGACGCGAAAGGCGGCGTGACGTTCCGCCAGATTCGCCTGGGCGAACCTGCGGCTGATGGCATGGTCGAGGTGTTGGCCGGGCTATCCGCCGGGGAAACGGTGGCGCTGGAGCCGGTCAAGGCCGGGATGTATTTGAAAGGGGTCAACAGTAAGCGGTAAGCAGTGAGTGGAAACCACCGCTAACCGCTTACCGCTCACCATCATCATGGGAATTTCCGGTCGCATTGCCAAAGCATTTCTGCAGTCGCAGATGACGCCGTTGATCGCGCTCATCGCGTTCCTGCTCGGCCTGTTCGCCGTCATGGTGACGCCGCGTGAGGAAGAGCCACAGATCAATGTCACCATGGCGAACGTATTCATTCCCTTCCCCGGCGCCTCCGCCAAGGATGTGGAAGCTCTGGTGGCCACGCCCGCCGAGCAGGTGCTTTCCCAGATTACCGCGATCGACCACGTTTATTCCGTCTCACGGCCGGGCATGGCGATCCTTACCGTGCAGTACAAAGTGGGCGAAGACCGTACCCAGGCGCTGGTGCGTCTGTATGATACCGTCCAGTCGCACCGCGACTGGGTGTCCCCCAATCTTGGCGTGGGCGAGCCGATTATCAAGCCGGTCGGCATTGACGATGTGCCCATCGTCAGTCTTACCCTGTGGACAGAGGACCCCGCCCGCGGCACGTACGAATTGAAGCAGGTGGCCCATGCCGCCGAAATAGAACTGAAGCGGATCAAGGGTACGAGAGAAGTGCGCACTCTTGGCGGCCCGAACCGGGTGGTACGGGTGATCATGGACGCAGAGCGCATGAACGCCTACCGCATTTCTGCCCAGGATATTCGTGATGCACTGCAGGTCAGCAACGCTTCCCAGCCATCCGGCACGCTGGTTGAAAACAACCGCGAGGTATTGGTGCAGACCGGAACCTTCCTGTCCAGCAGCGCGGACGTGAAGCGGCTGGTGGTGGGGGTCGCCGAAGGACGCCCGGTGTTCATGACCGATGTGGCGCGGGTGGTGGATGGTCCTGATTTGCCCGGCAACTATGTATGGCTGGGCGCCGGGCCGGCGGCAGGCAAGGAACTGGCAGGCAAGGGCGAATTCCCGGCGGTGACGCTGGCAGTTTCCAAAAAGCCGGGCGAGAATGCGGTGGACGTGGCCGACCGCGTGATCAAGCGCATCGAGCAACTGCATGGCACCATCATTCCTGACGGCGTCAAGGTCACGGTCACCCGCAACTACGGAGAAACCGCCAACGACAAGGCGCAGAAGCTGATCGGCAAGCTCATTTTCGCCACCACTTTCGTGGTGCTGCTGGTGCTGTTGGCGTTGGGCAAGCGCGAGGCGGTGATTGTGGGTGCGGCGGTGATACTGACCCTGGCCGCGACATTATTCGCCTCGTGGGCATGGGGTTTCACCCTCAACCGGGTGTCACTGTTCGCACTGATTTTCTCCATCGGCATTCTGGTGGACGACGCCATCGTGGTGGTGGAAAACATCCACCGACGCCGCGAACTGGAGCCTGGCAAGCCGCTGCTCAAGGTAATTCCAGAAGCAGTGGATGAGGTGGGTGGCCCCACCATACTTGCCACCCTGACAGTGATCGCGGCACTACTGCCTATGGCATTTGTCACCGGACTGATGGGCCCGTACATGAGCCCGATCCCGATCAACGCCAGCATCGGCATGCTGATTTCTCTCGCCATCGCATTCATCATCACGCCCTGGCTGGCACTCAAGCTCCTGGCTCACAAGCACGATGCAGCAAAGGCAGGCAATCCGCAAGCAAGCTCCGGCAGGGCGGAATCGACACTGCCAAGCCATAGTGAACCCGGAGCGGAGAGCCCGTTGTTCAGATTCTTCAGCGCACGCCTGACGCCTTTCCTCAACCGTGAGCAGGGACGGGGAAACCGCAACAAATTGTGGCTGGCGATCATCGCCATGATTGTTTTTGCGATTATGCTGGCGGTATTCAAGTTCGTGATTCTGAAGATGCTGCCATTCGACAACAAGTCGGAATTCCAGGTGGTGGTGGATATGCCCGTGGGCACTCCGCTGGAACAGACTGCCAGGGTGATGCGGGAAATCGGCGGCTATCTGGCGACGGTGCCAGAAGTGACCGACTATGAGGCCTATGTCGGCACCGCTTCGCCCATCAATTTCAACGGCCTGGTGCGCCAGTATTACCTGCGTAGTGGTAGCGAAATGGGCGATATCCAGGTCAACCTGGCGGACAAGCACCATCGCGACCGCAAGAGCCATGAAATTGCCCAGGGTGTGCGCCCGGAGGTCGAGCGTATTGCCGCCAAGTACCAGGCCAAGGTCAAGGTGGTGGAAGTGCCGCCAGGGCCGCCGGTGATGTCGCCCATCGTCGCCGAAGTATATGGGCCGGACTACGAAGGGCAGATGAAGGTAGCGAAACAAGTGCGTGCCAACTTTGCTAAAACCGCTGACATTGTCGCAGTCGACGATACCATCGAAGAGAATGCAAACAAGTTTGTGCTGCGCGTGCTGCAAAGCAAGGCGGCGCTGATGGGCGTGGCGCAGAAGGATGTGGTGGCGGTGATGCGCATGGGCTTGTCCGGCGAGGATGTGACGCCGGTGCATGAAGGCGAATCCAAGTTCGAGGTGCCGGTGCGGGTGACACTGGCATCGGAGCGGCAAGGCAGCCTGGATGAATTGCTCAAGCTTACTGTCCGCGCGCAGGACGGCACGCTCGTGCCGTTGTCGGAACTGGTGAGCGTGAACTCAATGGCACGCGAGAAGACCATTTACCACAAGGATCTGCTGCCCGTGGTATTTGTTGTCGGTGACATGGCGGGCAAGCTGGACAGCCCGCTCTACGGCATGTTCTCCATCCGCTCCGCGATCAATGGCATGAAGCTGCCGGAAGGCGGACGCTTGAGCGATTATTTCATCCGCCAGCCGGACGATCACTATGCCGGATACAGCATCAAGTGGGATGGCGAATGGCAGGTGACCTACGAGACTTTCCGCGACATGGGCATCGCCTATGCGGTCGGGCTGGTGTTGATCTACCTGCTGGTGGTGGCGCAGTTCAGGTCGTATCTTGTTCCTCTCGTCATCATGGCACCGATACCGCTCACCATCATCGGCGTGATGCCCGGCCACGCTCTACTCGGCTCGCAGTTCACCGCCACCAGCATGATCGGCATGATCGCGCTGGCAGGCATCATCGTGCGTAATTCCATCCTGCTGGTGGACTTCATCAACATGCAGGTGGCGCAGGGGATGGTGTTCCAGGAGGCGGTGATCCGCGCCGGTTCGACGCGTGCCAAGCCGATCGTGCTCACCGGGCTGGCCGCCATGCTGGGTGCGCTGTTCATACTGGACGACCCGATTTTCAACGGCTTGGCGATTTCACTCATCTTCGGAATTTTTGTCTCCACCGTTCTGACGCTGGGGGTGATCCCGGTGCTGTACTACGCCGTGATGTATAAAAAACATTAAACGCCAAGGCGCGAAGTTATCGCAAAAAAACCTTTGCGGCATCATTTTCCTCTTGGCGTCTTTGCGGATTTATTAACTTTTGTAGTTTTATTTTAATTGTGAAGGAGAAAACATGACCATCAACCGCATCGTTCGTATCGTCGCCGGCTTTTTCGTGCTGCTGTCACTGGGCTTGGGCGTGCAGGGCAGCCCGGTTTTCGTCAGCAGCAATTTCCTCTGGTTCACCGCTTTCGTTGGCGCCAACCTGTTCCAGAGCGGCCTCACCAACCTGTGCCCACTGGACACCATCCTGAAAAAATTGGGCGTCGCTGCAGACAATGGCGGCTGCGCATAAGAGTGCCTGAGGGCGGTTTGTTCCCTCCCCGTTGAGCCGGTTACATGCCTACCATGGTGGCAGCCGGGTCGCTTCGTCTCACCACTTCGAGTATCTGCTTGTCTTGAACCTGATCTGGATTGTACAGGACGGTCAGGGCATGCGGATGCTGGTGACGGTCGAAGTCCGCGGCGATTACGCCGTCACAGGCCATTACCTCCTTCTCTACCTTGGCCCGGTTTTCCGCGGACAGTTCGGGGTGAACGTGAATTAGAACATCAATGGTATCCATAATAAACCCCTCCTTAAATTGCTGGTTTGAGTAATGGTTGATGATTGCAATTACCTAAATTGAATATAGACGATAAATTACTGGTAAAATTTTGCGTCTTTTGCAGGGAAATAAGGTAAGGAGCGCGCAAGTGGAGTTCATACAGAATAATATCGGGATCGTATTGCTGGTTCTGGTCAGCGGAGCAATGCTGGTGTGGCCGATCATCGGTGGCCGCATTTCCGGCATCAAGGATATCGGCACGCTGGAAGCGACGCAATTGATCAACCATCAGAATGCCGTGGTGCTGGACGTGCGCGAGGACAGCGAGTATTACGCCGGCCATGTTCCCCATTCGGTGCATGTTCCACTCGGCCAATTGGCCAAACATCCGGAATTGGAAAAATACAAGGGCCGACCGATTATTGCCATTTGCCGTAGCGGCATGAGATCCGGGCATGCCTGCCGCGTGCTGCGCAAGAGCGGTTTTGAACAGGTGTATAATATGGCGGGTGGCATCACCACCTGGCAACGGGCAAATATGCCGATGGAGAAATGACGATGGCGAATGTGATTATGTACTGCACTGCAGTATGCCCCTATTGCACCATGGCGGAGAAACTGCTGTTAAGCAAAGGCGTGAGGGAAATCGAAAAGATCCGGGTCGATCTCGACCCCTCCAGGCGCGACGAAATGATAGCAAAAACCGGCCGCCGCACGGTGCCGCAGATTTATATCGGCTGCACCCATGTCGGCGGCTACGACGACCTGGCTGCGCTCGATCGTGCCGGCAAGGTGGATCCGCTGTTGGCCGGGTGAACCTGAGAAAGCGGCGATGAACATTGTTTGTCCTAAATGCCTGGCCACAAACCGTGTGCCTGACGAGCGTCTGGAGCAGAATCCGAAATGCGGGAAATGCGGTGTTCCCGTCCTCGATGGTATGCCGCTGGAACTGGTTGCGGGCGGCTTCGGTCCATTCATCACCCGGAACGAATTGCCGGTGCTGGTGGATTTCTGGGCGCCGTGGTGCGGGCCGTGCAAAATGATGGCGCCGGTATTTGCACAGGTTGCCGCCCAGATGAAGACCCGCGCGCGTTTCGCCAAGGTCAACACCGAAGAAGAGCAATCTCTGGCACAGCAGTATGGCATCCGCAGCATCCCCACGTTGGTGTTATTCAAAAGCGGAGCAGAAGTAGACCGGATCGCCGGCGCACTTGATGCTGCGAATCTCAAAAGCTGGCTGATGAGGCATTGATTCGGGCCAGCAAACTTATTTATTTTATATAGTTAGGAAGCTTCATGAGCAACGAGCAGGAGCAGCAAGCAGTTTTTTCCATCGAAAAAATTTACGTCAAGGATCTGTCGCTGGAAATTCCCCATGCACCGCAAGTTTTCCTGGTGCGTGAAACGCCGCAGGTGGAAGTTCAACTGCACCATCAAGGCGGGATCATGGAAGAAGGTGTCTATGAAGTTGTGCTGACGGTGACGGTTACTGCAAAATTGCCGGAAGACAAGACCCTGTTTCTGGTGGAAGCCGCCCAGGCAGGGATTTTCCAGATCCGCAACATCCCCCAGGAAGATCTGGAACCGATTCTTGGCATTACCGGCCCCAACATCCTGTTTCCCTATGTGCGCGAAGTTATTTCGGATATGGTTTCGCGCGCCGGATTCCCGCCGGTTCTGCTGAATCCGGTTAATTTCGATGTACTGTACCAGCAGCGTCTGGCAGAGCAGGAGGCAGGTGCAGCAACCGCGCACTGATGTCATGG
Source organism: Pseudomonadota bacterium (assembly GCA_021792335.1). Taxonomy (GTDB): domain Bacteria; phylum Pseudomonadota; class Gammaproteobacteria; order Burkholderiales; family Sulfuricellaceae; genus Sulfuricella. The sequence goes on along the minus strand of JAJYUW010000014.1, from coordinate 20,274 downwards.
TGGCTAGAACTGGCGCAGTGATGGTAAGGCTTTCCCGCCTTGTCGGGCTGTGCTTGCTGCTGTTTTTCGGATTTTCATCCAGTGCCCTGGCGCTGGATTACCGTTCTGTCGCAGTAGATCGCGCTGTCCTCTACGACGCTCCCTCGGTGCAGGCGAAACGTTTGTTCCTGGTGGGAAAATATTATCCGTTTGAAATCATAGTCAACCTCGACCAGTGGGCCAAGGTTCGCGATAGTGCCGGCAGCCTGGCCTGGATCGAAAGGAAAAATCTGGGCGATACGCGCATGGTGGTGGTGACGGCCGCTCGTGCTGATGTCCGCCAGTCGGCGGAACGCAATGCGCCGCTGGTGTTCCAGGCCGAGCGGGATGTCATGCTGGAACTGGTGGAACATGGTGTTTCCGGCTGGCTGAAAGTGCGCCATCGCAGCGGACAGGCTGGATATGTTTTGGTCAGCCAGGTGTGGGGCGCATGAAGATCGCCGTATTGGGTGCGGGTGCTTGGGGAACAGCGCTCGCCATCAGCCTCGCGGCACAGCATGAAGCGTGCCTATGGACGCGCAACCCGGACCAGTTGGCCGAAATGTCGGAAGATCGCAGCAACCGGCGCTATCTCCCCGATTTTAATTTTCCCGAAACGCTGCGGTTAGCGTTGATGCTGGAGGACGCGCTCGACCAGGCCGATCTGGCCTTGGTTGTCGTGCCTACGGCAGGCTTGCGACAGGTGGCGCGGAAAATGGCTGAGCTGGGCGCAAACGTGCCGCTGCTTTGGGCGTGCAAGGGTTTTGAAGCGGGTACAGCCAGGCTGCCTCATCAGGTCGTGGCGGAAGAATTGGGCGGCAAGCTGCAGTGCGGTGTGCTGTCCGGCCCGAGTTTCGCCCTGGAGGTGGCCAAGGGCCTGCCGACGGCTCTCACCCTGGCCTCCCACGACGAGAGTTTTGCCCATGCCATGGCATTGCAACTGCATAGCCCGCGGCTGCGAGTCTATTCAAGCACCGATGTGGTCGGGGTCGAAATCGGTGCCGCCGTAAAGAACGTCATGGCCATTGCGGCGGGGATTTCCGATGGCATGGGATACGGCTACAATGCGCGCGCCGCGCTGATCACGCGTGGACTGGCGGAAATCAGCCGGCTGGGCGCTGCAATGGGCGGCCGACCGGAAACATTTATGGGTCTGGCTGGCGCGGGTGACCTGATTCTGACTTGCACCGGTGATCTGTCTCGCAACCGCACCGTGGGTCTGCGTCTTGCTCGGGGGCAAAAGCTGGAGGCCATCCTGGCTGAACTCGGCCATGTCGCAGAAGGTGTGCATACCGCAGGCGAAGTGCTGCGTCTGGCGCAAAGCATGAGCGTGGATATGCCGATCACCCGCGCGGTATGCAAAGTGCTGTTCGAAGGCGTGCCGCCGGGCAGGGCGGTGGAAGAGCTGCTCAACCGGGAACCCAAGGCGGAGTGAAAGGCAGTCCTGAGTGAAGCAGTCCTGTGTAAAATCTTTGCACTCAGCACTCAGCACTCAGCACTCAGCACTCAGCACTCAGCACTCAGCACTCACACCCCCCTTCAAATCCAGTTTGGCGCCATGCTTCGTACACCACCACGGCAACCGTGTTGGAAAGATTCAGGCTGCGGCTTGTCGGCCGCATCGGCAGGCGGACACGCTGGCCGGCTTCGAAATGGGCTAGAATTTCTTCCGGTAGCCCCCGTGTTTCCGGGCCAAAAACGAACACGTCACCGGCCTGGAAAACAATTTCGCTGTAACGCGAGCTTCCCTTGGTAGTAAGTGCAAACATTCTCCGTCCGCTGAAATGGTGCAGGCATGCATCCCAATTTTCGTGGGTTTCGACCGTGGCATATTCGTGGTAATCGAGCCCGGCGCGCTGAAGCTGTTTGTCATCCAGAGAAAATCCGAGCGGTTTGACCAAGTGCAGCCCACAACCGGTGTTGGCGCAGAGACGGATGATATTGCCGGTGTTGGGGGGGATTTCCGGCTGGTAAAGGACAATGTCAAACATGGGTTCTTAAATTTGCTAAAAAACTCAGTTTAACCGCCAAGACGCCAAGAACGCCAAGAGAATCATCTCTGTTGGAAACAATATTGCATCAACCGGCAAAGTGAGCGGTTCAGATTTCCTGATCTCACGTTTTTCTTGGCGTTCTTGGTGCCTTGGCGGTTTGAAAAAAGGTTAATGCCAACACCGCTCTAAACCCCAGTTTCGTCGGCTACTTCATTTGTTTTTCGCAGAATTGGTTGAAACGGTCAGCGCCTGGGTGATTCCGCCGGGGTGCGCGCTATCACCCAGGCGCTGACCTCAGATGCGCCGCGGCTTTTCAATATCCGGCTGATTTCGTTCAAGGTCGCGCCGGTGGTCATCACATCGTCCAGCACCGCAACTTTTTTCCCATTTAGATCAAGATCGCAGGCAAAGGCGCCGCGCACATTGCGGCGGCGCTCCCGCCATTTCAGTCCGGCCTGGGTCGGCGTATCGCGCATGCGCTGGCAGGCATCCGTGCTGAGCGGGATGTCGAGCCATCTTGAAATCGGTTTGGCTATTTCCAGCGACTGGTTGAAGCCGCGTTCCCGCAGCCGAACTGGATGGAGCGGCATCGGCAGCAGCAGGTCCGGTTTGGGTTGTTCTGCGGCCAGCCGGGCGAGCGGTTCCGCCAGAATTCCAACCAGGCTGAGGTCGCCCGCATATTTGAAAGCATGAAGCAGACGGTCGATCGGGAATCCGTAGCTGAATGCTGCAAGCGTGAGGTCGAAGGCGGGCGGTTCCTTCAGGCAGGCACCGCAGACCTTGCCGTCCAGCGCAGAAAGGGCGCATACGGGACAGGCTGCGGTGGGTGATAGCGGCAGGTCTGCGCTGCAGTTTGTGCATAAAGGTTGCGTGGACGCGTATGCACCGCAGAGCACGCAGGTGTGCGGCAGCATGTGATGCGCAATATTTAGGCAGCTGTTTAAAATCTGCTCGGCAATATTTGACAACTGTGGATTAATCCTTGAAAATTGCGGCCATTTTACTTTAATAATTCAGGTAAAGACGAGTAATGAAAAAGATTGAGAAACATATTGGCGCGGCGCAATCCCGACGTTCTGCGCAGCTGTTCATTATCGGCAGTATTATTTCCGTGCTGCTTCCACCGCTGATCATGGTGTGGATAGCCATCTCGATTTTCGTCTATGCCTCCGTTGCCCATCATCCTGACCACCGTGTCAGGGAATATCAGCGCTGGGCTGGCTATCGTTTTTACGGTATCGCCGGTACGCTGGTGGTGATTTTGAATTTCGCCGGCCCGCTCAAGGCTCTACTGGGCGGGACTTTCAATATGTTGGCGACAGTCTGGGCCGTGAGTTTGTTGGTGGTGGTGCCGCTGGGAATCCGGGATCTGATCAGAATAAGCCGTGAAAACTGGCAGGATATGATGGTGGAGGTAGAGGTTCATGAATGAGATGCTGAATGCCCAGTTGGCCAAGTCGGGCAGCGAGATGCGGGCGCGCGCGCCCTGGACGGTGGAAGAAGTCGAGGCTTTGTTCGACCTGTCATTCAGCGACCTGATATTCCGGGCGCAAGGCGTGCATCGCACCCATTTCGATCCCAACGAGGTGCAGGTGAGCACACTGCTTTCGATCAAGACCGGCGGCTGCTCGGAGGACTGCGGCTATTGCTCGCAGTCCAAACGCCACCACACCGAAGTGGAACAGGAAAACCTGCTGGACCTGGAAAGCGTGGTGGAGAAGGCCAAAGCTGCCAAGGACAAGGGCGCCACGCGTTTTTGCATGGGCGCGGCCTGGCGCGGGCCGAAGCAGAAAGACCTGAAACCGGTGCTGGACATGATCACCGCAGTGCGCGCACTCGGGCTGGAAACCTGCGTCACACTGGGCATGCTCAAGGAAGGCCAGGCGGAGCAGTTGCGTGTAGCCGGGCTGGACTACTACAACCATAACCTGGATACCGCGCCGGAATATTATGGTGAGGTGATCACCACCCACACCTATCAGGATCGGCTGGACACGCTCGGAGAAGTACGCCAGGCGGGCATCAAGGTGTGTTCAGGCGGCATCGTGGGCATGGGCGAAACGCGCACTCACCGCGCCGCGCTGATTGCCCAGCTCGCCAACCTCAATCCGCCGCCGGAGTCTGTTCCGATCAACTTGCTGGTGCAGGTGCAGGGTACGCCACTGCAAGACGTTGCGGCGCTCGACCCGTTCGAATTTGTGCGTACCGTCGCGGTGGCGCGCATCACCATGCCAAAAAGCCTGGTGCGCCTTTCCGCCGGGCGGGAGCAGATGGCGGAACCGCTCCAAGCGCTGTGCTTCCTGGCCGGCGCCAATTCCATTTTCTACGGCGAGAAATTGCTGACCACGCCTAACCCCTCCGCGGACCAGGATCTGGCATTGTTCGACAAGCTGGGCATCCGCACCATGGGCGCCAAACCCTAAGCGGCGATCCTGACCATTCAAGCTGCGTCCGGTTCACCCCATGCCCTTCTCTCCTCTGACTGAAGCGCTGAATCTGCTGGAAGAGCAGGGGTTGCGCCGGCAGCGCCACGTGCTGAAGAGCCCCCAGGGGGCGCGCATCATGGTGGGCGACATGCATTGCCTGTCTTTCAGCAGCAACAACTATCTGGGGTTGGCCAATCATGCGGCCCTGGTCGACACGCTCAAGTCGGCGGCCGCGCAATATGGCGTGGGAGCAGGGGCGTCGCACTTGGTGGGCGGGCATATGGCGCCGCATCATCAGCTGGAAGAGGCGCTAGCCAGGTTTACCGGCCAGCAGGCGGCATTGCTGTTTTCCACCGGTTACATGGCCAATCTTGGCATCGTTAGCGCCCTGGTCGGGCGCGATGATGAGATTTTCGCCGACAAGCTCAATCACGCCTCGCTCAACGATGCCGCGCTGCTATCTCGTGCCAGGCATACCCGCTATCCGCATCTCGGCCTTGCGTTACTGGAGAAGCGCCTTGCCGCTTCCAGGGCGAGACGCAAGCTGGTGGTAACGGATGCCGTGTTCAGCATGGACGGCGATATTGCTCCGGTACCGGAGTTGCTCGCCTTGTGCGAGCGCTATGATGCGTTGCTGCTGCTGGATGATGCGCACGGCTTCGGCGTGTTGGGACGCACGGGTCGCGGCGTACTCGAGCATTTCGGCGTCGCGTCGTCGGACCGGATCATATACATGGCAACACTGGGCAAAGCCGCCGGCGTGTTTGGCGCCTTCGTCGCCGGGCCGGCCGTAATGGTCGATTATCTGGTGCAACGCGCCCGCACCTACATGTATACAACAGCCATGCCACCAGCTCTGGCGGCGGCACTTTCCACCAGCCTGCGGCTGATCGAAAACGAGGCGTGGCGGCAGGCACGGCTGCGGCAACTCATCGCTGCCCTGAAGCAGGGGCTGAAGCTGGAGCGCTGGCGTCTGATGGAATCAATCACGCCGATCCAGCCGATCATTATCGGCACCAACAAGGAAACGCTGGTGGTAAGCGAGGCGCTGCGCAAGCGCCACATCTGCGTGCCGGCGATTCGGCCGCCCACCGTGCCGAAGGGCGAGGCGCGCCTGCGCATTTCCCTATCAGCGGCGCATAGTGATGCAGACATTGCCCGGCTGGTGGAAGCGCTGAACGCGCTGGAGCGCACCATTTGAGCGTGTTCGTCGAAACTGTCGGGATGGGCGCAGATATGGCGCTGCTCCACGGTTGGGGCATGCATGGTGGCGTGTGGGACGGGGTGCGCGACGACCTGGCGCGACATTTTCGCCTGCATGTGGTGGATTTGCCCGGTCATGGCGCCAGCCCCGCGCTCGATCCTTACGAGCTGGAAAATATCATCCACGCCGTGGCGGCAGCGTTGCCGGAGAGGATTGCTGTTTGCGGCTGGTCACTGGGCGGGCAGGTGGCGCTGGAAATGGCATCGCTTTATCCGGAAAAAGTGTCGCGCCTGGTTTTGATGGCCACCACGCCATGTTTCACGATAAAAGACGGGTGGCCGTGGGCGCTGGAACGCGAGGCGCTGCTGGAATTCACTTCCGAGCTTGAATCGGATTGCGATGGCACGTTGAAGCGTTTTTTGGCGCTACAGGCGCGCGGCGATGACGCAGCCAAAACGGTGCTGAAACGCCTGCGTGAGTGCTCGTTTGCCAAAGGTCGTCCGAGCGCTGAAGTTTTGCGGGCGGGGCTCGCTATTTTGCTCGGTACCGATTTGCGCGACCGCGCCGCTACCGTGAAAACGCCGACTTTGCTGCTGCACGGCGAGCGCGACATGCTTACGCCGGTGGGAGCCGCCAGGTGGCTGGCCGAACTGATGCCGGACGCGCGCCTGGATGTGCTGCCGGGCGTCGCCCATGCGCCGTTTTTGTCTCACCCTGGGAGATTTACCGAGATTGTGACTGGATTTTTAGGGGCTGCAAATGAATGACCCATTCACGCTGGACAAGCGCCGGGTGCGCCGCTCTTTCGACCGCGCCGCGGCCACCTACGACCAGGTGGCGGTGCTGCAGCGGGAAATCTGCGACCGCATGGCCGAGCGCCTGCAATACATCAAATACGAGCCTAAGCGCATTCTCGACGCCGGCTCCGGCACCGGCTACGGCTCGCGGAAACTGCGGGAACGCTATGCCAAGGCGCGCGTGATAGAACTGGACATTGCGCCGTCCATGCTGCAGGCGTCGCGCTGCCACCAACCCGCGTGGAAGCGTTTGCTGCCGTTCATGGCTGGCGAAGAACGGGTGTGCGGAGACATCGAGAACCTGCCTTTGCGTGCCGGGAGCGTCGGCATGATCTGGTCCAACCTTGCATTGCAATGGAGCAACAATCTCGAGGCGACCTTCGGCGGCATGTGGCGAGTGCTGGAAAGCGGCGGACTGCTCATGTTCAGCACTTTCGGCCCGGATACCCTGAAGGAATTGCGCCAGGCATTCGGCGCGCTGGATTCACATGCCCATGTTAACCGTTTTCCCGACATGCACGATGTCGGCGATGCGCTGATGGGTGCGGGGTTCGCCGCGCCAGTGATGGACATGGAAACATTGACCCTGACCTATGCCGACCTGACCGGGCTGATGCGCGACCTCAAGGCACTGGGCGCGCACAACGCCAACCAGGGGCGCCGCCGTGGACTGCTGGGCAAGACCGCCTGGCAGCGTGTGCAGCAGAATTACGAGGCACTGCGCCGCGACGGCAAGCTGCCGGCGACCTATGAGGTGGTGTACGGTCATGCCTGGAAAGGCGAAATAAAGCAGCCCGCACTGCCGGGCGGGGCTCAGGTGGTGAAATTTCATCCTTAAAACCGGTACACACCACGAATTTGCACGAATGAACACGAATCCATGTTAATCAGCCGATTATTCGTGCAAATTCGTGGCTAATCTATTTTTTGGGTTTGCTAAGTGGAAAAAGCTTATTTCATCACGGGCACCGATACCCATGTAGGCAAGACCCTGATTGCCAGTGCGCTGCTGCGTGCTTTCGCCAGCCGAGGTTTTCGGGCTGTTGGCATGAAGCCGGTCGCCGCCGGTTGCGAGGAAACAAGTGGCGGGCTGCGCTGCGAGGATGTGGAAAGTCTGCGTGCCGCAGGCAATGTTGCGGCGCCGCCTGGGCTGATCAATCCGTATGCACTGGTTCTGCCCGTTGCCCCTCATATCGCCGCCGAGCGGGGCGGCGTGGAAATTAGCATCGGGACTGTGTTGGATGCTTTCCGGCGATTGCAGGCAATGTCTGATGTGGTGGTGGTCGAAGGTGTCGGCGGCTTCATGGTGCCGCTCAATCCGCGCGAGAATACCGCTGATATGGCCCAACAGCTCGGGCTGCCCGTGATTCTGGTGGTCGGACTGCGGCTCGGCTGCCTGAACCACGCCTTGCTTTCCGCTCAGGCACTGAAGCAGCGCGGCCTCAAGCTTGCAGGGTGGGTGGCGAATCAGGTCGAACCCGGCATGCCGTTTATGCGGGAAAATGTGGCGGCGCTGGAACATGGACTGCAAGCGCCCCTGCTTGGTGAGGTTCCGTATCAGGAAAAGCAGTCCGCCGATGGGGTAGCCGCCTTGCTCCGGATGGCGTTGCTGGCCTGAATTTCTCTGACCATGGATTTTTTATGGCAATATCACTATGATTCGAATTGGTAAAAGAAGATAATTGGATCAGTATATACCGATTTGGAGCTCCGATGATTTTATCCCGAACCAGCCAGTACGCAATCCAGGCGCTGATTTATATTGCCACGCAACCGCGCGGCGAGCCTATTCTTAACCGCAAGGTTGCGGAATATCTTGGCGTCCCTACGGCCTATCTCGCCAAAATCATGCAAAGTTTGTGCAAGGGAAATCTGCTTTATTCCTACCGTGGCCGCCAGGGGGGATTCTGCCTGCGCGAGGGAGGGGAAAAGACCGACTTGATGCAGATTGTGACGCTGATTGAAGGCACCGGCTTTACTGAAAACTGTGTGCTAGGTTTGAAAATATGCAGCGAGGAAACCGCCTGCCCGGTGCATTCGAAATGGAAGCCGATCAAGGAAAAAATTGTCGCCATGATGCACGAGCATACCCTAGAACGGCTGGCCTTGGCAGTGCAAAGCGGGAAATACCGCATTTGCGATCTCCCGGCGGCGGTGCTGGGTGCGTAACTGGGCTATCAGCTTGTCGGATTAGAAGAATCGAAGCGAAAAAGCGGCAAAATAATATGAAGCGCCCGGACGCTTTGACCCAGGCACGCCATCCGGTGACAAGTGCAGCCAATTTATTTGCGCACAGACTGGAAGTGGGAGGTCTTGCAGAGTGCAGCACTTGAGCAAGGTGCATCGTGAAGTGGAAGCCGAGGGATTGGATGCCGGACGTGTGGCATCGATTCTAGTGGCAATCGTGTGTATGGCCGTGGCCCACTTCCTGGTAAAACACGAGATTCTCCACCTTGCAATTGCCGTCCTGGTCCTTCCGCTGGGCTGCATATGGTATGGCAGCGAGATCGGCTTTTTTGTGGGACTGCCCGCAACAGAGGAGGGCGGGCCGGGCAATGCTATCGGTGCCGCTATCAAGATTGTCGGCTGGATCATTCTTTTTGCAATCCTGGCAGGGTTGATTTTGTTGGCATTGAGTGAATGGTAGGGTCGGTGTCGGGGGCAGGCTGAATTTATTCTGCTAGTGTCGCGTCACGCATAATTTGTCGTATATATAGTGTTGAACTACAGCAATTTTTATCAATAAAATTATAGCGTTGAAATGTAACCTCATGTCCGACATTTGATGCGTGACGCGACACTAGGAGTGTCCGCGATCGGAATTGTTCGTGGCGAAGCGAGAGTGCCGATGCGTATTCTCGCTCGGCAGCCCGCCGGGCGAAAGATAATAGAGTTCTCCGGTGCTATCCCCGTTTGAGATATTTCTTGAAAATGAAGTGCGCTATACTTCCTCAGATTGACTGCTGCACTTCGAACTTGAATCCGCCAGAGACTAAAAAATGCCACGATGGGGAGCACGGACGCAGGAAAAATATTTGCCCAGTCCATGGGAAAATCACACCACGCTCAGGCAAGTGCTGCGAGCGATTTTTTTTATCCTGCTCTCAGGCTGGCTTGCCGCATCATTCGCCGCTGGCGTCCCTACTGCAAACGTACGCCTTCTGTTTGAAGTTACCGGCCAGGGCGCTGGTGGACTGTCATTGCCCTCCGATGTGGCGCTCGGCAGCGATGACCGCATTTATGTGGTTGATGGCGGAAACCAGCGAGTGGTCGTTTTTGACCGCAATGGCAGGTATCTCCTCAGCTTTGGCCGGAAGGGGTCGGCTGAAGGGCAATTCAAAGACCCTGTTGGCATCGGGACCGACGGCAAGGGACGCGTATACGTAGCCGACACCGGTAACCACCGTATCCAGGTATTCAGCGCTGACGGCCATTTCCAATATGCCTTCCCGGTGATCGACAAAGGTTTGGCGGTGCGCCCCATCGATGTGGCGGCGGACGCTTCCGGTACCAAAGTCTACGTTTCTGCCAACAATAAGGTCATGAGGTTTTCTGGCTCCGGCAAGATGGTGCGCCAGTGGGGCGGATTCGGCGAGGGCAACGGGCGGTTTCGCTATCCGGCAACCGTAGCGATTGCGTCGAATGGAACGGTGTATGTCGTGGATGTTCTGAATTCCCGTGCTCAGGCATTCGATGAAGAAGGTGCGCTGCTCGTCCTGATCGGATCTTGGGGGGTGCTTCCGGGTGAGTTCTTCCGTCCGAAAGGGGTGGCCGTCGACGAGAAAAATCAAGTCTATATCAGCGACAGCTATATGGACGTGATCCAGGTTTTTGACGCTGATGGGAAGTTTCTGCGCGTTCTGGGACAAGACGGCGTGCCGCAGCGGTTCGTGTCGGTGGGGGGCATCGCCGTGGGCCGGGACAACCGGCTTTATGCGGCAGAGATGTTGCGAAACAAGATTTCCGTCTATAAATTGAACGATTGACAGGGGAGCATTGACCGCAGCGAAAAGGGTAAAAGCGGCACCTTTCAGGTTGTTAAGCAGATATCAGGATCTTTATTTCCATATATTTATTTGCTAATATGTTTTGTAAGCGCAGTGCTTTTGACGGTGAGACAAGCTCAGGATGCTGTGGCTTGCGATAACTTCACCATCAAGCCAACGCGCATGAATGCGGGGTACGGATGCCCCGACTTGGCTTGCCAAGCCCGTCAAATTACCTACTAAGGGCGAGAAACGGATGAGGCTTCAATTACCAGGGTGCAAGTCTGACACTATCCCGCGCATGCACGGGAGTTTTTGGTCTTGTCTTTCAGACGTTGCCGCGGTGATAGCCTTGTTTTCCTCTCCAGTCTTTGCATACGAAGGTCAAGACACGTGCCTTATGTGTCACAAGTATCCCGGCTTGGGGCGCTATGAAATAGACACCAAGAAACGGGTCGTGAAGAGAGTCTTTTATGTCAACGAGGGTCTGCACAAAGCCTCATATCATGGAAAGTTAAATTGTTCTGACTGCCACGAAGGGGTGGACAAGATACCTCATACGGATGCGAAAAAAGTAGATTGTGGAAAGTCCTGTCACGTCATTGAGCCATCCACCGGCAAGGTTTTCTCCCACAAGGCAATCGTGGAAGACCTGAAAAAAAGCGCCCATGGCGTTGAAGGCTCCAGGTCAAAGAACAAAGACGACTTGCCGGGCTGCAGGGATTGCCATGCCAATAAGCCTTACCAACTCGGTTTTCATGGACAAGCCAAATCGATGGCGTTCCTGCAAGTTTGCCACCAGTGCCATGAAGAGCAGGCCTGGGCAGAACGTTTCTTCCGCCATGTGACTTACCGCGCCTCGATTCGGAGGCCGTCAGCTGAGGTGGTCAAGCTTTGCAGCAAGTGCCACGCGAACCCGGGAATCATGGCGAGGCATAAACTGGATGTGATAGCGGGATTCCAGGACACCTACCATGCCAAAGCGATTCAATACGGGGACGTGGAAGTGGCAAACTGCCTGAATTGCCATGCACCGTACGCGCTGGGCTTCTCCCCTCATCGAATCACTTCCAAACAAAACAAAAAATCGCCGACCAATGCGGACAACAAGCGTGCAACCTGTTCCCAGTCCGGGTGCCATGTCGAGGCGACGAAGGAGTTTGCTACGGGCAGCAAGGTGCACATATCTCCGGTCAAGGCGGCACGCCTGATGGAGGAGGCTGAAGAAAGCGCGGATGACGCGCGGAACAGGGAAATCTTCCAGGCCAAGGTGTTGCATTGGATAAAACTTTTCTATCAGATTCTCATCGCGGCCGTGATCGGCGGGCTCGGCGGCCACAGACTGCTGGATCTTTATGCAACGCACCGGGATAGCAAGAAGGGAGGGCGCTGAGATGAGCCGACACGGAAAGAGCGAAAAATCCTTCGTCAGGCTTACGAAGAGCGAAAGAGTTCAGCATGTCATTATGTTTGTTTCAACAACGTTGCTGATTATCACCGGCTTCATGTTGATGGGTGAGAAGTCGGCTATAGATTTGCTTGGCGCGGCCGGGAAGTCCATCTTCTACTGGCGCGGAATCGTTCACCGCATTGCGGCAGCGGCCGTCACCGCCGTGTGCTTCTATCACCTCTACTATGTCATGTTCAAGGCCGATGGCAAAAGCTGGTTCCGCGACATGCTGCCGAAGTCGAGGGATCTTGTGGATGCCTACCAGAATGTCATGTATATGCTGGGTCTGCGGAAAGAACGGCCCAGGCTGGACCGTTTCACCTATCTTGAGAAGCTGGAATACTTCTCGGTTTACTTCGGCATGTTCATCGTAATCAGTACCGGCACCATGATGTGGACGCAGTCGTACTGGCCAAAATTCTATCTCGATGTGGCAGATGCGCTCCATTTGGGAGAGGCGACACTTGCCGCGCTTGCAATTATTGTGGGGCATATTTTTGCAGTTCATTACCATCCACATGTTTATCCGATGAACAGGGCGTTTATCGACGGCAAGATTTCCGAGACGTTGATGAAGGAAGAACATTCGCTCTGGTATGAAAGGATCATTGCGGAAGATAGGTCAAAACCTGCGAACGGCGCAGAAGGAGGGCGTGGCAATGCATAAGGGTAGTGCTGCCAGCGCTCCGAAGAAGTTCCTCGTCCATCTTACAATGGCGATCATTTTTATTCTGCTGTTCGCCTTCTCCTCCTGGCTGCTATGGCTTACATACTTCAGGGATGCATCCCAAAGTGAAGAGGCGCTGGCGAAACGGGCTGTCTCACGTCAGGAGATGGTTTATGAGCCCTTTCACGGCGCCGGCGACTCCGTACTCGAGGGGGGCAAGTCACAGTCGTGGTGCCTGAAGTGCCATAAGGATTATTCGCACTCAAAGTCCAAGGAGGTGCGGGGAATTCTCAATGCCCATTCGTTCTTTATGGCTTGCGAGGTTTGCCACATCGTGCCTAAAGAAGGTGAACGGTTCGAATACAAATGGCTGGGGCGCAGCTCAAATCTTCCAATGACTGAGCTGAAAGGCAAACCAGGGGATTACGGCGGCTCTATCGTTCCATTCAGGGCCGAAAAAGGGTTTGCCAAACGTCTCGACGAAAACGCGCCTGCAAACCTGCTTCTCGACGAAGCCGTGACCGCAAACCTGCTTCCCGACGAAAGCGGAAAAAAGGGGAGCACTGGGGACTTGCAGGCGCTGAGGGACCGCCTTAACACGGAGATTCACAAGGATTTGTCATCGAAACCCGTTTTTTGTGACAAATGCCACAAGGAAAACGGAATGCTTGATTTCGCCCAACTCTTGTATTCGCCGGAAAGGGCGCAACGCCTGGAGTTCGGAGATGGGGCAACCATAATAAAACAGTATAAGGAGTTTTATCTGCCCTCGCTCCATGACGCACGCCGCAACCAATAAGGCGGCCTAGAAATATTTCTAGGCACAGAAAAAACCAAAGTGAATGTGTTGCATACTTTAGGATATCAAGATATTCTTATCTTACTGTTATTGGAAAAGACGGGGGTGGCGTCAAATAGACCTGACCCCCTTGGAGGTGGTTGCAGGGTAGCTTGGTTTGCCAGGATTGACTTAATAGGGAGTAGCAGCATTGCGCTGCTATGCGGAAGTAGCTTGGCACGAGTTTGACAAAATAAGAAAAGGGCTGGCCAATGGGTAAGTCATACATCAAAAGGCACGTCGTTATGCTCCTCTCGGCATTGCTGCTCTGCGGCACAGGGACGGCTAGCGCCGAGGATGAATTGGACTGCCTTCTCTGCCACAAGTATCGAGGCCTGAGCCGGATAGATGAAAACGGTAAGTTCCGGCTGTTTTACATCAACGAGGTTATTTTCAAGGAAGGTCCTCACGTCAGGATAAAGTGTGCGGACTGTCATCAGGATATCAAGAAAATCCCTCATGATCCTGCCAAGAAAGTCGAGTGCACCACCGAATGCCATTTAATCGAGCCCTCAGGCCAGAAAAATTTTTCACACAAACCCGTAGCTGATTTGCTGGCCAAGAGCGTTCATGGCAAGTTGGACGCCGAGGGAAAGCCCAAAAAGGACCAGCAAGACTATCCCGGTTGCAAGGATTGCCACGAAGAACCGCTGTACCGTCCCCTGTCCTTTTTCAAGGGCAAAAGCAGTGGCGTGTCCGAGCGTGGGCTGGCCCGCTGCCAGACCTGCCACCGCACGGGCGATTTCGCCGAATCCTTCTACAAGCACGTGACCTCGCGGCTGCGCAAGATGCGCGACCCGAAGGAAATCGTGGGGATCTGCGCCAAGTGCCACGGCGATAAAGAGTTCCAGCAGCGGCACAAGCTGGACGACGTCGTCACCTCCTATAAGGAAACCTACCACTACAAGGCGCTGTTGTTCGGCTCGCAGGAAACGCCGGATTGCACAGATTGCCACGTTGTCAAGGGAGAAGGCGTGCACTTCATCGAAAGCAAAAAATCCCCGACAGCTGCCAGCAACAAAAAAAATATTCCGACCACCTGCCGCACCTCCGAATGCCACGAAAAAGCGGGGGAGAAACTGGCCGGTTACCAGGTTCACGTCACCTACGACAAAGATAAATATCCCTTGCAGCATTACATGTTGGTGTTTTTTACCTGGCTGACGGCAGGTGTGTTGTATTTCTTCCTGACGCTTATCTTCCTGGAGTTGCTAAGGAGACTATTCCCCCACTACTCCTTCGTGAAATCACCGGATGATGATCGTCATTCCGCCGGATAACAAGTTGAAAACGTGCACTGATTGAGGGTTAATTATGGCTATGCCGAAATATAAAAAGATATGCGAAAGGAACGGGAAAAGGTACTTCTTCCGGTTCTCGCTGCATCAACGGCTGCAGCACGTCGTTGTGTTCACCACCGTGATCACCCTGTCTCTAACCGGGTTTCCCTTGAAATACCACGATAAGGCGTGGGCGGAACCTCTCATCAACTTTATGGGCGGGATTAACGTTGCACCGGTGCTTCACCACATCGCCGGCTCCATCCTGTTGGGCTTGTTCGTCTACCATACCATTTACTGGATTTACCTGTTCTACACCAGACGGGTGTTGCCCCTGAAAAGGGAGGGACGTCTTACTTTGGGCAATGTCGGCAGAGAATTTCTAAACCAGCCGATGATTCCGAACAAGAAGGATTTCCACGATCTGATCGACATGTTCAAGTATCTTCTTTACTTCACCAATCGGCCGCCGCGCTACGAGCGCATGTCCTGGAAGGAGAAGTTCGACTACTATGCGCCCTACTGGGGTATTCCCGTTCTGGGTCCGGCCGGCTTTATTCTTTGGTGGCGGGATGAGTTCACCCACTTCCTCCCCGGCATCGTGTTGAACGCCCTCTACATCATGCATACGGACGAGGCCCTGCTGGCGGCCCTGTTCATTTTCTTCGTCCATTGGTACAACGTGCACTACGCGCCCGAGAAATTCCCCCTCGGCACGGTCTTCATCACCGGATATCTTTCGGAAGATGACATGATCCACGAGCACTATGCCGAATATGTGAAAGTCATGACAGAACAGGGCCTCCAGGATGAAATCAAATCTCAGCACCACTAAGGGCCGGAGAATAGACATGTTGGGTCGTTTGAAGCAACTGATAGGCAAACTCTACGTAATCGCGCTGATGGCCTATGCCATTTGGTTCGGTTATTTTATCTATCCCCTCATATTTGCCCATGGCGGGCATGAAGAAGCGGCGCAACATTCCATCAGCACTGATCTGAAAATGCCCGGCGCTTTAACCGCAGAAGAAAAAGCGTTGCATAAGATCAGGGCGGAACAGAAAGCGACGGAAACCACCGACCTGGGTTACGTCGTCCTGAAGGAGCAGTATGTGAAAGGCCATTTCCACCATATCGGCATGACGGTGGAGACGGACGAAACGAATGTGTGCATAAAGTGCCATGGAGCGGTGCCCCATAACAAGGCCAAAACCATACGCGCCTTTTTGAACATGCATGCGTTTTATATCGCCTGCGAGACCTGCCACATCAATACCATGGCAAAGCCGGCTCAGGCACCCTGGACTTTCCGCTGGTATGACAAGAAAACCGGCCAGGTGGTGGCCAACCCGCCGGCACTCGTTTCCCCTGATCTGGAGAAATACGGTAACTACGGAACCAAGATCGCCCCGGGAACCCAGGCTGATAACGGCACTTTCCGCTTTATCAACGGTGAAGAGGAGAGAGTGTTTTTAGAGAGATATTTGAAAACAAAAGATGCTATGGACTCTACCGAGCAGGCAAGGATGAAGAGGGTGATGCACAACAAGGTAAGCGAAAAGCCGTTGCTGTGCGAGGACTGCCATAACATGGAGAAATCCTACCTGCCATTTGCTGAGCTGGGTTATCCTCCGCGCCGGATCGATCGGCTGGAGAATACTGCGGTCGTGGGCATGATCAACAAATACCGCGATTTCTACCTGCCCAGATTTTTCGAACTGCACGGGGAGCAAAGCCAGACTCCGGCTAGGAAGTAGCATGAACAAAAGGGGTGTCACCCCCTTTGCTCCACCGCTGGCATAGTCGCAAATATTGCGACTTCGTCAACCGCGATCGGTATCGTTCTTCATGATGCACATGAGACCCTGCTTAGCAAATGGGCAACGTCGTTTTCCCTTAATATATATTATTGAATTATCGAGAGTGAAAAAGATGCCGGGGCGCAGCCCACTGCAGAAATCGTCCAGAGACGAAACGCAGAAACTGCATGTTTTGGACAGGTGCTTTCCACGGAACTGGAGCGCTCTCGCAAAAACTTGAACAAGCTGGTGGCCGTGCCCGGAACCGTTCATTGCATCGCTTACACAACCGGAAATCGCCGGCGTCATGTGCCGGCCGCCTCTCAACTTAACCGGAAGTAGCCAACATTCCACCGTGAATATAGGCAAAGCAAAAATAATTTTCCTCGGCGCACTGATTTTGAACATCATGTCAGCCAGGGCGGCCGATTGGCCAATGATAGGTGGAAATGCCAGTCATACTTTTCACAGCGTCTATTCCGTCCCGACCAACCCTGCCAAGTTATGGGAAATAAAGCCAGGCGGGGGAATTTACGGGTCTCCTGTTGCCAGCGGCAAAACAGTCTATGTGGCCGGTCACGATCAGCGCTTGAGGGCATTGGACAAGGAAAGCGGCCGGGTGTTATGGAATTATGCCGCTGGCAGTACCATCTCAGCCACGCCGGTGATCGCAGGGGAGACCATTGCGATAGCCTCCAAAGATGGAACAGTCACTGCGTTAAACACTAAAACCGGCAAGCAAAAATGGCAGATCAGAACTGGCGGCAAAATACTTTCTTCCCCGGTGGTGGACAATGGCACGCTGTATTTGGGCAGCAACGACCTGTATTTGTATGCACTGGACTTTGCCAACGGCAAGATACTCTGGCGCTATTATGCGGAAGATTATCGCTACGGCGGATTATATCCCTCGCCAGGCTTGGACAAGGAACGCGTTTATATCGGCGCAAAGAATGGTATGTTCCATGCAATATGGCGGCAAAGCGGAAACGTTGCCTGGCGAACGGAACTCGGGGCCGCCATATATGATGCGCCATTGGTGGCTGGAGACTTAATCTATCTGGGCGTCTATGACCGGTGCGTATATGCGCTCGACGCAAACACAGGGACCATCGTCTGGCGGACAGAACTGGAGGATTGGCCGCAAGGGACGCCTTCGTTGATGGGCGGAATACTGTTTGTAGCCAGCCACAATGGAATGCTGTATGGCCTAAACGCGGCAGACGGCGCTGTAGTCTGGCAAACAAAGCTTGACAGCGAGCTGCGTCACGGTTTTACGGTAGGCGCCAACCGCATAGGAGTGATCGGGACTATGAGCGGACGACTGTATGCCATGGATCTGGACACACGCAAAATAGTATGGGAAAAAAATATCGGCTCGGCCGTATTCGGCGCCCCCATACTCATGGACAACACACTGTTTGTGGCGACAGTGGAAGGCGGGGTGAGCGCATGGCGTTAAAATGGCTGTGGATAGGCGCCACCATGCTGCTGTCTTTCACCTTGCTGTGGGCTGCGGAGCCGCCATCAAAGAGAGCCGTTGCGAGGGACGAGCAACTGTTCGGCCAGACCGAGGAAATACCCAATCTGCTCGCCGCCGGCAAAACCACCCCGGAGCGCATCCCCGATCCCCACTGGAGGGAGGACGCTTGCCAAGCGTGCCACAAGGGCAAGCCTACCGCACAAAATACGGCGTTGCGCGACAAGAATATCAACCAACTGTGCTTTAATTGCCATGCACCCAATTCAGCGCAAAACCATATCCACGCGGTGGGCATGAAGCCGTCTGCGGAAAAGCAAAACCGTATGCCGGAAGTGTTCGCCCAGGCGGTAAAACGCGGCGGCGGGGTTATCACCTGCATCGCCTGCCATGACCTGCCCATGCAATGCCAGAAGGAGCGCTTTGCCGAACGCAAGCCCAACCCGATGTTCTTTCGCGGCGGACCCTTTCAGTACCGCACTGATCTCTGTTTTAATTGTCATGATCCGAGTCAATACGAGCGGCTTAATCCGCATGACCAGATCACCGATGAAGGCACGCTGAACAAGAAGGCCTGTTTGCCGTGCCACCGCGACAGCCCGAACCGGTTCCAAATAAAAAGCATCGCCGATGCCAGCTTCAACGTTACCGATGATCTGACCCAGCTATGCACCGGCTGCCACCCCTGGATTCCACATCCTCCGGGAATTAGCTCATCGGGCCCGAACCATTTGACCAAACCGACTCCGGAAATCGCCGCATTTATGAAAGAGACGGAAAAAAAATATGGTGTGGAGTTGCCGCTGGATCCGACCAATGGCCAGGTTTTTTGCGCCACCTGCCATAACCCCCACGAACGGGGATTGCTGCAGGGCAGCGCCGGCCGCGGCGCTGATGCAAAATACCGACTGCGCAGGCCGAGCGATAAAATGTGCCCGAGCTGCCACAACAAGTAAACTGACGTTGGGACTTTTGTTGATAAAAGGATATTGGCGAAGTAACCGGCTCCAGGCTGGATGGTGTTCCGCAGAGAGTGAAACTTATGTGCAAATATCAATCGATTAACATCGCGTTCTTGGATGAGTGTTTATATCTGACTGTCGCCACCAGTTCCGGCATGTCCTGTATTCACAGGACAAAACCCGAAATTCTTGGCTCCCGGTGGCATTGCCATTGATGCGGCGAGCCGGTTGCTTGTAGCCGACATGCTGACGAACGCGGTTTCCATGTTCAGATTGCAGTCGGCACCCTTTTTTTTTCACCTGCGTGGATATCGTGGTGGCGGGCGGATGTTGCAGCTGGTGCTGGCGCTCGTCCTTTTGGCCGCCCTGCTGCCCAAGGCGGAGGCGGCGCGGGAAATCAAGCCGCAGCGTGAATGTGCCAACTGCCACGTGATGTGGATGGACGAATTCAAGCGCGCGGACGTTATATCGCTGATTCCCTACAATCCGAAGCCGGTGGTGGAGACGGGAAAGCAGGATGTGGTGAGTACGGATCGCATGTGTTTTTCTTGCCATGACGGCTTTGTGCTGGATTCCCGCTTCGCATGGAAGAACCGGCAGAATTTTCACCCCATAGGCGTGAAGCCGTCCAGGAAAGTGGAAATCCCGATCGTGGATGGCAAAGAGGCTTATCCTCTCAACGATGATGGCAAGGTTTACTGCGGCACCTGCCACAGTGCCCACGGTGTTTCGTGGAATCAAAAGGAATCCCCGATTTTCCTGCGCGTAAAAAACGTGGAATCGCGCATGTGCTTGGATTGCCACGGGGAGCGCGGATCTGGCTCGAAGAAAGGCAACCATCCGGTGCTCAAGAAATTGAAGGAAATCCCTTCCGCCTTGATCGAGGCGGGCTCCAAGTTCGGCAATGACGGGAATGTGATCTGCCAGTCCTGTCACCGCGTGCACGGCGCGCCCGAGGATAAACTATTGGTGGTGAAAAACAGCAACTCGGAGTTGTGCGGTACCTGCCACGCAGATCGTGATGCCCGCAGCCCGGCGGAAGCGGGGCGCAAGGGAACCCATCCGGTCAACATCAAGCCGGACAAGGTGAAAATTCCGCAGCAGTTGCTCGATGAGGGGGGCAAGCTGGGAGACGGCAGCACCGTCATTTGCGAGACTTGCCACAAGCCCCATTTCGCCAAAGAGGATGCGAAGATCCTGGTGCTGCGCAACCCGCAGTCGCAACTGTGCCAGGCTTGCCACGCCAATCAGCGTAAGGTGGCGAACAGCAAGCACAACATGGTGCTGCTCGACGAATCGGACAAGAATGTGCGCGGGCAGGAAGTGGGCCAGGCGGGGGTGTGCAGCGCCTGCCATCTTCCGCATGGCGGCCA
>JAJYUW010000133.1 GCA_021792335.1 Pseudomonadota bacterium | reverse complement strand
GGAGTATGGCTGTTGTTCATGAAGGACCCTGCCCCCAATACGCACCGATCCCGCTATCGGCAACGCAAAACCGAAGGACTGCCCTGCCGACTCTCGGACGCCCCGCTAGCGCCGGTAACAGCACCACCATCCTCTATGCCAGTACCACGGACCGCCCGGACGCCCTATATAAAAACAACCAGACAAGGCGACTGTTACAATAACCAATCCCCCGGCTATTACCATTTTTGCTATTTTCCGATAATTACCCATTGCGACTTTCCTCGTTTTTGCCACGACCCGCTACTCGAGTACATAAACGAATGCGACTTCTCTCTAAATACCGAGATATTACAAATAGCCTTAAAGTCGCAGACCGTCGTACTTTTTTTGACACCAAAAAGAGATGTCCAGAATACCTCGTTTACGCATAGCGTGCGCTAGCATTGTATGCCTGTGGCAACTCGGCGCGTGGGCTTGCTGACCCAAGTACGTATATCGAGGGTAGGCCTTGTTCCGTGCGACCGCACCCTATCATATCCATAAAGAGGTAGTCTTTATCGTTCGGATCACCCAAGCCTTTGACCGCGCCTGCCGGCGCGCAGGCATCGAAAACCTGCGCTTTCATGACCTGCGGCACGAGGCCACTTCCCGCCTCTTTGAGAAGGGATTAAACCCGATGGAAGTCTCTACAATCACCGGCCACAAGACTTTGCAGAGGCTGAAACGCGATATTCATAAGAGCAGAAGATCTGGCAAAGTTGCTGGGATGACACGATATTATAGGGCAGCTTCAGACTGATAGCAGACGTTGGCTTGCACCTGATTAATAGGCGTTGCCTTTTCATGCAATATGTTAGGCAAGTCGCGAGGCCGCATCCTTGCGGGTGGGCGTCCTCCCCGCCCTCAGCCTACGGCTACCGCTTTCAAGTGTGGGTAGGACGGGGCTTTCACACCGAAGCATCGGACTTGGGTGGAGGCGCCCTTCGGGCGTATGTAACGGAAACGCAGGGGACACTTATGGGTCATGCTTGCGCTTCAATCCTTCTGACCGGTTTTGGCCCAGAGTGTCACGTTGGGCAGCCCCTTGAAATGCGCGTCACAGGTCAAAAGACTCGCGCCGTGGTGCCGTGCGGTCGCATACACGATCGCGTCGGCCGTGGCGAGCTGGTATTCCCGGTGCAACTCAACTGCCAAAAGCGCGATACGGGTGTCGAAGGGCACGACGACACACTTCTGCGAAAAGGCGATCACCTGATCGGCCTCATCTTCTCCAGCCTCGCGCAACAACCACTTCGAAAGCTCAAACTGCACCAAGATGGGAACGATCCACCGAGGCTTGTCCGGAAAGTGCTCGGCCACCTGCGTACCCAACGCGGTGCCGGCCAGCCACTCCACCCACGCCGAGGTATCGACCACGCACGGTGCAGCGGTCATTAGAATCGATCCGCTCGGTCACGCAGCGCCTCGGTGCGCGCCCCAAGGGCGATGCCGGCAAGCTCCGCCGCCTCCGGCACGGGCATCACCAGCACGCCCTTACCTTTGGGGATGAACACGAACTCCTGCCCAGCCTGCCAGTGCTGTTGCTCGCGCACCGCCTTGGGGATGGATATCTGGTACTTGCTGGATAAGGTTGCGGTTGCGGTCATAGCTCCTACTCCATAACAATCGATCATCTATGGGTAAGAATAGCCGATCCCGACTGAGTGTGCCAACGTGCCTCAGCGATCGGTTGCTTTCCGCTTGCCCTTCCCTCCTGTGTCATAGTCGTTGCCGTCTCGATAAATCGATATCCAAGGCGACTGTTAAGATAACGCCCCTTTATGGGGCGCAAGGCTTGGGTCTTACATCGCAAAAGGGGGGATGCGCGGACAGGTATTTAAGCATAGGCCTGTTAGACAACCTGGTGTCTTTTTTGGTAAAAGGACATCCGGCAGGTGTTTTGAAATGCGATGCAAGAGAAGTCTAATCCATACAGAGAAATCAGGGGAGTTAGCAGCGCGATGGCCTATCAAGTCAACGGCAAGGTGGTGGAAAGCACGGAGACGGGATATCTCGTCAATCAAGCGGACTGGGACAAGGCGGTAGCCACGGAGATCGCCAGGGGCGAGGGCCTGGATCTTACCCAGGACCATTGGGATGTGATCGAGTATCTGCGCGACCAGTACTTCAATCACAGTGGCGAGTTGCCGAACAATCGCCATATTCTGAAGGGTATGCAGGAGGTCTGGTCGGACCGCAAGGTCGACAACAAGACGCTCTTTGATCTCTTTCCCGGCAATCCCTCGAAGCAGGCGGGCCGCATCGCGGGTCTCCCCGAAAGCATGCGCAAAGGCGGCTACTAGCCCCGCAAGACACCGCCGGATACCGGCGCGGCGGCGAGGACACATCGGCCGCCGCGCCATGTGGTCTGTCGCTTCCTATTCGCTGTAGGCGCGCTCTCCGTGCTGGGTGATGTCAAGACCCTCCCGTTCTTCTTCGGTAGTGGGCCGCAGGCCGATCACAAGGTCGACGAGTTTCAGAATGATGAAGGTGAGCACGGCGTCATAGGCGGCGACCGCTCCTATGGCGATAGCCTGTTTGCCGATCTGGGCGATGTTGCCTTCGAGGGCGCCTGCCGTGCCGCCGATGGCCTTGACCGCAAAGATTCCGGTCAGGATCAGGCCTATCGCCCCGCCGACTCCATGCACCCCGAACACATCCAGGGAGTCGTCATACCCAAGCTTGTTCTTTAGGTAGGTGACGGCCCAGAAGCAGGCGCCGCCGCCTGCGATCCCGATCAGAAGTGCGCCGCTTGGATCCACAAAGCCCGAAGCCGGGGTGATGGCGACCGCGCCCGCGACCGCGCCCGAGGCCATGCCGAGGACGCTCGGTTTACCCCGCGCGCTCCATTCGGCGAACATCCAGGTCATCGCCGCCGCCGCGGTCGCGATCTGGGTGGTGGCCATGGCCATGCCGGCAAGCCCGCCGGAGGAGACCGCGCTACCGGCGTTGAAGCCAAACCAGCCCACCCACAGAAGCGAGGCGCCAAGGATGGTCAAGACCAGATTATGGGGCGCCATCGCCTCGCGCCGGTAGCCGACGCGCCGGCCCACGACGAGGGCCGTGATAAGGCCTGCAACCCCGGAATTGACCTCCACCACCGTCCCGCCGGCGAAATCCAGTACCCCCATGTGTGCGAGCCAGCCACGCGGCGACCATATCCAGTGCACCACCGGCGCATACACGCACAGGAGCCAAAGCGCACTAAACCAAAGCACGGCGGAGAATTTAATGCGCTCAGCGAAAGATCCGGAAATAAGCGCCGGTGTGATGATCGCAAAGGTCATCTGGAAGGACATATACACGGATTCGGGGATGGCCATCGAGCGGCGGATCACCGTGTCACGGCCCATGCCGTGCAGAAACAGGCGTCCGAACCCGCCAATGAAGGCATTGCCGCCGGAAAAGGAAAGGCTGTAGCCGACGAAGTACCAGAGGAGGGTGACAAGACAGGTGGTCGCAAAACTATGGGCAAGTGTGCTAAGGACGTTCTTGTCGCGGACCATGCCGCCGTAAAAGAGCGCAAGCCCCGGGATGGTCATCATAAGCACCAGCACGGTGGCCGTCATCATCCAAGCGGTGTCGCCGCGGCTGATGTGGGCGTGAACGGCTGTGGGTGGTCGTGCGGGGTGGACCATGGCGACCGGCTGCGCGCCGGCTGTCCCCGCCGTGGCCACCGGTTGGGCAGCATAGGCGCGCAACGGGATCAGGAAAAGAAGGGTTAGAAGCAGTCCAACCGCGGCCCTTTTTATGACGAACGGCAGATTGCGCATCGCGCGTTCCTTATGTCAGAGTGGTTCACTGGTGGTTTCACCGGTGCGGATGCCTATGCGCCCGCATGCGGTGGGATAAAAATCTGTCGAGCGCCGGTCCGGCCTGCGCGGTCGTACGCCTTCTCGTTTCCATTAGCCTTAAAGTCGGCCAAGGGGCCCCGCAGGCGATCTCGCGCATCGTCTTTTAAGCTCAAAAAATGTAATATATTCAGTGCCTTGTCGGTTTTTTATAATCTTTCCGGCATCCAAAGGCTGGCCTGCATCGGCATTCGACCCTTGCTTGCAATCATTGCCAAGGCACCCGCCATCATCGAACTCATGCGGCTCCCTATGATGGACAGGCCTCCCTGTGTGGTTTTCTCCCCACTCGCGCCAAAGGGGGTCTGAATGGCGTGTCTTGGCGGCGCGGCGTATCGCCCCCTCCCGGCACGGTATGGGGTTCTGTGCACGCCGGGCCGGACTTTACCCTTCATCGAAAGGCGCATCAACTGTATGGGCGAACCGGGATGGCAGGCGGTGGTGGACTTGCCAAGGCCGGGTCGGCAAACATCTGGGCCAGAATGCGGCAACCCATGCGAGCCCCGGGCGCACGAGACTTCTACGCCCAGGTCTCGCCTGTGCGCGGGCCTCGCGGAAAGAAGGCCAAGGCGCGGCTGCTTAAAAAGGCTTTGCGCGACGCTTGCCGCACAAAAGCACAATAAGGCCAGAAGCCTGATCGTGATTTGGCAAGCGCCGTCTCGATAAATTTCCCTACGGACGTGTGGCGGTCCGCGCCGGGTTTACGTCCTACGGACCGGAAAACGTGCGTGTAAGAAACGAGGGGGGTCACATCGGCGCTCCTGCGGTTTCCGGGGACAAAAGATGCGCTACTTAGCTTGGCGTATGCGGCGCTCGGGATTTCTGGCCTGACCCTGGTCGGACGCAAAAGCGTTTCACGCGGTTATTGGTAAATAAAAGAGCGGAGCTTTTGGGTTTGCAAGAAGGCACACCGACACCGCGTCAGTGGCAAGATACTAAAGCCTGCCTTGCCGTTATGCGCCCGCCGCTTGGTGCGCCCTGGAGACTATGCGCACTGAGGGGTATGTCCGGGATCGCGCGTCTGCCGCGGCAATAAGCGTGATGGAGCGGTGCGAATCGATGCCGCGATGTTGCATCATGGCAAAGGCCTTCTTTGATGGGCTATATAGTCTTTCAAGAATAGCGTGGGACATGTGATTCCCAACAAGACCCACGCGATGCTACGAATCGATGTCGTCGCAAGCCCTCGTGTTCGACGCGCCCCGCGGATCTTCAGGCCAGGTACTGGTCGTCCGGGACCGCCTCCAGCCAATCGACCATCCGGCCGTCCACGGCCTCCTGAAGGGCGATGTGGGTCATGGCCGTATCAGAGGTGGCGCCATGCCAATGTTTGTGGCCCGGCGGGCACCATATGACGTCGCCCGCACGGATCTCGGCCTTCGCCTCGCCCGCGCATTGCGTCCAACCGCGCCCCGCGGTGACGATCAGCAGTTGTCCGAGTGGGTGCGTGTGCCAATGAGAGCGCGCCCCCGGCTCGAATGTCACGCTGGCCGCACCCATCCGCGAAGGTCCCGTCGGTGAGTGGATGGGGTCTATGCGCACAGTTCCGGTAAACCACTCCGCGGACCCTCTTTGCGAAGGCGCGGATCCCGCGCGTGTCAAGATCATGAGTGTCCTCCGTCAGGATGCAAGAGTCGCCATGTCGATGACGAAACGATATTTGACGTCGCCGCGGACCGTGCGGTCGTAGGCTTTGTTGACATCCTTTATCGAGATGCGTTCGATGTCGCACACGATGCCGTGTTGGCCACAAAAATCCAGCATCTCCTGGGTCTCCCGGAGACCACCGATCAACGAGCCGGCCAAGGAACGCCGCCTAAATATCAAAGGAATCCCGTCCACCCTCTTCAAGGGTTCTACCGAGCCCACGATCACCATCGTCGCGTCGCGCTTTAGTAGCGCCATATAGGGATCCACGTCATGCCCCACGGGAATCGTATTTAACAGAAAGTCAAAGCTATCTCGAGCGTGCCTCATGGCCTCGGCGTCTTTGGAAATCAGCACCCCGTCCGCGCCAAGTTTTCTTGCATCCGCGCCCTTGGAGGGCGAGGTCGTGATCATGGTCACATGAGCGCCCATGGCGTGCGCGAATTTCACTCCCATGTGGCCAAGCCCGCCAAGCCCAATGACGCCAACCCGCAGGCCGGGTCCCACGTTCCAGTGCTTGAGCGGGGAATAAGTGGTAATTCCCGCACACAAAAGAGGCGCGGCGGAAGCAAGATCAAGATTCTCCGGAATATGCAGGACAAAGCGCTGATCGACTGTGATCGTGTCGGAATAGCCGCCAAACGTCAT
>JAJYUW010000013.1 GCA_021792335.1 Pseudomonadota bacterium | reverse complement strand
TGCCGATTTTTCCGGCGATTCGCTCAAGCTGTCACGCTCGGCGGCTAATTCCGAGGCGGACTACATCGTCTTTTGCGGCGTCCATTTCATGGCCGAGGTGGCCGACATCCTGTCGCGCCCGGAGCAGATTTCCATTCTGCCCGACCTCGCCGCCGGCTGCTCGATGGCGGACATGGCGACGCTGGCCAGGGTTGAGCGTGCCTGGCGCGAGCTCAAGACGGTCCTCGACCCCGACGCGACCTTCACCCCCGTCACCTACATCAACTCGGCCGCCGACCTGAAAGCCTTCTGCGGCGAGCATGGCGGAATCGTCTGCACCTCCAGCAACGCGACCAAGATTCTGCAATGGTCGTTTGCCCGGCGCGAGAAAGTGCTGTTTTTCCCCGACCAGCATCTGGGTCGCTGGAGCGGCCATAAAATGGGCATCCCGCTGGAGGACATGGTGCTGTGGGACTGGGATCAGCCGCTCGGCGGGCTCACGCCCGAGCAGGTCAGGAAGGCCAAAATCATCCTGTGGAAAGGGCTGTGCTCGGTGCACCAGATGTTCCAGCCGGCCAACATCCACCGCTTTCGCCAGGTGCATCCCGACGGCCTGGTGATTTCCCATCCGGAATGCAGCTTCGAGGTCTGCCAGCTGTCGGATTATGTCGGCTCCACTGAATACATCATCAACACCATCGCCGCAGCCAAGCCCGGCACCCACTGGCTGGTGGGCACGGAGTTGAATCTGGTGCAGCGTCTGGCGGAACAGTTCAAGGGCGAGGGCAAGACCGTCCAGTTCATGGCTTCCACCGTCTGCATGTGCTCGACCATGGCGCGCATCGACCCGCAGCACCTGGCCTGGTGCCTGGAAAATCTGGTTGCCGGCCATGTGGTGAACCGCATCAGGGTGCCAGCCCATGAGGCCGAACTGGCCCGGGTGGCGTTGCAACGCATGCTGGATGCGTCCTGATTTGCCTAGGAGCGTCTAAACTGACACTATGACGCAGGCCATCCGGGTCGTTACCTACAACATACACAAGGGATTTTCCCAGTTCAACCAGCGCATGGTTTTGCATGACCTGCGCGATCAGTTGCGCGGCATGCACGCCGATCTGGTTTTTCTTCAGGAGGTAGTGGGCGCGCACGAACTCCATGCCTTGCAGCACGTAAACTGGCCTACCACCTCCCAATACGAGTTTCTGGCCGATTCCATCTGGGAGGATTTTGCCTACGGCAAGAACGCCATTTACCCGGAGGGACATCACGGCAACGCGATTCTGAGCCGTTTCCCCATCGTCAGCTGGGAGAACGTCGATGTGTCGGCCCATCGCTTCGAACAGCGCGGGCTGTTGCACTGCGAGGTGCGCTTGCCGGGCTGGGATGAAAACCTGCACTGCGTATGCGTACACTTCGGTTTGTTTTCCAAGGGCCGCCGCCAACAGCTTTCGTCCTTGCGCAACCGCATCGAGAGCCTGGTGCCCCCCCACGCCCCCTTGATCATCGCCGGCGATTTCAACGATTGGCGCAGCGAGGCCTGCGCAACGCTGGCCCATCAGATGCATCTGAAAGAGGTGTTCGGGGTAATGCAGGGCATCCCCGCCCGCAGTTACCCTGCTTCGCTCCCCATGTTCCGGCTCGACCGCATCTACATTCGCGGATTGCACGTGACGGCCGCCGAGGTGCACAGCGGCAGGCCGTGGTCGAAGATTTCCGACCATGCGGCCCTGTCAGCGACCGTGCACAGATGATGGAACTGATACCGGGCAACCTCCTGACCCTGCTCAGGAACGGTGCGGAATATTTCCCTGCCCTTGAGTCCGCCATCGACCGGGCGCGGCGCGAGATTTTCCTGGAATCCTATATTTACGAATATGACGAAACCGGCCGGCGCATCAGCGCAGCGCTGGAGCGGGCGGCCAGGCGCGGTGTGACCGTGCACCTGCTGCTTGACGGCTTCGGGGCGAGAACGTTGCCGGAAATGGCAGTCGAGGAGATGCGCGCGGCGGGGGTGCAGGTGATGTTCTACCGGCCCGATGTTACGTTCCGGTTTAAACGCCACCGGCTACGCCGTCTGCATCGCAAGATCGCGGTGATCGATACGAAAATCGCATTTGTCGGCGGTATCAATATCATTGATGACATGGATACCCCCGATCAGGTTCCGCCCCGTTTCGATTATGCGGTAGCCGTAGAAGGGCCATTGCTGGGTGAAATTCATCAATCGGCCAGGCGCTTGTGGCGCATGCTTTCCTGGCTCCAATTTCGCCGCTACCGCAGCCGGAAGAAGAGCAAGTCGCTGCATCCCGGACCGCGTGGCAGCATGGCGGCGGCTTTTGTCCGGCGCGACAATATCCGCCGCCGGCGCGATATCGAGAATGCCTACCTCGAAGCCATTGCTTCGGCCAGGAAAGAGATCATTATCGCCAATGCCTATTTCCTGCCCGGCCGCCACTTCCGGCAGGCGCTGATCGCAGCCGCCGAACGGGGGGTACGGGTCGTGTTGCTGCTGCAGGGACGGGTGGAATACTTCCTGCTGCATTACGCCTCGCGTGCCCTGTATGGTGTCCTGCTCGAAGCCGGTATCGAGATTTACAGTTATCACAGGAGTTTTCTCCATGCCAAGGTGGCGGTGATCGATGGACTATGGGCCACGGTGGGTTCGTCTAATATCGATCCATTCAGCCTGATGCTGGCGCGGGAAGCGAATGTCGTGGCGCTCGATGCCGGGTTTGCCGCGACGCTGCGCGACAGCCTGCTGGAGGCGGTCAGCGAGGGCTCGCAACGGATTGCCCCCGATCGCTGGAAATTGCAGCCGCTTTATCTGCGCTTCACGGCGTGGGCGAGTTATGGCCTGGTGCGCTTCCTCATGGGAATGGCCGGGTACGCACGCCGTTACGAAGATGCCTGATGCCCCTGATGCCTTTATAAAAGGTGGTGGGGAATGGTAAACTTGCCGTTTTGAATGGAATGCTGAGGTAGTTATGGCCGGTCACAGCAAGTGGGCGAATATCAAGCACAAGAAAGCCGCGACGGACGCCAAGCGCGGCAAGATTTTCACCCGCCTGATCAAGGAAATCACCGTTGCAGCCAAGCTCGGCGGCGGGGATATCAGCTGCAATCCCCGCCTGCGCCTGGCGGTGGACAAGGCGTATGAAAACAACATGCCCAAGGAAAATGTCGAGCGTGCCATCAAGCGCGGCTCCGGCGACCTCGAGGGGGTCAGCTACGAGGAGCTGCGCTACGAGGGCTACGGGCCCGGCGGCGTGGCGGTGATGGTGGACTGCATGACCGACAACAAGACGCGCACCGTGGCCGATGTCCGCCATGCCTTCTCCAAGCATGGCGGCAACCTGGGCACAGACGGTTCGGTGGCGTTCCTGTTCAAGCATTGCGGGCAGATGCTCTTCGCCCCCGGCACGGATGAGGACAAAGTGATGGAGGCGGCGCTCGAAGCCGGCGCCGAGGACGTGGTGACGAACGACGACGGCAGCATCGAGGTGATTACCGATCCCTACGAGTTCGCCGCCGTCAAGGAAGCCTTGACCAAGGCCGGGCTGCAGCCCGAGCTGGGCGAAGTGACCATGAAGCCGGCCAGCGAGAATGAACTCGCGGGCGACGATGCCGTGAAAATGCAGAAGCTGCTTGATGCCCTGGAGAGTCTGGACGACGTGCAGGAAGTGTATACCACTGCCGTCATGGGCGAGGAATAGGCTGCTTGTATCCTTCGGGTATGCGCATACTCGGCATTGACCCTGGATTGCGGGTGACAGGCTTTGGCGTCATCGAAAAAACCGGCCAACGGCTGGCCTATGTCGCCAGCGGCTGTATCCGTACGCCTGCGGGAGAGCTTCCGCAGCGCCTGAAATCCATCGTCGAAGGTCTGAACGAGGTGATAGCCGCTTACTTCCCCGATCAGGCTGCGGTGGAGAAGGTGTTTGTCAACGTCAACCCCCAATCCACCCTGCTGCTCGGGCAAGCGCGCGGCGCCGCGATTTGCGCCGCGATCATGAAGGATTTGCCGGTCGCTGAATATACCGCCCTGCAGGTGAAGCAGGCGGTGGTCGGCAGGGGCAAGGCCGCCAAGGAGCAGGTGCAGGAAATGGTCAAGCGCCTGTTGCATCTCGAAGGCGACCCCCAGGCGGACGCGGCGGACGCGCTCGCCTGCGCCATCTGCCACGCCCACGGCGGGCAGGGGCTGGGCAAGCTGGCAACCGCCGGTTTCCGGATGAAGAATGGAAGGCTGGTGAAATGATAGGCAGAATCAGCGGCACCCTGCTTGAAAAGCATCCCCCCCTGGTGCTGGTGGACGTGGGCGGCGTCGGCTATGAGATCGACGTGCCGATGAGCACCTTCTACAATCTTCCCGCCACCGGCGAGAAGATTGCGCTGCATACCCAGTTGATCGTGCGCGAGGATGCCCATCAGCTCTATGGTTTCGCCACCCACGACGAGCGCGCCGCTTTCAGGCAGCTGCTCAAAATCAGCGGGGTTGGGCCGAAGTTGGCGCTGACTATCCTGAGCGGTCTTTCGGTCGCTGAATTGTCCCATGTCGTCGCCGCCCAGGAAGTGGGCCGCTTGACCAAAATTCCCGGCATTGGAAAAAAGACGGCCGAACGCTTGCTGCTGGAGCTGCGCGACAAGCTGCCGGGCGCATCGGCAGCCCTGCTCGCCGGGGCGGAGCCCGCACCGGCAGCCCGGAATGACGTTTTGGATGCGTTGCTGGCGCTGGGTTATAACGAGCGCGAAGCGAGCTGGGCCGTGAAGCAGTTGCCCGCCAACCTGGATGTGTCCGACAGCATCCGTCAGGCTCTCAAATTCCTTTCGAAGGTATAAAGTTCCGGTGAGAAAAAAATGGCTCGGCTGACCGAACAGGAACAACAGGAAATCATCCGCTACCTGGAAGCGGGCAAGCCGCTGCCGGACAAGTACCGCTTCCTGCTGTTCGAGGACAAGCGCGAAGTCGAACTGGTGTGGAACGGCAAGACCGGCGAAGTGTGCAACGTGGTGCTGCCGTTTCAGGTGATCGAGCAGGTGGACGAGCCGCGCTCGGAAAAGCCGGCATCCTTGCAACTGGGCCTGTTCGACACCGATGCCAGAGGCCGCCAGCTCAAGGGTTGGACGAACAAGCTGATCTGGGGCGACAACAAGCTGATTCTCTCGTCCCTGAAAAACGG
Source organism: Pseudomonadota bacterium (assembly GCA_021792335.1). GTDB lineage: Bacteria > Pseudomonadota > Gammaproteobacteria > Burkholderiales > Sulfuricellaceae > Sulfuricella. The sequence goes on along the minus strand of JAJYUW010000013.1, from coordinate 24,027 downwards.
CCCGCTGCGCGAGGAGATCGAAAAGCAGGGCGGCTTGAAGCTCATCTATATCGACCCGCCCTTCGACGTGGGTGCGGATTTTTCGATGGACATCGAGATCGGCGGCGACACCTTCACGAAAAGACCCAACGTGCTGGAAGAACTTGCCTACCGCGACACATGGGGCAAGGGCGCGGACTCCTTCATTGCGATGATCTACGAGCGGCTGGTGCTGATGCGGGATTTGCTGGCGGAGGATGGGAGTATTTATGTGCATTGCGATTGGCGGGTGAATGCCTTTATGCGCGTTGTTCTTAACGAGATATTTGGCAATGACAATTTCGTGAATCAACTTTGCTGGCGGCGTACAACCGCGCATGGCGATGCAAAGCAGGGTGCGAAGCACTTTGATACAGTGGACGACACAATTCTTTTCTTCGCGAAAGACGGTGGACGCAAGATTTGGAACACTCAATATGTTCCGTTCTCTGACGAACAAATCGAGCAGCAATACAATAAGTTTGACGAAAGTGGACGGCGATTCCGCCTCGTTACACCGACAGCAGCAAAACCGGGTGGTGATACCTCATACGAATGGAAAGGGGTAACACCACCGAAGGGCCGCTTCTGGGCTTATACAAGAGCGAAGATGGAAGAATTTGACCGAGAGGGAAAGCTCTATTACTCGAATACTGGTCAACCATACATCAAATATTTTCTTGATGAGCGGCCAGGTGTCGCAGCTTCTACAATCTGGCACGACATGCTTTTGGCACCGACTGCAAAAGAGCGCGTTGATTACCCAACTCAAAAACCAGAAGCCCTGCTCGAACGCATTATCAAAGCATCCAGCAACGAAGGCGACATGATCGCCGACTTCTTCTGCGGTTCCGGCACCACCGCCGCCGTGGCGGAAAAACTCGGGCGCAAGTGGATTACCTCCGATCTGGGCAAGTTCGCCATCCACACCACGCGCAAGCGCCTGATCGGCGTGCAGCGCCAACTCAAGGCCGAGGATAAACATTATCGGGCTTTTGAAATCCTCAACCTCGGCAAGTATGAGCGCCAGCATTATATCGGCGTGAACCCCAACCTGCGCGAAGTCGAAAAACAGCAGCAACTGGAGGAGAAGGAAGCGGCCTTTCTCGACTTGATCCTGCGCGCCTACCGCGCCGAACGGACTACCGGCTTTGCGACTTTCCACGGCAAGAAGGCCGGGCGGCTGGTGACGGTGGGGCCGGTAAACATGCCGATCACGCGGCTGTTCGTGGAAGAGGTAATCCTGGAATGCCGCAAGAAGCACATCACCAAGGTGGACATGCTCGGCTTCGAGTTCGAGATGGGCTTGTTCCCCAACGTGCTGGACGAGGCGAAGGCCAAGGGCATCGACATCGCGCCCAAGTACATTCCCGCCGACGTGTTCGACAAGCGCGCGGTGGAGAAGAACCAGGTGGTATTCCACGATGTGTCGTTCATCGAGGTGAAGCCGATTATCAAGCCAGCGGCTAAAAATAGAATGGGCAGCGTGGCGGTGGAGCTGACGGATTTTTCGGTGTTCTATTCGCAGGATTCCATTGCCGCCGCCGAAGCGTCGCTCAAGGACAAGGCCAGCAAGATCGTGGTGGAAAAAGGCCAGATCGTGAAGGTGAGCAAGGATAAGGACGGCATCGTCAGCCGCGAGGTGCTGACCCGGCACTGGACGGACTGGATCGACTACTGGTCGGTGGACTTCGATTTTGAGAGCAAGCGGGAGATTATACGGGTGCCGGTAGATTCACCCTCTCCCCCGGCCTCTCTCCCGCCTGCGGGCGAGGGGAGATACGAGGAAGTCTGGTCGGGGGATTACGTGTTCGAGAACGAGTGGCAATCCTTCCGTACCAAGAAAGACCGCTCGCTGGAATTGCAAAGCGTGTTTCAGGAAGTCATGCCGGGGCGGCGCAAGATCGCGGTGAAGGTGGTGGACATTTTCGGCAATGACACGATGACGATTGTGGAGGTGGCGGTGTGAAATTTTCTCTGCCAGAGATTCGCCACAACCAGGCCGGTTTTGAAGCGTTGATTACCCTGCAAGAGCAGACTAAAGATTGTCTCTTTGATGATATTGCTATTGATATGGGCACAACAGGTTGGTTTGATGCCGATATGTGCGCTGCATTTGGCGCAATTCTTTATCGTATGGGCGAGAATTTGAACACTGTCAAACTGACTAACATCCGCCCCAACGTTGAAAATATTTTGTCAAAAAATGGGTTTCTCAGTCATTATGGCCGTGAAGTAATTCCAGATCATTGGGGAACAACTATTCCCTATCGGCGCTTTGATGTTAAAGATGATCGTTATTTCGCCGACTATATCGAGACCGAATTGATGCGCCGTTCGGAAATGCCCGCCATGTCGCCGGGACTGCTGAAAAAATTCCGCGAAAGCATTTTTGAAATCTTCAGCAATGCCGTGCTGCACTCCCGGACTGAGCAGGGGATTTTTAGCTGCGGACAATTTTTTCCGGCACGGCACCAACTGGATTTTTCCGTGGCCGATCTGGGAATTGGCATCCGCCAGAATGTAAAGGAAAATACCGGCCTGGATTTTGCGCCGGAAGATGCAATCGCATGGGCCACCGAGGGTCGCAACACCACCAAGCGCGGCCAGATTCCAGGCGGGCTGGGTTTGAAACTGCTGGGGGAGTTTATTGATTTGAATGGCGGGTGCATCCAGATTACATCGGATGCCGGCTACTGGCGGCGGGAAAAAGGTAAAACTGTTGCCGCCCGATTGAGCCAGCCTTTCCCCGGTACAGTGGTTAGCGTGGAAATCAATACTGCGGATACCCAATCCTATGTGCTCACTTCCGAATTATCGGAAGCTGACATTTTTTAAGGTAATCATCATGAGCCAGAATCTGGAACTATCCATATTTGAAATCGTAGGTAGCCCGCTTTGCGTTGCCTCCAGTGACGGGCAGAAAGTCCATGACCGCCTTGCTGCCGCCTTGAGGGAAGGGCGGAGCGTCATGCTCTCATTCCATAACATTACCACTTTGACTTCGGCGTTCTTGAATGCCGCGATTGGCCAGTTGTATGGCGCATTTAGCGAAGAACAAATACGCTCCTTGCTCAAGGTGCAGGACATGCAGCCTGATGATCTGGCCTTATTGAAGCGCGTGGTTGAAACAGCCAAACAATATTTCAAAGACCCGCAAAAGTTCGACCAAGCCGTGCAAGAGGCGCAGGGGGATGATAACAATGGCGCATAAGGCGGAAGCAGTTGCCAGCTACAACTTCAACCACACAGATAAGTTGTTGCTTGACACAAATATCTGGTTGCTCGTTTATGGCCCACAAAAGCCGGGGGATAAGCGGGTCGCTGTCTATTCTCAAGCCCTGTCCAAGATTCTCGCCGCACAAAGCCGCATTTATATTGATGTTCTAATTGTCTCAGAATTTATCAACACCTATGCCCGATCAAGATGGAATCTTTGGAAAAATCAATCTGCATCAACCAACGACTTTAAAAAATTCAGGAATAGCGGGGATTTCAAGCCTGTCGCTCAGGATATTGCCGCTGACATTAAACGTGTGCTGCAACACTGTACGCGAGTAGAAAACGGCTTTGACTCGCTTGCGATTGATGCTCTGATCAATGAGTATGCGGCGGGAGATTCTGATTTCAACGACCAGATTTTAGCAACCCTGTGCAAAAAAGAAGGCTTGAAGCTGGTGACGGACGATGGTGATTTCAAAAACCAAGGGGTTGCCGTTATTACCGCAAACCAAAAGCTGCTCGCTTAAATCTCCATGGCTCTTCATCCCGATTTCCCTGCCTCACCCCACGCCATTCTTGACCCGGAAATTCGCTGGTTTCCGGCGGACGAGGCATTGCGTGAATCCAGTTTTGAAAAGCTGATGCCGCCGCTGGTGCCGGAACTGCGCAAGCAGGTGAAAACATGGCGCGACAGCGGCTATGCCAAGGCCACACCAACCAGCCGCAGCCTGCTCAACTGGTGGTTCCAGACCCCGCACTTGCTGCCAAAATCTGATGGCACGATGGCCGAATTCCAGTATTACTTCGCCCAGCGCGAGGCGCTGGAAACCATCATCTACCTGTATGACGTAGTGGGTGTTAAAGACAAGTACGACATGATGCGCTTCGACCATTCCGGCGAGGTATCCACCGGGATGTTTGACGAAGACTGGCGGCGCTTTGTGGTGAAGATGGCCACGGGAGCGGGCAAGACCAAGGTGATGAGCCTGGTGCTGGCGTGGAGCTATTTTCACAAGCTTTATGAGCCGGAATCCACACTGGCGCGCAACTTCCTGGTGATCACGCCCAATATCATCGTGCTGGATCGTATCTACAAGGATTTCCAGGGGCTGCGCATCTTCTTCGAAGATCCGGTATTGCCGGATAACGGCGTGGACGGGCGCAACTGGCGCGATGATTTTCAGCTCACGCTGCATGTGCAGGATGAGGTGCGTATCACCCACCCTGTCGGCAATATTTTCCTGACCAATATTCATCGCGTCTATTCCGGCGAAGGCATCCCGCCTTCACCCGATGATGAAGACACGATGGATTATTTTCTGGGCAAGCGCCCCACGGGGGCAACCACTGATTCCAAGGTGGACCTAGGCGTGATCGTTCGCGACATCGACGAACTGATGGTGCTGAACGACGAGGCGCACCATATCCACGACAGCCGCCTGGCGTGGTTCAAATCCATCGAGGACATCCACAACCGCCTCAAGCAGAAAGGCGACGCCCTGAGCTTGCAGGTGGACGTGACGGCCACGCCCAAGCACAATAACGGCGCAATTTTCGTGCAGACCGTCTCGGATTACCCACTGGTGGAGGCCATCTCCCAAAACGTGGTCAAGCATCCGGTGCTGCCGGATGCCGCCAGCCGCGCCAAGCTGGTGGAAAAGCAAAGCGCCAAATACACAGAAAAATATGCCGATTACCTCAACCTGGGTGTGGTGGAATGGCGAAAGGCGTATGAGGAGCACGAAAAGCTGGGCAAGAAAGCCATTCTGTTCGTGATGACCGATGACACCAAAAATTGCGACGACGTGGCCGAATATCTTGAAGGTAATTACCCCGACCTGAAAGGCGCAGTGCTGGTCATTCACACCAAGAACAACGGAGAGATTTCCGAAGCCGCAAGCGGCAAGAACAAGGAAGAACTGGAGAAGCTGCGCCAACAGGCCAACGACATCGACAGCCTGGACAATCCCTACAAGGCCATTGTTTCCGTGCTGATGCTGAAAGAGGGTTGGGACGTGCGCAACGTGACCACCATCGTGGGCCTGCGCGCCTATGCTGCCCAGAGCAACATCCTGCCGGAGCAGACGCTGGGGCGCGGCCTGCGCAAGATGTTCCCCGGCGGCGTGGAGGAATATGTAAGTGTCGTCGGCACTGACGCCTTCATGGATTTTGTGGAATCCATCCAGGCCGAGGGCGTGGTGCTGGAGCGCAAACCCATGGGCGAAGGCACCGGGCCAAAGACGCCGCTGGTGGTGGAGATCGACAAGGAAAACGGGAAGAAGGACATCGAGGCACTGGACATCGAAATCCCGGTGATGACGCCGCGCGTTTACCGCGAATACAAGAATCTGGCCGATCTGAATGTGGGCGCGCTGGGCGCTGGAAAGGTGGCCTACCAGTCGTTCAGCGAGGAAGAGCAGCGGGAAATCGTGTTCAAGGACATCACCACCGGCGAAGTGACCCACACCACTATTCTGGACACGGCGGGCATTGTCGACTACCGCAGCGTCATCGGCTATTTCGCGCAGACGGTCATGAAGGACTTGCGCCTGATCAGTGGCTACGACGTGCTTTATGGCAAGATAAAGGCGTTTGTGCGGGATGAACTGTTCGACCGGCAGGTGGAACTGGAAGACGCCAACACGCTGCGCAACCTCTCGGAATTGGCCGCCACCAAGAAACTGGTCGAGACTTTCAAAAAAGCCATCAACGCGCTGACCGTGCAGGACAAGGGCGATGCCGAGATTCGAGACACTATCAAGCTGCGGCAAACTCGCCCTTTTGTGGCGAAGGACCAAGGCTATCTGGTGCCGAAGAAAAGCATCTTCAACAAGATCATCGGCGACAGCCATTTCGAACTGCTGTTCGCCGGTTTTCTCGAAAATTGCGACGACGTGGTTTCCTACGCCAAGAATTACCTGGCGGTGCATTTCAAGCTGGACTACGTGAAGGCGGACGGCGACATTTCCAACTACTACCCGGACTTTATGGTGAAGGTGTCGGACAAGGAGATTTTTATCGTCGAAACCAAGGGGAAGGAAGACCTGGACGTGCCGCTGAAAATGGCTCGGCTCAAGCAGTGGTGTGAGGACATTAACCGGGTGCAAAAGGATGTGAAATACGGCTTCGTGTATGTAAACCAGGAGAGTTTTGAGAAATATAAGCCTGGTTCGTTCCGGGGACTGGTTGCGGCCTTTGCGGGTTATCAATAGGAATCGGGGATGTTGCTAAAACGTCGCTTATACACTTTGCCTATCCATCATGACGTACAATACGCTGCGATTCCGTCACAGTCCCCATACCGGTTCACAGACGTTTGGGCGGGCTGGTGCGCTGCGCGCCGAACTGATTTTTAAAGCGAGATGATCGAAACCGACAACCTCAAGGCTGGTAGCCGTATTATTTCCGCTGCGCCGATTTCTTCCCATGAAGAAGCGGCCGAGCGCGCATTGCGCCCCAAGCTGCTGGACGAATACGTCGGCCAGGAAAAGGCGCGCAGCCAGCTTGAAATCTTCATCCAGGCGGCGCGCGGCCGCAGCGAATCGCTCGACCACGTGCTGCTGTTCGGCCCGCCGGGCTTGGGCAAGACCACCCTGGCGCACATCATTGCCCGTGAGATGGGCGTCAACCTGCGCCAGACTTCCGGCCCGGTGCTGGAGCGGCCGGGCGATCTCGCCGCGCTGCTGACCAATCTGGAGCCGAACGACATCCTGTTCATTGATGAAATCCATCGTCTTTCGGCGGTGGTGGAGGAAATCCTCTACCCGGCGCTGGAGGATTTCCAGCTCGACATCATGATCGGCGAGGGACCGGCGGCGCGCTCGGTGAAGCTGGACCTGCCGCCTTTCACCCTGGTCGGCGCCACTACCCGTGCCGGCATGCTCACCAACCCGCTACGCGACCGTTTCGGCATCGTGGCACGGCTGGAATTCTACACGCATGGCGAGTTGAAGCAGATCGTTTCGCGTTCAGCGCGCTTGATGAGCGTCGAGCTGTCCGACGACGGCGCGCTGGAAGTCGCAAAGCGCTCGCGCGGCACGCCGCGCATCGCCAATCGGCTGCTGCGGCGGGTGCGCGATTTCGCCGAGGTCAAGGCGGACGGCAGGGTGACGCAGGAGGTGGCGGACGCTGCGCTTTCCATGCTGGACGTGGACAAGGTCGGCCTCGACATGATGGACCGCAAGCTGTTGCAGGCGGTGCTGGAAAAATTCGGTGGCGGGCCGGTCGGGGTGGAAAACCTGGCGGCGGCGATCGGCGAGGAGCGCGACACCATCGAGGACGTGCTCGAGCCCTATCTGATCCAGCAGGGCTACCTGATGCGCACGCCGCGCGGCCGGGTGGCGACGCAGATGGCCTATCTGCATTTCGGTTTTGCACCTCCCAGCGCCTCATCCGGAGATTTATGGGAGACATCGCAGTGATCCGTGGTTTTAGTAGTCAGGCGGGTGTCAGGATCGTCTTTTATCCTTCCATCCAGTCTTGCCGGGGGCTGGATGGCTGAACCCGCCGCATTGACGCAGCACAAAGCAGGCTTGTTCGCCTGGCCGGTGCGCGTTTATTATGAAGACACCGATGCCGGTGGCGTGGTGTACTACACTAACTACCTCAAGTTCATGGAGCGGGCCCGCACCGAATGGCTGCGGGCGCAAGGCTTCGAGCAGCCGGAATTGCTGCGTGACCATTCGGTAATTTTCGTGGTGCGCGCCGTGCAGATAGAATATCTCCGCCCGGCCTTGTTCAACGACTTGCTGTCGGTAAGCGTACGCTTACACGCTGCCGGCCGCAGCTGGATGGAACTCGATCAGACGGTGGCGCATACTGAAGGGCACGAGCGCGACGAGGTTCTGGTGCAGGCGCGGGTCAAGGTGGTATGCGTCAACGGGCAAAGCTTCAAGCCGGTGCAGATTCCCGCAGCGGTCAGAGAGAAAGTTGAAAGGATATCGTGAATCTTACGCAAGACTTGTCATTTTTAAGCCTGATCACCCATGCCAGCGTGGTGGTGCAGCTGGTTCTGCTGCTTCTGCTGCTGGCTTCGGGCTTGTCCTGGTTTTTCATTTTCGGCAAGATGTTTGCCATCCGCGCCGCGTTGCGCGAGGCCGACAAGTTCGAGAACGAATTCTGGAGCGGCGCCGACCTCACCAACCTGTACCAGCGCACCAGTTCGGGCAGAACGCAGGTGGTGGGAATGGAAAAGATTTTCGAGGCCGGCTTCAGGGAGTACCTGAAACTCAAGCGCCAGGGACGCATGGACATCGGGGTGGTGATGGAAGGTACGCGACGCGCCATGCGCGCGGCCTGCCAGCGCGAGCTGGATGCGCTGGAACGGCATCTCGCCTTTCTTGCTTCGGTGGGCTCGGTCAGCCCCTATGTTGGACTGTTCGGCACGGTGTGGGGGATCATGAACGCTTTTCGCGGCCTCTCCAACGTGGTGCAGGCAACCTTGGCGCACGTCGCGCCGGGCATCGCCGAAGCGCTGATTGCTACGGCCATGGGCCTGTTCGCGGCGATTCCGGCGGTGCTTGCCTACAACCATTTCTCCCATGACGTGGATCGGCTGGCGACCCGCTTCGACAGCTTCATGGAAGAGTTTTCCAATATCCTGCAGCGGCAGACGGGTGCCTGATGAACCGCAGACCTCGCCGTTTCATGAACCAGATCAACGTCGTGCCCTATATCGACGTGATGCTGGTGCTGCTGATCATTTTCATGGTCACTGCGCCTCTGATCAACCCAGGACAGATCGAGCTGCCCCAAGTGGGGCAATCGCTCAAACCACCGGTGGCGCCGCTGGAAGTGGAAGTCCGCAAGGATAACAGCCTGCGCCTGCGCGACCGCGAGAAATCCGGCGTGGAGATCAGGGTCTCCCAGCAAGAGCTGGTGGATGCGATCAAGGCGCAGCAGGCGCGCAATCCCGAGCAGGCGGTGGTGATCTCCGCGGACAAGAGCGTGCGCTACGAGGAAGTGCTGAAAGTGATGGACGTGCTGCAGAACAGCCAGGTGAAAAAAGTAGGGCTTTTGGCAAAGCCCAGGGCCGGATGATGCCGCCAGCAGAGAGGAAGGAACCCGGCCGGGGTTTGGCGATCGTGCTGGCTGTCCTGGTCCACCTGATTTTCGTCGCCGTGCTGGTGTTCGGCGTCGATTGGCAGACTAAAGAAGCTTCGCCGGTGATGGCGGAGTTGTGGAGCAGCCTGCCGGCACCGAAAGCGGCGCCGCAACCTGCGCCACGGCCGGAACCGAAGCCTGAGCCTGAGCCGGAACCCAGGCCCGAACCGAAACCGCTTCCCAAGCCGGAGCCCAGAGTAGAGCAAGCCAAGCCGGCTAAGGCAGAGATTGAGCTTAAGGAGAAGGAAAAGAAACGCAAGGAAGAGGAGCGGAAGAAGGCAGAAGCGGAAAAGCGCCGGGAGGAATTGAAGCGTCAGGAGGAATTGAAGCGCCGTGAGCTGGAAAAACAGAAACTGCAAAGGCAGGAACGCGCATTGCAGGAGCAGCGGCTGCATGAAGCCGAAGTGATGCGCCAGCAGAAGGAAGTCGCCAACACGCTGGCAAGGCAACAGGCCTCCGCCAGGCAGCGCGAGGTGGATGGCTATAAGAGCAAGATCAGGGACAAAATAAAACGGTTTATCAATAATCAGGCTTGCCAGACATTGAACAATCCGGAAGCCGAGTTCGATGTCACGCTCATGCCTACCGGCCAGTTGTTGATGGATCCGCGCCTTAAGCGATCAAGCGGTAACGCTGCATGTGACCAGGCCATAGAACGGGGAATCCTGCGGGCGCAGCCGCTGCCGCTGCCGCCGGCGGATTCTGGGTTCTTCAGCGAATTCAGGGAACTTAATTTGGTGCTTCGTCCCAATGAGTAAGGAATGGAAATTTTGATCATGAAACCGAATATGAGTCGGGTTATGTACTTCAGGAATTTTGCGGCAGCTTTAGTGTGTGCCATATCGTTGTCCCTTTTTGGGCATGCGCATGCGGCGCTGACCATCGAAATCGTGGGTAGCGGCGCAAACCAGATACCGGTTGCAATTGTGCCCTTTGCCGGCGAAGCTGCCCTGCCTCAGGGCATAAGCACCGTGGTCGCTGCGGACTTGCAGCGCAGCGGACTGTTCAAGATCGTCGACTCGGCCGCGGCCCCGTTCCAGCCGCATGAACAGTCCGAGGTGAATTACACTGACTGGCGCGCGCGTGGCGCGGAGGCGCTGGCGATCGGCAGCATTTTGCGGCTTCCTGACGGCAAGCTGGAGGTGCGTTTCCACCTGCTCGACGCCGTCAAGCAGACCCCGCTCGCCGGCTACAGCTATGTGATTTCCGCCGCGCAGCTGCGTGCCACGGCGCACAAGATCGCCGATCTGATCTATGAAAAACTGACCGGCGATGTCGGCGTGTTCGGCACCCGTATCGCCTACATCGTCAAAAGCGGAAAACATCATGAACTGCAGGTGGCCGATGCGGATGGCTACGGTGCGCAGACCGTGCTGGCTTCCAGCGAGCCGATCATTTCCCCGTCCTGGTCGCCGGATGGAACCAGGCTGGCCTATGTTTCCTTCGAGCGCAAGAAACCGATCATTTATGTTCAGTCGCTGCTGAGCGGCCAGCGCCAGGTGCTGGCCCAGTTCAAGGGCAACAACAGTGCGCCGGCCTGGTCGCCGGATGGCAAGCAGCTGGCCATCGTGCTGACCAGGGACGGCGGCTCGCAGATATATATGATCAACGCCGACGGCAGTGGCCTGAAGCGCCTGAGCTATAGCTCGGGCATCGATACCGAGCCGTCCTTCTCGCCCGACGGCGCATGGATCATATACACCTCGGACCGGGGCGGCAGCCCGCAGATCTACCGCATGAACACCAGCGGGAACAGCGTGCAGCGACTGACATTCGAGGGCAACTACAATGTTTCGCCTCGTTTCAGCCCCGATGGCAAAAGCTTTACTTTCATCCAGCGCGTCAGCGGTTCCTTTCATGTTGCCCTGCAGGATCTGGCGACCGGCCAGGTCCAGGTGCTGACCGACACCCGTATGGATGAATCTCCCAGTTTCGCGCCCAACGGCAAAATGTTACTCTATGCCACCGAGATAAGTGGGCGCGGAATCCTGGCTGCTGTTTCCAGCGATGGGCGGGTGAAGCAGCGGCTGTCCACCCAGTCAGGGGATGTACGGGAGCCGGAATGGGGCCCTTTGTTAAAAAGTCAGTAATAACCAGTAATTAAGGAGAAGATAATGAAGAAAGTATTGCTCAGTACGATGTTGGTCAGTCTGTTGGCAGCCTGCGCCGGGCAGGATGTGAAGGAACAGCCCAAGGCGGCGGTCGAGGACAGAAGCGCGGCGCAGCAGCAAGCAGCGGCCAGGCCGATGGATCAGGCCGGGGTGGAAGCCAATCCCCTGAAAGACCCCAATAACATTCTTTCCAAGCGCAGCGTGTATTACGACTACGACAAGTCGAACGTGAAGGATGAATACAAGCCGATGGTCGAAGCACATGCCAAATATCTGGCCAGCCACAAGGCTGCCAAGGTGGCGGTGCAGGGTAATACCGACGAGCGCGGCAGCCGCGAGTACAACATCGCCTTGGGCAACCACCGTGCCGACAGCGTGCGGAAAATGATGAATGTGCTGGGCGTGCCGGACAGCCAGATCGAAACCGTCAGCTTTGGCGAGGAAAAGCCCCGCGCCACCTGCCATGAAGAGTCCTGCTGGAAGGAAAACCGCCGCTCCGACATCGTTTACCAGGGCGAATAAGGGACTGTAAATGAATAAGCTGGACAATTATGGGTGTGCTGGCGAGGTGCGATGCAAGGCGCCGGGCGCGCCGCATGGCCATTCCATGCAAGCGACCGGCAACGCCGCAGCGTGCCTTGCCAGCGCGGCCAGAATGTTCTGGTTATTCGCTTACAGGCCCTTAACTATGCGCCGACTTGCGCTTTTCCTGACCCTGTCTTTGGGCTGGGCTACCTGGTGCTCCGCGGGCCTTTTTTCTGACGAAGAGGCCCACCAGAAGATTGCCGCGCTGCAGCAGAAAATTCAGGGGATGGAGGAGCGCGTCGTGCAAATGGAAAACACGGCGCGCTCTCAGGGTGTGGGGTTGCTATCGCAGATGGACGCGTTCAAGTCCGAGTTGGCTGCGCTCCGTGGACAGATCGAGGTGCATGCCCACGACATCGAGACCACGCAAAAGCGGCAGCGTGATCTCTATGTCGATCTCGACAGCCGTCTGCGCAATCTGGAACGCGCCACCGCTCCTGTTGCCGCCGAAACGCCGGCGGAGACAGCCAAGTCGGCTTCCGCCGACCAGGGACAAGCTGCCGGCGCAAGTGTCGGCGATGAGGCCAAAGCCTATGATGCTGCCCTGAATCTGTTTAAGTCCGGGAATTACCAAGGGGCTGCCGCCAGTTTCCAAAGCTTCGTCAGCGCCTATCCCAGCAGCCAGTTGGCGCCCGGCGCGCAATACTGGATCGGCAATTCCTATTTCAATCTGCGCGATTACAAGAATGCGATCGCCAGCCAGCAGAAACTGGTCAGCCAGTATCCGGGCAGTTCCAAGGTGCCCGATGCCCTGCTGAATATCGCCAGTTGTCAGCAGGGAATGGGAGAAGCGGCGGCGGCGAAGAAAACGCTGGAAAGCATCGTGGCGAAATATCCGCTCAGCAATGCCGCGGAGCTGGCGAAGAAACGTCTTGCCCCCCCCAGATAGCACGGCTCCTGGTGTCTAGTTGTACAAGTCTTGCTATATTCGGCCGGTCTTTGACGCGGCTGGCCTTGTCGCCCATCCTCGCCATAGAACGGCTATGGCTGCTGTTGCCTTCGCGCCATCCGCGCCAAATTCTCGGTCTCGATATTGACGCCGACTTATGCAATTAGACACCAGTCTGCGCATCAACGAAATTTTCTACTCCCTGCAGGGCGAAACCAGCCGTGCAGGCCTGCCCACGACGTTTGTCCGACTGACGGGCTGCCCGTTGCGCTGCACTTACTGTGACACCAGCTATGCGTTCCAGGAGGGGGAAACGCTTTCCCTTGCGGAAATTTTCGACAAGGTGGCGCAATTTAAAACCCGTTACGTCACAGTGACCGGCGGAGAACCCCTGGCCCAGAAAAACTGCCTGCCACTGTTGCGGCAGCTTTGCGATGCGGGGTATTCGGTTTCTCTGGAAACCAGCGGGGCGCTGGATATTTCAAAAGTCGACCCGCGTGTTTCAAAAATCCTGGATATCAAGACACCGGCTTCGGGCGAGGCAAAAAAAAACCGTTGGGAAAACCTGGCGTGGCTTACACCGCAGGACGAGGTGAAATTCGTGCTCTGCGGCGAGGAGGATTACGCATGGGCGAAACAAGTGCTCGATCAGAAGCATGTCGCCGACCGCTGTCAGGTTTTGTTTTCGGCTGCCCAAGGCCAGCTTGAACCCGCTACGCTGGCGGGGTGGATACTGCGCGACAATCTGCCGGTGCGGCTGCAAATCCAATTGCACAAGCTGCTGTGGGGTGAGGGGCGCGGGAAGTAACAGTCCTGAGTCTGGTAGGGTGGGCACGTTTTTCTGCCCACGCGGGCAGCGAAGGTTATTTCCGCGTGGGCACAAAAACGTGCCCACCCTACTCACTCAGCACTCGGCAATCCGCTTCGCAATGTGGGCCAGCGCCTCATCAACCTGGTCGATGAGAATCAGGCACAGGTCGCCGGGTTCGACACGTGCCAGGGCGGTGTCGATGGCCAGGAATTCGCCGCGGATTTCCTCAATCGCAGAGGCGCGCCCGGCATTCTTCAAGCCATGCTGGAGGAGGGCCAGCACTTCGCCATCGGCGCGGCCGCGCTGGCACTGGTCCTGATACAGGATCAGCTCGTCGAAGGCGTCCCCCAGTATCTGGGCCTGCTGGCTGATATCGCTATCGCGCCGGTCTCCCGCGCCGCTGATCACGACAATCCGGCGCTTCGCCGGCATATGGTCGATGGCGCGCACGAGAGCCAGGATTGCGTCGGGGTTGTGTCCGTAGTCGGCGATCAGGGTGGCGCCATGGTAGGTGAAGAGGTTGAACCGGCCAGGCGCGGTCTGGGCGTCGTTGATGAAGGTGGAGAGCCCCGTCCGGATGGTTCCCCAGTCGAGCCCCAAGGCCCAGGCAGCGGCCGTGGCGGCCATCGCGTTCTCAACCTGGAAGCCGATCGTGCCGTTCCGGGTGATGGGTATCTCCGCCAAGGGGAGCCGCTGTTCCAGGCTGCCATCGGCCGCCACGATCGCATCGCCGTCGACATACACGATGTGCTGACCCCTTGCACGGTGGGTGGCCATGACCGGGTGCTGGTGGTCGCTGCCGAAGAACGTCACTGAACCTGGGCAGGCGTCGGCCATTCTGGCCACTATCGGGTCAGCCGCGTTGAGAACCGCGACCCCGTCAGGCGCGACGTTTTCGACGACGACCCGCTTTACAACGGCCAAATCCTCGATCGTGCTGATGAAACCGAGACCCAGATGATCACCCGAACCTATGTTCGTGACAACCGCCACGTTGCAGCGATCGAACGCAAGCCCCTCGCGTAGAATGCCGCCGCGCGCGGTCTCGAGCACGGCGGCGTCAACGTCGGGATGGAGCAGCACGGTCCGGGCGCTCTTGGGGCCGCTGCAGTCACCGGTATCGATGCGGCGGCGCTCGATGTAGACGCCGTCCGAGTTGGTCATGCCTACGCGCCGGCCGCTGAGGCCAAGGCAGTGGGCGATCAAGCGCACGGTCGTGGTTTTGCCGTTTGTTCCGGCCACGGCCACCACCGGGATGCGGCCATCGTCACCCTCGGCGAACAGGGTGGAGACGATCGCCTCACCCACCGCGCGCCCCTTGCCGAACGAGGGATGGAGATGCATGCGCAAGCCGGGTGCGGCATTGACCTCGACGATGGCGCCGCCCTGTTCCTCGAGCGGCTGGTGCACGCTGTCGCAGACAAAATCGACGCCGGCGATGTCGAGTCCTATCATCTGCGCGGACGCAACGGCGCGTGCGGCCAGCTCCGGGTGCACATCATCGGTCACATCGGTTGCTGTGCCGCCGGTGCTCAGGTTGGCGTTGTTCCTCAGGACGACGCGCGCGCCCTTCGGCGGCACCGAGTCGGCGGTCAGGCCCTGTGCGGCCAGCCTTGCCATGGCGATGTCGTCGAAGTGTATTTTCGTGAGGGAGGTCGCGTGCCCTTCCCCGCGGCGGGGGTCGCTGTTGACCTGGTCGACGAGCTCGCGAACGGTATGGATGTCGTCTCCTATCACATGCGGCGGGTCGCGGCGCGCCGCGGCGACAAGCTTGTTCCCGACCACGAGCAGGCGGTGATCATGGCCGGGGATGAAGCGCTCGACCATGACCTCGGAGCTGATTTCAGCGGCCGCGGTGTAGGCCACCATGAAATGATCACGGGCGGCGATGTTGACGGTCACCCCCTTCCCCTGGTGGCCGTCCCGCGGCTTAAGCACCACCGGAAGGCCAATTTCACACGCGGCCGCCCAGGCGTCCTCAGCATCCGCCACCGACCGGCCAACAGGCACCGGCACCCCGGCCGCATCGAGCAGCATCTTGGTGAGTTCCTTGTCCTGTGCGATGGACTCTGCAATCGCGCTGGTGCGGTCGGTTTCCGCAGCCTGGATACGTCGCTGACGGCTGCCCCAGCCGAACTGGACGAGGCTGCCGTCCGTCAGGCGCCGATAGGGGATGCCGCGTGCCACCGCCGCCTGGACGATGGCGCCGGTGCTCGGGCCCAGGCGTACATCCTCGTCAAGCTCGCGCAGGCGGGCCAGCGCAGCGGCGAGATCGAACGGCGTATCCTCGAGAGCCGCACGGCAAAGCGCCTCGGAGAGTTCGAGCGCGAGCCGGCCGACCGCCTCCTCGCTGTATTCGACGATGACCTGATACAGGCCGGGTTCAACAGTCGGTGCCGTGAGGCTGAATGTGACAGGGCATCCTGCGTATGCCTGGAGTCCGAGTGCGGCGAATTCCAGTGCATGTGCCATGGAAATGGTATCTTCATGCCCCGCCGGTTGCATGGCGCCAATTTCGGGGAACCGTGCCCGAAGCCGAACCTCGAAGCCGGGTATGTCGGCAATAGAGCGTTCCGCCCCGGTGCAGGACGCAATGGCTTCAATAGCCGTATGCCGGCTCCAGAGGTTGGGGCCGCGCAGTGCGCGGATACGTGATACTTCCATGAACTTGTTCCCTGTATTAGCCGGTCGTCTTCGCGACCGTGTATTAGATGCCGCTTTCCAGTTGTTGACCGATGCGCTGGCGCACGAGGTCCAGCGTCGGTCCCGTGCTTCCTTCGTCGGACTGCAGAACCAGGATCTCACCAGGCTGGACACGCGTGAGCGCCGCCTCGATCGCTGTCCGGTGATCCGGATGATCCACGATCTCAGTGACGCGCCC
The DNA here is from genome assembly GCA_021792335.1 of Pseudomonadota bacterium. GTDB lineage: Bacteria > Pseudomonadota > Gammaproteobacteria > Burkholderiales > Sulfuricellaceae > Sulfuricella. The sequence continues at coordinate 7,408 of JAJYUW010000013.1, read as the reverse complement.
GCCTTTTTTCATGCCCTGGCGCAAGAGAGCGCGCGCTTCTCTGAAGGGACGTGCGCTCACGACCGTGGCATCATCGTACAGGGTCACGCGGTCGAACGCGCCCCCCAGCAACTCGCCCTGGCGCAGCAAGTCGACGTCGCGGCGGTCGGCGCCCGCGGCGTAGACGATGCTGCGATAGCCGGCAGGACACTGGTCGAGCGCTACGGTGAGCGACTCAAGGGCCGAGGCGTTGTGGGCGCCGTCAACCACAACCTTGGCGCCTTCAAGCCCGAATAAGGTGAATCTCCCAGGGGCGCCTGCCTGGCCCACATCGAAGGTCTCGATCCCGGTGCGGATGATGTCAGGAGTAAGACCGAGCGCCCACGCCGCACCCGTCGCAGCCAGTATGTTTTCGAGCTGGAAGGCGACCTTCCCGCCACATGTCAACGGGATCGCTGCCGCCTCGGTGAGCGGCACTTCGTCGCTGCCCGTGGCCAGTATGACCTGCCCGCCGCGTATGAACACCGCGCGCCTCCCCTGGGCCAGGTGTGCGGCAATGGCCGGGAGTTCCGGGTCGAGGCCGAAGAAGATCACGTCGCCGTCACAAAGCGGTGCCATCTGCGCCACCAGCGGGTCGCGGGCGTTGAGCACTGCAGCCCCGTCGGGGAGCACCACGTCAACCAGGGTGCGCATGACGTCGACCATCTTCTCGGGCGATTCAATGTAGTAGTCTCCGAGATGGTCGGCCTGATCAATGTTCGTTACCACCGCCACCTGGCAACGGTCATAGGCGAGTCCCTCGCTCAGGATAGCCCGGCTGCCGGTCTCGAAGACTGCTGCCTCGACCGCTCGGTTCATCAGTACCTTGCGAGCGGCCGCCCACGTGGCGCGATCGCCTTTCTCGGCCAGCCGTCGATCGAGATAGAGCCCGTCGCTGCAGGTCAGCCCGGCATACTTGCCGCTGAGATGGAGCAGCCATGCCACGAGCCGTGCGACCACGGTCTTTCCGTTTGTTCCGGTAATGCCGACGATAGGGATGCGGCCGTTTTCTCCCGCGGGAAAAAGACTGTCGACGATTGCGCGGCCAACGGGTCGCGGCTCCCCCGAAGCCGGCTTGAGGTGCATGAGCAAGCCGGGGCCTGCGTTTACTTCGACGATCGCACCGCGCTGTTCGTCGAGCGGACGCGATATATCCTCGGCAACCAGATCGACCCCCGCGATGTCGAGCCCCACCACGCGGGCAGCAAGCGTAACGGTGTCTGCGACGCTCGGGTGGACGAGATCGGTGACGTCGAAGGCGACGTTGCCGTTGCGCTGAATCAGAACCTGCTTGCCTTCGGGTGGAATCGAGTCGGGCGTGTAGCCATGGCGCACGAGTTCCAGCCTGACCGCCGGGTCCTCATCCAGAAGTATCCGGTTGAGCGGATAATCCTCGGTGGTGCCGCGCCGCGGGTCTGTATTGAGCTGGCTGTCGACGAGTTCGGTGATGCTGGAGCGGCCGTCGCCCACCACCGTCGCAGACTCGCCGCGAGCCGCCGCCACCAGGCGCCCGCCCACGACCAGAAGCCGGTGTTCGTTGCCACGAACGAAGCGTTCGACGATGACCTCGCTACCCTCATTGAGCGCCAGTTTGTAGGCGGCCTCGACCTCGTCGCGCGTCATCAGCTCGGTGGATACGCCGCGCCCGTGGTTACCGTCAGACGGTTTGACGACGACCGGAACACCGATCTCTTTTGCCGCCTCCCACGCGTCGTCCGGGCTGTCGACCAGCCGCCCCTCGGGCACGGGCACGCCGCAAGCCTGCAGCAGGTTCTTGGTCAGATCCTTGTCGCTCGAGATGTTTTCGGCGATGGCGCTGGTCTGGTCGGTCTCGGCTGTCCAGATGCGGCGGCTCCGGGCGCCATATCCCAGTTGCACCAGGTTGCCTTCGGTCAGCCGGATCGACGGGATCTGCCGCTCGGTTGCTGCATCGACTATGCATGCCGTGCTGGGGCCGAGACAAAGGGAATCGGCCATGGCACGGAGTTGCTCGACCGTGGCCGGCACATCGAAAGGCCTGTCCTCGATCGCTGCCATGACCAGATCGCGGGCGGCATGCAGGCAGGCGCGGCTCACCTGTTCGTGCCGTGACCGCACGACAACCTTGTATACCCCTCGCGTCGAGGTTTCGCGTGCCTTGCCAAAGCCGGTTTTCATGCCGGCCAGATTCTGCAGCTCAAGCGTAACGTGTTCGAGGATGTGGCCAGACCAGGTCCCCTCCCGCAACCGTTGCAGAAACCCACCTCGCTCGCCGACGCCGCACCGGTGTTCGATCAGTGCGGGCAGCCATGACGACAGGCGTTCGTAGAAACCCGGTATGGTATTCGAAGGCGAATCCTCCAGGTCTCCGATATCGACCCACGCTTCAAGAGCCGTGCGATACGTCCATATATTCGGCCCGCGCAGATACATGAGCTTGAGAAATTCAATGTTTTTCTTTGCCATAAAAAATACTTAAGAGCCTCTCGGTGGATTCCAGGCCATTGACGAGCCAAACGACGCAGCAGACGCGCTCTTTGGCGAACCCGGAGGGATAAAGCGATTTGAGCACATTGCGTTGCTGCTCGCAACTGGCCGGGAGATAAACAGCGGCGCCCCAGGGTCATGGCACGTTCTGTGGCATGACCTCGAATCTGCTGGAATGGAAATATATTTGAGGCGTGTCGAAGGCAATTTAATTAACAGGCGGTTTATCTTTAAAAGAAACGCAGCATGCGGTCATCAGTTTACCGGAAAGTGAAAAATTTCTTGCAAGCGGTCGTGTGGCTGATGCTGTATTCTTGCGTTCAGGGCAAGCAAACTTCGCCACGAATTAAGCGGGGCCTCCCGTGCAAAGACCGAGGTATAATTGCAAAAACCCAGGCGTTCTGACATTCAAGTCCCGCTTCTAATCACCCTGTTTATGGACACAGCAACCCGCTCCACCAGAATTTTGGCACGCATATATAGTCACCGCGAGTTTCCCGAATCCCGGCTTTTCTCGCCTGTTGCCGCTTCTTCGGCTTGCAGCGGCGGGGATGCCTATTACGGGTGCAGCCCGGGGTGCGTTTTACGATGAAAACCGAAATCTTCCGTTCATTTGCAGCAGGCAAGTCCTTGCCCGATATCTGGCGTGCCGAATTGGAACCGCAACTGGCTGACGAAGAGGAAGTTCTGGCGTGGCTGGAGTTGGACCTCGATGCGCAGCTTCATTTTACCCGTGGCCTGGTGGTAGTAACCAACCATCGACTGTTGGCCAAGGGTAGCGAAGAAGCGGCGTGGCGTGATTGGGCTTACGGAAATGGGCTCGTTCTCCAGCACCACGACCATGCCGGCGTGGGCATCCTCGAACTGCATGACAGCGAGGCCCGCCTCGCCTGCTGGCGTTATACCCTGGGCCGCAACACGGCGGCCATGCGGCTGGCCGACCATTTCGAACGGCAGCTTGCCGGCTTTGTTGCAAGACATCCCGTCAGCCGCCAGATAGAAGCAATCTGCCCCAGCTGCAAGGCGCCGCTGCTGCCGGGTCAGGAAGAATGCCCCATCTGTACCAAGGAAATCCATGCCCCGCCCTCAACGTGGACGCTTTTCCGTTTGTGGCGCTTTGCCAAACCCTACAGCAGACAGTTGCTCGCCGGCTTCCTGCTAACGCTGGCGTCCACGGCCGCCACGCTGGTGCCGCCTTACCTGACCATGCCTTTGATGGACAAGGTGCTGATCCCCTACCAGAACGGCGCACCCATCGATTACGGCATGGTGACGCTGCTGCTCGCGGGACTGCTGGGATCCGCTTTGCTGGCATGGAGTCTTGGCTGGGCGCGCACCTACATTCTCGCGCTGGTGAGCGAGCGCATCGGCGCCGACCTTCGCACCACCACCTACGATCATTTGCTGCGACTCTCCCTGGAGTATTTCGGCGGCAAGCGCACCGGCGACCTGATGGCCCGCATCGGCTCCGAGTCCGACCGCATCTGTGTTTTCCTGTCGCTGCATCTGCTGGATTTCGCCACCGACGTGCTGATGATCATCATGACCGCGGCGATATTGTTCTCGATCAACCCCTGGCTGGCGCTCGTCACGCTGATCCCGCTGCCCTTCATCGCCTGGATGATCCATGTGGTGCGCGACAAGCTGCGCACCGGCTTTGAAAAGATCGACCGCGTCTGGTCGGAAGTCACCAACGTGCTGGCCGACACCATCCCCGGCATCCGGGTGGTCAAGGCCTTTGCGCAGGAACAGCGCGAAGCGGCGCGCTTCCGTGAGGCCAACCGGCATAACCTGGCCGTCAATGACCGGCTCAATAAAATCTGGTCCCTGTTCACCCCGACCGTATCCCTGCTGACTGAAATCGGTTTGCTCGTGGTGTGGGCCTTCGGCATCTGGCAGGTATCGCGCAATGAGATCACGGTGGGCGTGCTGGTGGGTTTCCTGGCCTACATCAGCCGTTTCTATACACGGCTCGACTCCATGAGCCGCATCGTCTCGGTGACGCAAAAGGCAGCCGCCGGCGCAAAGCGCATTTTTGATATCCTCGACCACGTCTCCAGCGTTCCCGAACCAGCCAGTCCTGTTCACCTTGAACAGGTGCGGGGAGGAATCGAGTTGCGCAATGTGGGGTTCCGCTACGGCAACCGCTCGGTCACCCGGGGCGTCGACCTCACGATCATTCCAGGCGAGATGATCGGACTGGTGGGCCACAGCGGATCGGGCAAGAGCACTCTGGTCAATCTGATTTGCCGCTTCTATGATGTATCCGAGGGCTCGATACGTCTCGACGGGGTGGATATCCGCTCCCTGCCCGTGTCCGAATACCGGCGCAACATCGGTCTGGTGCTGCAGGAACCCTTTCTGTTCTTTGGCACGATTGCGGAAAACATCGCCTATGGCAAACCGGACGCCAGCCGGGGGGAAATTGTTGCCGCCGCCCGCGCGGCACACGCCCACGAGTTCATTCTGCGCCTGCCGCAGGGATACGACTCCCTGGTTGGCGAGCGTGGCCAATCCTTGTCGGGCGGTGAACGCCAGCGCATCTCGATAGCACGCGCACTGCTCATCGATCCGCGCATTCTGATTCTCGATGAAGCCACCTCGTCGGTCGACTCAACCACCGAGAAGGAAATCCAGAAAGCCCTCGATAATCTGGTCCAGGGGCGAACCACCATTGCCATTGCGCACCGGCTTTCCACCTTGCGCCGTGCCGACCGGCTGGTGGTGCTCGATCGCGGACAGGTCGTCGAGGTGGGCAACCACGATGAGCTGATGGCACGCGAGGGCGCCTACTTCCGCCTCTACCAGGCACAGGCGCGCAACGTGGATACCGACATGGACGACAGCCGAAACCGGGGAAAAAGCAGCATGAGAAAGCTCACGACCGATGCCAATGCCTGACTTCCAACTGAAACGCAATCCCTTCGGCCGGCTGGTTTTTGCCGGCGCTGACGGCAAGGTGCATGATGGGGTCGTGCCCGTGCATGCTTTTCCCATTACGGCCCCCGCAGAGGGCTTTGCGCTGGTGACCGCCGACGGGCACGAAGTTGTCTGGATCGACCGTCTAGGGGATTTGCCCGACGACACACGCATTCTCCTGGAAGAGGAGCTGGCGCAGCGGGAGTTCATGCCGGAAATTCGCCATATCCACCGCGTTTCCAGTTTTGCCACGCCCAGTGTATGGGAGGTGGAAACCGACCGTGGTCACACTGCATTCGTGCTCAAGGGGGAAGATGACATCCGCCGGCTTTCTCCTTCCACCCTGCTTATTGCCGATAGCTACGGCATCCATTTCCTGATCCGCGACATGCATACGCTGGACAAGACCAGCCGCAAGCTGCTGGATCGTTTCCTGTAGCTTGACCCACGGGAAAAAACCATGCTGCGGCTTTCCTGCGGTGGACTATAGATTTTTTCTGAGAACGTGAGGTGGGCGGGCGAAGGCGCAAATAAAAAAGGCAGGGGTTGCCCCTGCCTTTTTTATTTCACGCTGGAATTACTTGGCAGCAGGAGCGGCTTCCATTGCGCCTTCAGCTTTTTCAGCTTTCTTGGCTTTCTTGACTTTCTTGTGCTTGGCTTTTTTGGCTGGCTTGGCGGCTTCAGCTTTAGGCGCTTCGGCAGCAGCAGGAGCAGCAGGCGCGGCAGCGTCAGCAGCAACAGCGGAAAAAGTAACGGCGGCGAAAGCAGCGGCGATCAGGGCGGACAAGAGTTTGCTCATTTTATTTCCTTTGTTAACTGGTTAAGTTTTAAATTCAAGCGACACGGGGAGCCGCGCCACTTCCAATAACGACTGATCCGTGGCGTGGTTGACAGTGACATGGAAATTATTCGATTATTTTTATGCGGACGTGATTTCACGCCAGTTTCCAGGTGCCAGACCGTCAAGATTCCAGTCGCCGATACGGCAGCGAATCAGGCGCAGGGTGGGGAATCCGATCTTGGCCGTCATGCGCCGCACCTGCCGGTTCTTGCCTTCCTGGATGACAAGCTCGATCCAGGTGGTGGGAATGTGCATGCGGAAGCGGATAGGCGGTGTGCGCGGCCACAGTCCGGCAGGCTCTTCGATGATGCGCGCCTGGGCAGGGCGAGTAACGAAGTCGCCCAGGTCGACGCCACGGCGCAGTTGCTCCAGGGCAGCCTCGCCGGGAACACCTTCTACCTGTGCCCAGTAGGCTTTGGCTAATTTATGGCGGGGGTGGCTAATGCGGTGTTGCAATGCGCCATCATCGGTTAGAATAAGCAGCCCTTCGCTGTCGGTGTCCAGGCGTCCCGCCGGATAGATCCCGGGCAGAGGAATGAAATCTTTCAGCGTGGCATGCTTGCCATCGCTGCTGAATTGGGTAATGACGCCGTAAGGCTTGTTGAACAGGATGAGGCGGCTCATGCAGACATTATATAGGACCAGCCTGGAGCAAACATGACGCAAAAATATCAAGTGCCGCAGCAAGGCAGCAAGATCACGGTGAATGCCGATTCCACCCTGAATGTGCCGGACAATCCGATCATTCCTTTTGTCGAGGGCGATGGAACGGGCGTGGATATTACCCCGGTCATGCGCAAAGTGGTGGATGCCGCTGTGGACAAGGCTTATGGCGGCAAGCGCAAGATTGCCTGGATGGAGATTTATGCGGGCGAGAAAGCCACCAAGGTCTACGATCCCGATACCTGGTTGCCGGATGAAACGGTGCAGGCGCTGAGAGAGTATGTGGTGTCGATCAAGGGGCCGCTGACCACGCCGGTATCGGGCGGCATACGCTCGCTCAATGTGGCGCTGCGCCAGATGCTCGACCTCTATGTTTGCCTGCGGCCGGTGCGCTATTTCCAGGGCGTGCCCAGCCCGGTGAAAGAACCGGAAAAAACCGACATGGTGATCTTCCGCGAGAATACCGAAGACATTTATGCCGGCATCGAGTGGGAAGCCAAT
>JAJYUW010000132.1 GCA_021792335.1 Pseudomonadota bacterium | reverse complement strand
AACGGCGTGCCGCATACATGCGGATGATCCGGATCGATTGTCAGCAGCATGATTGCGAGTTTGTCGGCCATAGCGTTGCGTAACGTACCCGATTTGGCGCAAGGCGTCAAACCGGGCCGGCTATTGGAGGCCCGCCCTCGGGCCGGTTGAATCGCGGCGAGGATGCCGCTGCCACAGAATCATCCTAAATTCCTCAACGCAAAGGCGCAAAGGTCGCAAGGAACGACAAAAACAAGCAGTTAACCTTAAAACCGTACACACCACGAATGGCACGAATATTCACGAATGAACACAAATAGTTAACAACAAATATCGCCTCACCCAATAGGTGAATCGGGTGAATTTCGTTAATTCCTTGATTATTCGTGAACATTCGTGTTTTATTCGTGTAAATTCGTGGTTAATCGCTTTTTTTAGGGTTAACTCTCGAACCACCGGCACCCGATGGGTGAACCAGCAAACCCAGGCAACTCATTGTTATTACTTCGCGTTCAGCCCCCATCCAAACCTTCCCCCAGAGGGGAAGGATCGATCGCCCCCTCTCCCGCTTGCGGGAGAGGGTTGGGGTGAGGGGTGGCGTCTTTGCGTTGGAAAAGAGGTTTTTAAGATCATCGGTCCTCACTGCCGAGACAAGAGCACGGCCAGGCAGGGCATCAAGGCTTCCAGCTCAATGTCGAGCTCGGACAGCACCTCTTGCGCCTCTGCCAGTTCCCCGCTGTGACCCAGTTTCTCCAACCGCAAAGCGAGCTCATGTCCACCACGGGCGGCGAGGATACCCAGCATGCCCTTCAAGGAATGTGCAGCATGCAGCAACGCCTTGCTGTCGGCAGCGGCAATGGCAGAGGCAATCTCGTCCCGATATTTTGGCAGCCCGGCAAGAAACATCTCCACCAACTGCACCAGTAACTCCATGTCCCCGCCGACACGTTCCATCAATTCTTCCTCGTCGATCTTGCCCCTTGCGCATTCTTCCGGTTGCCTTTGTGTGGCCTTGCCACGCCTCGCCAGAACATTTTCGATCTCCGCCAGCAACGCCTGTCGACGTAGCGGCTTGGGCACGTAGCTATCCATGCCTGCCGCCAGGCAGCACTCCCGGTCCCCTTTCATGGCATTGGCGGTGAGTGCGATGATCGGGATATGACAGCCCTCCTCGCGGATGCGCGCCGTGGCTTCCAGCCCGTCCATCTCCGGCATCTGCATATCCATCAGGATCAGGTCGAACGCTTCGCGTTGCAGGGCAGCCAAGACCTCGATGCCGTTGAAAGCCACGGCAACACTATGTCCCTGCTTTTCCAGCAGCGCGACCGCCACGCGCTGGTTGACGTCGTTATCTTCGGCCAGCAGGATGCGCAACCGGGATACGCTCGCCGCCGGTGCCGGGGCTGCTAACGGCGTCTCGTCAAAAGCGGCAACCGCTCCTGCAGCGCGGACCATGCAGGTTGGCGCCATGCGCCAGCGCCGCAGGGTGTCGCCAGGGATGTGCCTGCTGGTGGCATTTTCGTCCGCCACCAGCACGGCCAGATCCTCCGGACCGGCTACCGGCCGGGCGGCTTCCTTGAAGCTGGCGGTAAAGTGGAACACGCTGCCCTGGCCGGATTCGCTTTCCAGCCACATCCGCCCCTGCATCATCTCCGCCAGGCGAACCGAAATCGACAACCCGAGCCCGGAGCCGCCGTACTTGCGGCTGATCGAAGTGTCCGCCTGGGAAAAGGCTGCGAAAATGAAAGCCTGCTTTGCCTCGGGAATGCCGATGCCGGTATCCCGCACCAGGAAATGCAGGCTAACCGTGTCGCCGGCCCGGCTTTCCGGCATGACCGACAGCACGACTTCGCCCTGCTCGGTAAACTTGATCGCGTTGCCCAGCAGGTTAATGAGAATCTGGCGCAGGCGGACAGGGTCGCCGCACAAGCCATCAGGAATTTCCGGCGCGATCTCGTAAACCAGTTCCAGCCCTTTTTGATGGGCGTCCAGGGAAACGGTCATGACAGTCTCGCTCACCATCTGGCCGAGGCTGAAATCGGTTTCTTCCATGTCCAGCTTGCCGGCTTCGATTTTGGAAAAATCCAGGATGTCGTTGATGATGGTCAGCAACGAATCGGCAGAAGATTTCACCATGCAGAGATAGTCCCGTTGCTCCCCCGTCAGCGTTGTTTCCAGGGCGAGCCCGGTCAAGCCGATGATGCCGTTCATCGGGGTGCGGATTTCGTGGCTCATATTGGCCAGGAATTCGCTTTTCGCCCGGTTGGCGGCTTCGGCGGCCTCCTTGGCCGCCTGCAAGGCATCCTGGGAAAGCTTGCGCTCGGTGATGTCGTTCAGGGCGCCGGTGATGCCGTATTCCTTGTCCTTCACCAGTTGTGCCGACACCTCGAACCAGCGCGAATCGCCCGCCTGGGTGACGAAGCGGATTTCGTCGCGCCAGAATTCCTGCTTGCGCTCCAGCAGGAGCTGCAGGCCGGAGAACCCGCGTTCCCGGTCGGCGGCATGAATGAAGTTGAGAAAATTCTTGCCCAGCGTATCCGCCACGGGGTACCCCGTAATCTCCGCCCACATCGGGTTGAGAAAAACGAACGCGCCCTGCCTGTCGGTCTGGAAGATCACCTCATAGAGGTTCTCCACCAGCGAGCGGTAGCTGTACTCGCTTTGCTGCAGGGCCTGTTCCTGGGCAAACAGGCGCGCCGATGCACTATTCAGCGCGGTGCCGAGCGCCTCGATTTCGGCTGTTCCACAAGACACCGGCATCTGTTCGCCGCGCGCCTGATCCAGCCGGCCGGCAAATCGGGTCGCCGCCCGCAACGCACGCATCGGTGGCTGCAGCGACAGCGCCAGGACAAGAAGCGCTGCACCGATCGCCAGCCCGGCGGCCAACAGGCTGGTCTGCCAGATATTGACGACAATTTCGTTCACGCTGTCCAGGCTGTAGGTAAGCCGGATCCACCCCAGCAGAGAGCCGCCCGACACCGGTTGCCAAACCACCATTTTCCCGGGCTGTGTCAGGAAAGAATTCCATCCGGATGCAGCGCCGCTTCCCTCATCGTACTGGATCAGCGGTTTGGCGGCGGCGGGCAAGCTGACACTCGCGCTACTGAAACTACTGAAACGTGGCACCGCCCGCCCCCCCTCTTTCACGATCTCGCTCAGCGGCCTGCCGTTCGCATCCACCACCAGTATGGAAAGGATGCTCGGAAAACTGGCGGACCGGAGGGCGACCTCCTCAATGCCGACTAAATCTCCGGTAACCATGAAGTTGGCACTAGTCGTCGCCACATTCCGGGCCAGCGCCACCATTTGGCTGGTCATCGCCTCGCGCGCCAGCGCCGCTTGTTCGCGGGCGGTGTACCCGCCTAACCCCAGGATCGTCACGACAAGGGAAATGGAGGTAAACAGCATCAGTTGCCAATTAAAGCGGCGCGGCAGCCAGCGGCAATAAGCCGGTCTCCTGCCGCTCGCGTCCCCCGGCGCGTGCGTGCCGTCATCCACCCCGCCACTCCTTTTCCAGAACCAGATATTTCTCGATATTCAGCCTTTCCAGGGGCCGGTAATCCCGCTCGTAGTCCGCCTTCACCGGCTGGGGAATGCGGATTTCCCTGAGCATCTCCCGGCCGGCGGCATCCCGCTGCAATGAAAGAAACGCCTCCGCCACCGCTGCCCTGACGCGCTCCGGCACGCGCGGGTGCGCGACCACCGGATGGGGCGCCGTGCCGGGTGTCTGATAAAGCACGGACAGTTGTTCCCGCACTTCCGGCGCTTCATCGTTGAAAGAGGCGTTAACGCCGCCGCCCGCCGCCACATTCCCCTGGGCCACATGCCGGAACACGTTGGAGTGGGTATTGAGATAGCGGGGCTCGAAGCGGATTTTCGCCTCTTCCGTGAGCAGCGCACGCAGATAAAGGGAGGCGCCGAACGCATTGGGTGCGGGGAAACCGATGGTTTTGCCGTCCAGGTCGCGCACGGATTTGTAAGGGCTGTCCCGGCGCACCAGCAGGATGCCGGCCAGCGGCTTGCTGTCGCGCAGCAGCGGCAGATAAGCCTGCGCCCGTTTGGCCATGACCGCGTGGTAGGGATTCATGTAGGCAAAATCGGGGGCGCCCTTCATGAACTCCGCCTCGAATTTTGGAACGGACGCTGCAATCTTGAGCTCCAGGGCAACGCCGGTTTCGCGCGAGACGCGCTCGAGAACCGGCCACCACTCCCGGTGCAACTGCGCGGGGCTTAACTGCGGCACCACCGCGAAGGTGTAGGTGTTGGGCGTCTGCGCACCCGCGCTACCCGCGCAAAATGCCAGCGCCGCGAACAGGATAGGCGGAAGAAAAAAAAACAGGCGGAGAATTTCCATTATGGATGGCCTTTCGATCTATCCGGAAATTTTCCGGACATCATTTTTTTCCGGCCATCTTGGCTATGGTGTCCACCACTTTCCGGTAGACATCCCGCGGCATAAACGGCTTGACCACATAGCCGTCCACACCCAGCCCCATGAAAGCCTCGATAATTTCCTGGTTGCTGTTTCTGCCGGACACCATGATGAACGGCACGCGCCTGAAATGAGGTCTTGCACGCATCCAGCGCAACAGGTCTTCCCCGCTTCCATCCGGCATGAGCCAGTCGCACACCACTGCGTCGTAGCGTTCCGCACCACCCAGCTTGTCCATCGCTTCGCTGCCGCTGCCGGCCTCTTCCACAACCATGAAAGGGTTGATGCGGCCAAGGCCCGAGACCAATAGAAAGCGGTGAACCGCCACGTCGTCCACCACCAGCAGGCGCAGCTTGCGGGAAAAATCAATTTCCAACGTTTCTGTTTCCATGTATTCCTCTTCCGTTGCAGAAGGCCCGCCCCCGGGCCGCTGAATCTGTGGGAGCGGCGCCCTCGCCGCGATTAATCGGCCTGGGGCGGGCCTCCTGCATCACAACCACAGTGCATCCCAATGGGGATAGGCGCCGACATTCGGCACCAGCCCCCTCTCTAACTCTCCCCCGCTTGTCTCGCCGGATTGAGCGGCTTTGCCGCCAATCCCGGCGGGGACACTCCTTGCGGGTGCGGGGGAGAGGACGATCGCTCCCTCTCCCCTTCGGAAGATGGTTGGCCGCGATGCTATCGGCCCGAGGGCGGGCCTCCTGCAGGAAATTATCCCGACAATATCGCCCGTGGAATGTCCTGCAACCCCATCACCCGATCGACCCCTCCCAGCTTGATCGCCTCCTTGGGCATGCCGAACACCACGCAGGTTGCCTCATCCTGTGCAACGGTGGGCGCGCCTGCTTCATGCATCTCTTTCAGTCCCTTGGCGCCGTCGTCGCCCATGCCGGTCATGATGATGCCGGTGGCGTTCTTGCCGGCGAATTTCGCCACCGAGCGGAACAGCACGTCCACCGAAGGGCGGTGGCGGTTGACCAGCGGTCCGTCCACCACTTCGACGTGATAATAGGCGCCGTTGCGCTTGAGCAGCATGTGCTTGCCGCCCGGCGCGATCAGGGCACGGCCGGGAATGACCCGGTCGTTGTGCTGCGCCTCGCGCACCTCGATCTGGCACAATTCGTTCAGGCGCGCGGCGAACGAGGCGGTGAATTTCTCCGGCATGTGCTGCACGATGACGATCCCGGGACAGACTCGTGGCAGGGCCGTCAACACTGCCTCCAGCGCCTGGGTGCCGCCGGTGGAAGTGCCGATGGCGACGATGCGCTCGGTGGTCTGCGCCATGGCGTGGCTGCCGGGCGCGGCGAGAATGGCGTCGGCGTTGAGCTTGGGTGCCACCAGCCCGCCCCCCGCTCGCAGGGGAATATTGAGATGGGGGTTAGCCACGATCGGAACTATTTTCAAATGTTTGACATTTGCCTGGGCTGCCGCGCGTACCGCCGACACCAGTTCGTGGGACGACTCCTCGAGGAAACGCTTGAGCCCTATCTGCGGCTTGGTGATGATCTCCACGGCGCCCGCCTCGAGCGCCTGCATCGTCGTCGCCGCGCCCTTTTCCGCCAGCGAGGAGCAGATCACCACCGGGGTAGGGTGTTCGGCCATGATTTTCTTGAGGAAGGTGATGCCGTCCATGCGCGGCATTTCGATGTCGAGCACGATCACGTCCGGCCATTGCCTGTTCATGCGCTCGATGGCGAAAATCGGATCGGAGGCCGCGCCGATCACCTGAATATCCGGCTCCCGGTCGAGCATGGCCTGCACCACTTGTCGCACCACGGCGGAATCGTCCACCACCATTACCTTGATTTTTTT
>JAJYUW010000131.1 GCA_021792335.1 Pseudomonadota bacterium | reverse complement strand
CGGGTGGCGCCCTCCTTCATCCGCTTCGGCAACTTCGAGCTGCCGGCCTCGCGCGGCGACGTCGCTCTGCTGGAGCGGCTGGCCGGCTTCACCATCGGCCGCGATTTTCCCGAGCTGGTCGCCGGCGACGACATCCAGGCGCTGCGCGCCGAGTGGTTCGGCCAGGTGTGCGAACGCACCGCGCGGATGGTGGCGCACTGGATGCGGGTGGGCTTCGTCCATGGAGTGATGAACACCGACAACCTGTCCATCCTCGGCCTGACCATCGACTACGGCCCTTACGGCTGGATAGACGACTTCGACCCGGAGTGGACGCCCAACACCACCGATGCCGAGGGCCGCCGCTACCGCTACGGGAACCAGGCCGAGGTCGCCCACTGGAATCTCGCCCGGCTGGCGGCGGCGCTGGTGCCGCTGTTCGCCGGCCCCGAGCCCCTGCACGCGGGGCTCGCGCGCTATCGCGATGCGCTCGCCGCCGCCTTGCGCGGCAACATCGCGGCCAAGCTCGGCCTGGGCGAGTGCCTGGACGCGGACGCGGAACGCATGCAGGCGCTCCACGCCCTGCTGCAATCGGCCGAGGTCGACATGACCCTGTTCTTCCGCGCCCTGTCGGAAATCGATCCCCACCAGCCGACGCTGGCGCCGCTCGCCGACGCCTTCTACGACGAGGAAAAGCGGCGCCAGGCCGAACCGGCGTTCAGCGCCTGGCTCGCCGACTATGCGGCGCGGCTGCGCCGCGATCGCCTGACGCCGGAACAACGGCGGGAACGGATGCGCGCCGCCAACCCGCGCTACGTGCTGCGCAATTATCTGGCGCAGCAGGCCATCGATCGCGCCGAACAGGGCGACGATGCCGGCGTCCGCGAACTGCTCGACGTCCTGCGCCGCCCCTACGACGACCAGCCCGGCCGCGAGCGCTTCGCCCAGCGCCGGCCGGACTGGGCCAGGAACCGCGCCGGCTGCTCGATGCTCTCCTGCAGTTCGTAATCCCCCGAAAATTTCCGAAAGAAGCTCTCGATGAAAGCCGCATCGGCAACAGCCGCAATTCCCGGCCCGGCGGGCGACACCGTTTTCAAGGTGCTGGGCGCCATCAGCTTCTCGCATTTTCTCAACGACATGATGCAGTCGCTGCTGCTCGCCATCTATCCGCTGTTCAAGACGGAGTTCCAGCTCAGTTTCGCGCAGATCGGCCTGATCACCCTGACCTACCAGATGACCGCATCGCTGCTGCAGCCGATCGTCGGCGCTTACACCGACCGGCATCCGCAACCCTTTTCCCTGGCGCTGGGCATGGGCTGCACCTTCTCGGGCCTGCTCTTGCTGTCGGTGGCGTCGAGCTTCCCCGTAGTCCTGCTCGCCGCCTCGCTGGTCGGCACCGGTTCTTCCATCTTCCATCCGGAGTCCTCGCGCGTGGCGCGCATGGCCTCGGGGGGCCGGCACGGGCTGGCGCAGTCCATATTCCAGGTGGGCGGCAACACCGGCGCCGCGGCGGGACCGCTGCTCGCCGCGTGGCTGATCTTCCCGCACGGCCAGAAGAGCGTGGCCTGGGTCTCGCTGGCGGCCTTGCTGGCGATGATCATCCTCACCGGGGTCGGACGCTGGTACCGGCACCAGCACCGGCTGCCGAAAAAGGCGGCCGGTCCCGTTGCCCTGCCGCTGCCGCGCCGCCGGGTGATACAGACGCTGCTGGTGCTGGTGGCGCTGATGTTCTCGAAGTTCTTCTACCTGGCGAGCATCAACAGCTACCTGATCTTCTATCTGATTCACCGCTTCGGCGTCGGCACCCAGACCGCGCAATATCACCTGTTCTACTTCCTGGGCGCGGTGGCGCTCGGGACGCTGCTGGGCGGGCCGATCGGAGACCGCATCGGGCGCCGGCAGGTGATCTGGGTGTCGATCCTGGGCATCGCGCCCTTCACGCTGGCCCTGCCCTACGTCGGCCTGCAGCTCTCCGCCGTCCTGACCATGATCATCGGCTTCATGCTGGCTTCCGCCTTTCCGGCGATGATCGTCTATGCGCAGGAACTGATCCCCGGCAAGGTCGGCACCGTCTCCGGGCTGTTCTTCGGCCTGGCCTTCGGCTTGGGCGGCATCGGCGCGGCGCTGCTCGGCCAGTTCGCCGACCTGTGGGGCATCGTCGCCATCTACCAGTTCTGCTCCTTCCTGCCGCTGATCGGCCTGCTCGCGGTGTTCCTGCCCGAACTGCACGGCCACGCTCGCGCCCGCTGAAATTTTTCCTCGGGAACCGTCACGGTCTGCGCCCGGCTCCCGTCTAAAGGGCTATGAAACGCACCACCCGTCACATCTGCCACCAGGGCGAGGCCGCCGACGAGCATCTGGTGGCGCTGGCGCTGGCCGGCGATAGCGCGGCGCTGAACCGCCTGCTGCGCCGCCACCAGGCCTGGCTGTACAACGTTGCGCTGCGCGTGCTGCAGCAGCCGCAAGACGCCGAGGAGGCCACGCAGGAGAGCCTGCTGAAGATCGTCACGCACCTGTCCGCGTTTCGGGGCGACAGCGCTTTCCGCACCTGGGCCTACCGCATCGCCTTCAACCTCCTGCTCGAACGCAAGCGTAGCCGGCCGGAACTCTTGGTGCACGGCTTCGACTGCTACGCCGACTACCTGGCCAAGGCGGCCGACGAGGACCTGGGCGCCGGCTACGGCTCCGAACCCGAGCGCCGCCTGCTGGTGGAGGAAGCCAGGCTGGGCTGCATGATGGGCATGCTGCTCTGCCTGGAGCGCGGCCAGCGCCTGGTGTTCGTTCTGGGGGAAATCTTCGAGCTCAGCGATACCGTGGGCAGCCAGGTACTGGACATCGGCAAGGACAACTTCCGGCAGCGTCTGTCCCGCGCGCGACAGGAGTTGAGTGCCTTCATGCAAGGCCGCTGCGGCCTGGTCGACCCGCGCAACCCCTGTCGCTGCGCGCGCAAGACCCGGGCTTTCGTGCGGGACGGCGTGGTCGATCCCGCGCATCTCGTTTTCGTCGGGGCGCACTACGCGCGCATCAGGGATATTTCGGCACAGGGACACGAGACGTTCGGCCGCCTGGTCGCCGACGCCAACACCGCCCTCTACCGCGATCACCCGTTCGTCGATGCCCCCGATCTCGTCGCCAGGCTGCGCCGGACCCTGGCGGGCGACGGCTTTCGATCCCTGCTCCAGCTCAACTGACCGACGAGGAATCCATCATGCCCACGCCCGCCTTCGATGACCCTGTGCAACAGGAAATATGGGACACGCTGCGCGCCCTCAACGACGCATGGACCCGGGGCAACCCGGACGACCTGACGCAATACTTTCACGCCGACATGGTCGCCGTCACCGCCACCGAGCGGCACCGGATCGAAGGCAGGGACGCCTGCGTGGCGAGCTGGAAGAATTTCGCGACGGCCGCCCGCATCCACCGCTGGCGCGAGATCGACCCCGTCATCCGGGTGTATGGCGACGCCGCCGTGGTGGCCTACGACTTCGACATGTCCTTCGACATGAACGGCCAGACCATCGACATGGGCGGGCGCGATCTGTTCTTCTTCGTGAGAGAGGCCGGCCGGTGGTGGGCGGTGGCCGATCAGTTCTCGGCTCATCCTGCCTGACGGCGCGGCCGGCCCGCAACGCCCCGGCCGCATCGGGACCACCTGCTGCTCTACGCGCCGATCGGCGGAGCGATTCACCTGCTCGCCATCAGGCACCAGCGGCAGCTTTCGTTCGACTTTGAAGGCCATTGGGGACGATAGTGCTCGCCCTGCCCTCGCCGCCCAAGCCGATGCCGTTGAGGGTTACGAGATCGCCACACGGCCGCGCATCATAAGCGGCAGGTTTCAACGGAAATCATTCATGGTAATCGTCGCCAAATCTGGATTCTCTGCCTCGATAGCGCGCCCTAACGCATTCTGTTCCGCTTGCTCGATCCAGTTACGGAGATCACGACCACTCAATCCCTCGCCCCGTTCGGCCAGATAGCCAGAAGCCTCTTCAAGATCGAATGCGACTGGCTTTGACTTCAGAAGTATCTGCAATAATTTCTGGCGCGCACCTAAGTCTGGAATGGGAATTTCTACTCTTCTTGGGAAGCGCGATAGCACCGCCGAATCGATTTGATCTATACGGTTACTCGCAGCCAGAACAAATACAGACTGCGCTTGCGCTTTTACGCCATCCATTTCTTGCAGCAACTGCCCCACAATCTCTTGTGTAAACTGGTCGCTGTTGCCCTCAGTTCCGCGTGTGGGAGCAACAATGTCCAGTTCGTCGAGAAAGAGCAAACAGGGCGCCGATTCGCGGGCACGTTCGAATAGTTCTCGTACCTTTTGACCGCTTTGGCCGACAAATGCGGCTTTCATGTCTGCTGTCGATGCCGCAATGAACTTCAATCCTGTTTCGTTCGCCAAAGTACGAGCGATTTGAGTCTTTCCCGTGCCCGGCGGTCCAAATAGCATCAGTCCCCTCGGTACATTGAAGCCGCGTTTGGTGAAGGTTTCTGCTTGCTTCAAAAGCCCCGCGATCGTTTTTAGATCTTTCAGTACGACTTCGGAAAGCACGAGATTTTCCCACACTGCACTGCTATCCGTTTGGGTGGAGCCTTGTTTGCGGAATGCTTGTGTATAACGAGATAACACGTCATCAGTGATCTGGTTTCCCGATTGCTCACGCGCCAAGCGACCCGCCAGTGTTTCAATTTCGCGCCCCGATAGGCCTTGCGTCAGTTCGGCGGTTTTCGGCGGCAATTCGCAATCCATCCCCTTGCGCTTTAGTTCGTTCCTGAATATGTCTAGACGCTGCTGTTCATCTGGCAAACCGATTTCGACTTCTTCTCCAAAGCGGGACAAAATGGCCGGGTCGATCAGGTCGCGGCGATTAGTTGCACCCACAACCCATACAGTAGTCTGCTTGGAGAAACCGTCCCATTGCGATAGGAACGCTTGTACGATTTCCTCTGAGAAGCTGTCCGTATTAACGCCGCCGCGACGACTGAAAACACCTTCGCACTCATCAACAAACAATACTGCCCGTGGTTGGGCCAATGCACGTTGCCATAGTTCCTTGACCTTTTCGCCACTCTGCCCGATGTAGCCCGCCTTGATGTCGGGTAACGAAAGCGGAAAGAACGCGCACCCCATGCTTTCCGCCAGCGTTTTTGCAATCATCGTTTTGCCCGTGCCCGGTGGGCCGTATAACAGCAAACCGCGAGACGCGGCGGCGCTGCCGTCGGCGAAGTGTGTAGCCAATCCGATTAGCCTATTCTTCACATCAGGCGCTATCGCTACGCCTTTCCAGATAAGTTCTAAATCTTGCGGCTCTCGTTTCGCTGGCTCATTCTTCTTTGATCGCAACGCACGGTTGGCTTCGAGTTTCTTCGCCACTTGCAAATACTTGTCGCAGGCATTATCGAACTCATACGCCAGCGTCTTTATTTCTTCGGACAAAGGTGGCAGGACATTATCCTTGTATAAGTCCCGTCGCCATGACGACACAGCAAGTTTGCCTTCCGTTTGTAAATGTATTATTGCAACGCCCACTTTGTTTCTATCATTGACTGAAACCACCATGTGTCCCGCTTCGACTCCACGAACTGGTTTCCAATATTCCGGCGCGAAGCCCGTGGGGCTGTCGTCTATGCGAGCGACGGTATATTCGTCTGAAAACTCTTCGCCATCCAACCGTCGTTCCATCCGCATTAGGCGGAAACGGTATCCAGAAAAGTACAACCTTGGGAGCAGCCTGGTTTCAATCTGCCAAGCTACAAATATGGCTGGAATAAGGGCGATCCATCCGGTCAATGGCAGGAACTTGATGCTGGAGAAAATGACATATGCAAACAACCATGCGACTAAGCCAATCACGAGGCTCAATCGAGATGGCATCCACAATACGACATCCTTGTGCGTTTTCCCCTTGCTATCCTTTTGGGGCAGGAGCAGCATCTTTCGCATGATCCGGTTTGCAAAGTGATTACGCAAAACATCGTTTATGCGATTGGAAAACGTCGAGATTTCCATCTCGGTCTGTTTTAGGTCAGTCTGAGCAGGCGTCTGCTGTGGCGCGGCGCTTGTTGTCATTCGTTCCTCACATAAGAATCTGCGGTATCGAGCATGATAAACGCTCACCCATGGTAGAGGGGGCTGTAGCCGAATGGCACTTACTTTAGCCCGATGGCGTTGAAGTCAGAGGCGTAAGCGTTTGAATTTGAAGCGAGGAGAAGGTGGCTAGCCCAGGGATTGATAAGATGGTTGTTCTCACACACCCAAACTATCTT
>JAJYUW010000130.1 GCA_021792335.1 Pseudomonadota bacterium | reverse complement strand
AGCGCTCAATGGCTTGTTCCAGGCAGCCAAGCGCAGGGCCCGTGGCTATGCCAACATCAATACAATGCGCACGGTGATCTTCCTCATCGCCG
Organism: Pseudomonadota bacterium; assembly: GCA_021792335.1. Lineage (GTDB taxonomy): Bacteria > Pseudomonadota > Gammaproteobacteria > Burkholderiales > Sulfuricellaceae > Sulfuricella. The sequence continues at coordinate 6,203 of JAJYUW010000130.1, read as the reverse complement.
GCAAGCTCGATTTCCACAGGCTCAACCCTCATGCCACTTAACCCACTCGTTTTTCAAAAGAGCCAGATAAAAAAGCCCATCGGTCGTTCGATGGGCTTTTTTCCCGGACGGACCGAACCGATCAGAACTGCACCAGGATATCCTCGTCCCGTATGATGTACTGGCAAGCCAGCCGCCACATCGGCGCAATATCCGTGATTTCGATCTGCTCGCACTGCTGCCTGGTGATCTTGCCGGCCAGCAGCAGAACGGTTTTTTCCTTTTCGGTCAGGTGGGCAGCCATGGGAAATTTGTTGCCGATGGGCGTAACCTGCACCGTGCAGGAACCGCACTCACCGTCCTGACACTCGAAGTTGATTGGAATTTTATGTTCCTGAGCCAGCGCCAGGACGGTGCGCCGGTCGCCGGCAACGGCGTAGACGGTGACGTCCTTCTTCATCGCCGGGGAGGAAAAAGTGATATTGGCCATTTTATTTCCTTGTGTAATGCGCAATGGGTAATGTGTGAGAGGAACAGGGAAGCAGCATCAAGCCCCTCGCATCACCCATTACCCATCACTTTTTGCCGCAGTTAACGGATGATGTCGTAGCTGTAGTCGGTCTTGCCCGGTACATTGGTGGATTTATCCATCTCGTCGAAAATCTTGTCGAGTATCTTCACCAGCACGTTGAGCGAGCCCTGATAGCCCCACACCGGGGAACGGTGGTGGTGATGGCGGTCGAACACCGGGAAGCCGATGCGGATCAGCGGCGTACCGATGTCGCGTTCGAGGAACTTGCCGTAGGTGTTGCCGATCAGGAAATCCACCGGTTCCGTGGCCAGTAGCGAGCGCATGTGCCACAGGTCCTTGCCGGCATGGGCCTTGCAGCCCTGGCCGAAGGGCGAGGCGTCGAGCAGCGCCTGCATCTCGGCAGCCCAGTCCTTGTTGCCGTTGGTGGCGAGCACGTGCACCGGCTCGGCGCCCATTTCCAGCAGGAAGGCGGTCAGGCCCATGACCATGCTGGGGTCGCCGTAGAGGGCGAATTTCTTGCCGTGCAGATAGGCCTGGGAGTCGGCCATCGCGTCGAGCAGGCGGCCGCGTTCCAGTTCCAGCGCCGCGGGAATTTCCTTGCCGGTGAGCTTGGAAATCGCCATCAGGAACTCGTCGGTGGCGGTGACGCCGACCGGATGGTTGAACACCAGCGCTTCCTGGCCCTTGCTCTTGACGTACTCGGCGGTTTTTTCCGTACCGTAGTTCTGCATGAACACGGTGCCCTTGGCGTTGAGCGCGTCCCTGGCCGCTTCCATCTTGGTGCCGCCGTCGTACATGCGGTACTCGCCGTCGGTCGGGGTATCCCACACATCGCTGTTGTCGCCCAGGATGGTGTAGTCCAGGCCCATCAGCTCGAACATGCGCTTGATTTCGCGCAGGTTGCCCACGGTGTAGCCGTCGAAGCCGCCGACGAAGTTGATCTTGGCGTTTTCCTTGCGCTCGGCCTTCTCCCAGAAGTGGGTGAGGATGCCCTTCATCATGTTGTCGTAGCCGGTGATATGGCTGCCGACGAATGACGGGGTGTGGGCGAAAGGCACGTCGAATTCTTCCGGGATGGAACCCTTCTGTTTCGCGGTCTTGATGAAGCTGTCGAGGTCGTCGCCGATCACTTCCGCCATGCAGGTGGTGGAAACCGCGATCATCTTCGGCTTGTACAGGCTGTAGCTGTTACTCAAGCCGTCGACCATGTTGTTGAGGCCGCCGAACACCGCCGCGTCTTCGGTCATGGAGCTGGACACGGCCGAGGAGGGTTCCTTGAAATGGCGGTTGAAGTGGCTGCGGAAGTAGGAAACGCAGCCCTGCGAGCCGTGCACGAAGGGCAGCGTGCCCTCGAAGCCGACGGCGGCGAAAATCGCCCCCAGAGGCTGGCAGGCCTTGGCCGGGTTGATGACCAGGGCTTCGCGGGCGAAGTTCTTCTCGCGGTAATCCCAGCTCTTGGTCCAGTCGGCAATTTCCTGGACTTTGGCATCAGGATGACCGCCCTCGAAACAGGTCTTTTTCGACTCGAACATGTCCGTGTATTCCGGCGCGCGGAACAGTGTCATGTGGTCGAGGACTTTCTCTGCGCTTTGACTCATTTTGAATCTCCTTTACGTGTAGGGTGCGTTGTACGCACCTTTACCCATGGTGCGCGAGGCGCACCCTACATTTGCTTACTGGTAGGAGGCCCGCTAGCGGGCCGAATTATTCGCTTGTTCGGCCCGCAAGCGGGCCTCCTACCAGGCCGGAATTGTTCGCGCCGCGAGCGGCGCTCCTACGATTTCCATGGCGCCTTGGTCTTGCTCCACACCGGGCTGTTGATCGCCATGTCCATATCGCGGGCGAAGATGGCGAAGCCGTCATAGCCGTGGTATGGGCCGGAGTAATCCCAGGAGTGCATCTGGCGGAAAGGCACGCCCATTTTCTGGAACACGTATTTTTCCTTGATGCCGGAACCGACCAGATCGGGCTTGACCTTCTCGACGAATTTCTCCAGCTCGAAAGCCGTCACGTCGTCATAGATCAGGGTGCCGTCCTTGACGTAGTGGGTGGTGCGCTGGTAGTCGTCGTTGTGGCCGAACTCGTAGCCGGTACCGGCGATCTCCATGCCCAGATCCTCGTAGGCGCCGACCACGTGGCGCGGACGCAGGCCGCCGACGTAGAGCATCACGGTCTTGCCTTCGAGACGAGATTTGTACTTGGCGATCACCGCATCGGTCAGCGGCTGGTACTTGGCGATCACCCGCTCCGCACCTTCCATGATCTTGTCGTCGAAATGGGCGGCGATGGCGCGCAGGCTCTCGGCGATCTTGGTCGGACCGAAGAAGTTGTACTCGTGCCAGGGAATGCCGTACTTCTCTTCCATGTAACGCGAGATGTAGTTCATCGAGCGGTAGCAGTGGATAAGATTCAACTTGGCCTTGGGTGTGGCTTCCATCTCTTTCAGGGTGCCGTCGCCGGACCACTGGGCGATCACGCGCAGCCCCATCTCTTCCAGCAGGATGCGGGAAGACCAGGCGTCGCCGCCGATGTTGTAGTCGCCGATGATCGCCACATCATAAGGAGTGCCTTCGAATTCCCTGGTCTTCGCCGCCGAGCCTTCGAGCACCCAGTCGCGCACCGCGTCGTTGGCGATGTGGTGGCCGAGGGATTGCGACACCCCGCGGAAACCCTCGCAGCGCACCGGCACAATGGTCTTGTTGATCTGCTTGGCCTTCTTCTTCGACACCGCTTCGATGTCGTCGCCGATCAGTCCGATCGGGCATTCGGACTGCACCGACAGGCCGTTGTTCAGCGGGAACAGGGCCTCGACTTCGTCCATCAGCTTGTCCAGCTTCTTGTCGCCGCCGAACACGATGTCCTTTTCCTGGAAGTCGGAGGTGAACTGCATGGTGCCGAAGGCGTTCACGCCGGTCACGCCGATGAAGTAGTTGCGGCGCGACGCCCAGGAATACTGGCCGCAACCCACCGGACCGTGGCTGATGTGGATCATGTCCTTGATCGGGCCCCACACCACGCCCTTGGAACCTGCATAAGCGCAGCCGCGTATGGTCATCACGCCGGGCAGCGACTTGATGTTGGACTTTACGCCGCAATCGGGCTTGCCTTCTTCATGCACATTGAGGTGCTTGACACGTTTTTTGGCGGATTTCTCCGGATAGGCAGCGAGCACTTCCTCGATCACTTCCTTGTTTCTGGCTTTGACGTCTGTAGTCATTTCAAACTCCTTGATTTCGTAGGAGCGCCGCTGGCGGCGCGAATACGGTCAGCCATTCGCACCGCCAGCGGCGCTCCTACCTTCGCTCTGTGGTTAATGGCCTACGCCGCGGCCGCCTTGCCGATGATGGACTCGTCCACCTGTTCCATCACGCCGAACTCGAGCAGCAGGTCTTCCAGCTCGTCCATGGTGATCGGGGTCGGGATGGTGCCCTTGCCGGCGTTGGCATGGATTTTCTGGGCCAGTTGACGATACTCTTCGGCCTGTTTGGAATCCGGCGCGTATTCCAGCACCGTCATGCGGCGCAGTTCGGCGTGCTGGACCACATTGTCGCGCGGCACGAAGTGGATCAGCTGGGTGTTCAGCTTCTTCGCCAGGGCTTCTGCCAGCTCCAGTTCCTTGTCGGTCTGGCGCTCGTTGCAGATCAGCCCGCCCAGGCGCACGCCGCCGGCGTTGGCGTACTTGAGAATGCCCTTGGAGATGTTGTTTGCGGCATACATCGCCATCATCTCGCCGGACATCACGATGTAGATCTCCTGCGCCTTGTTCTCGCGGATGGGCATGGCGAAGCCGCCGCACACCACGTCGCCGAGCACGTCGTAGGAAACGTAATCCATATCGTCGTAGGCACCGTTCTCTTCGAGGAAATTGATGGCGGTGATCACGCCGCGGCCGGCACAGCCCACGCCAGGCTCAGGTCCACCGGACTCGGTGCACTTGATATTGCGGTAGCCGAACTTCAGCACGTCCTCGATTTCCAGGTCTTCCACGCTACCTGCTTCGGCAGCCAGGGAGAGCACCGTGTCCTGCGCCTTGGCGTGCAGGATCAGACGGGTAGAGTCGGCCTTCGGGTCGCAGCCGACGATCAGGATTTTCTGGCCCATCTCGGCCAGGGCCGCCAGGGTGTTTTGGGACGTGGTGGACTTGCCGATCCCCCCCTTGCCGTAAAATGCGATTTGTCTAAGTGCGCTCATCATTTTCTCCTTCGTCAAAAATTAAAAATCCGGTTCGGTTTGCTGCCGTGCAACCTGCCTCGCTCAACGCTTATGCAACCACCGTGCCAAGTCCAGAATAAATCATATAACACCATGTTTATAAAATTGTTTTGTCGATTATCAGGGGCTGGAAATCTTGTGTCGCAAAGCCGACAAACCGGATTGCGATGTCGGGAAGTCTTCGAATTCTCACATCCGACAACATCAACCGCAGAGGCGCGGAAGCGCAGAGAAAGGCAAAGCATTGGAATGGCCGTCAAATAAGGCTATCAGGAAAGCTCTTCTCTGCGCCTCCGCGTCTCTGCGGTAAAAAATTAACCCAGGTCAATGCAGGAACAAAACTTGCTGCACCCCTCGCCATGGACGGAAAACACGACAACTTCAAAGGACACAGCACCAACCTGGTGGGCATTCCAACCGGTCTGCTGGCGAGCGCCGCTTTCAACGAGTACCCCCTGCCTCTATCCATCAACGGCGTGCGCGAGATGAACCGGCAGTTCTTCGAGACCCTGGCCGAAGCGCCGAGCATTGCCGAGGCGGGGGAGGTTTTCGGACACTACATGAGCCTGCTGTTCGGGCTGGACGGCAACGCCGTGTCCGGCGACGAGGGGGCGGGGAAGCGCCGCTTCCGGACCAGCTACCGGCGCCTGCTGCAAGGCTGGGGGTTCGACTCCAACGGCCCGGAAGGCGCGGTATTGAAAGCTTGGGTCGAGAGCCGCTTCGGTCTGCTGCCCACCTTCCACAAGGAAGCGCTGGACCGTTTTCCCTCCCCGGCATGGATTGCCTATGTGGAAGAGAAGATGTCGAGCCGCTTCCACAACAACAGCATCAACCTGCAACTCGACCTGCTGTACGAATTTTGCCAATTCATGCTGGCTCGCTGGTTTTCGCCGGGACGGCGCCACCTCACCCTTTATCGCGGCATCAACGGCTTCGACGAACACCGTATCATCGAACGCCTGGACAAACGCAACGCCGTCATCCGCCAGAACAACCTGGTGTCGTTTACCGCCAACCGGATTGTGGCCGACGAATTCGGCGACACCATCCTGGAAGCCCAGGTACCGCTGGTGAAAATCCTGTTTTTCAACGACCTGCTGGACAGGCACCCGCTCAAGGGCGAGGGCGAGTACCTTGTGATCGGCGGCGATTACCGGGTGACCATGAGTTATTTTTAAACAACAAAAAAGCTTTTAACCGCAAAGGACGCGAAGGAACGCAAAGGAAACGGGGTGGGCAGGGATGGGCGACCTGTCGTCCAACTCGCAAAAGTAATCAAGCCAATATAGCATTGGTTTACTTTGCGAACCTTTGCGCCCTTTGCGGTAAACAGGATTTTTCAATTGCAGAAGCTACATGACCGCGCCCTCGGCGCCTATCTCGGCCTGGCCTGCGGCGACGCCCTGGGCGCCACGGTGGAATTCCTGATGCCGCGCGAGATCAAGGCGCAATACGGCACCCACCGGGAAATCACCGGCGG
>JAJYUW010000012.1 GCA_021792335.1 Pseudomonadota bacterium | reverse complement strand
GGCTACGGGCGGCAAGAAGAGATGGTGGGTATGCACTGAATGTCATAATCCGCATACTGTCCAGATAAATAGATTTAACCAAATTAAACCCGAACCGGCACCTCCTCCGCCAAGGGGAATGAAAAACGCTGATTATGAACGTGCCGGGCATGGCGTTCATTAATCGAATATCTTCTGTTTGAGCAAACCAAAATGACTATCTCGATGGCCGAAATCGCTGTCGGGCCTACCGCTGCGAAGGAAAGGGATGAGAATCCCTTTGCTGGGGTGAGGCACATGGTCTCGAAAGTTCCGCTTAGAATCAAGGGGTTCCTGGCGTTCGCCTCAGTCGTGACATACGCGGTGCTCCTCGCCGCTTTCATCTTGTACGAAAAAGCGCATCTGCTAAACGAGTTTGGAGAGTTGCAGGATATCTACGAGATCGAGGGACAGCTCAGGCAAGTAGATATAGCCGCCTTTCACACTATCGTGGCGGTTTACGTCAATGCGAACGTTGCGGACCAGAAATCGGGGTTGCAGCGCACCCAGGCGCATTTCGAGGTACTCAAGGATAAAAACGCCGAACTGACGAAGCGCTTCCCTATTACCAGTGTGAATTTCGCCGAGGTCGAGCGGGCAATGGCGCGGGCCGCCGCGAACCCCTCCGAGGTCGAATTGGCCGCGCTGCGTACCGAATTGCTCAAGGCCAAGAACGAGCTCGCCCAGCAGCTTGAGCAATACCGGCAAAAACAAAAGGCAATGGCGGAGCATTTCCGCGCGGAATCCGATGCGGCGGCGATGACCTCGCTGCTGTTTGGGTTGTTCGGCGTTGTCTTGCTAGGCGCCATCATCGGGTTGTTTTTCACGCGGCTCACCAAGGACCTGTATACCCTGAAAGACCGGGCGCTGGACATCATCGAGGGAGAGCGGAGCGAACCCATCCCCGTGAACCGCAACGACGAGGTGGGCGAATTGATGCAGGCGGTGAACCACATGGCGGGCGCCCTGGACGAGCGGGAAAAGGAACTGGTGGTCGCGCGCCAGAGTTATTTCCACCAGGAGAAGATGGCGGCCGTAGGCGCGCTGGCCGCCGGCGTGGCCCACGAAATCGGCAATCCCATTGCAGCCATGTCCGGCGTGGTGCAGGAAATGGTCGACAAGCAGAACTCACGCGAGTGCAGGGTGGTAGGCAGAGCCTGCAATCCGGGCATGCTGCAGGCCCAGATCCAGCGCCTTTCCGCGATCACCCGCGAAATATCGGGATTCGCCGCGCCCCAGCCGGCAGAGCGCCAGTTGCTGGACTTGAATGCACTGGTGCGGACGGCAGCCGGCCTGATGGGTTACGACAAAAGGATGCGCCGGGTAAACCTGCGGCTCAATCTGGACAGCCAGTTGCCGGCGATTTACGGCGTGGCCGACCAGCTCACGCAAGTGATCATGAACCTGCTGATCAACGCTGCCGACTCTCTGGAGTCCGTGGAAGACCGCCCGCGGGAGATCACCTTGCACAGCGAAGTGTCCGGCGGCAATGTGCGCCTTACCGTGATGGACAACGGTTGCGGCATGGACCGTGGCACCCTAAACCGTGCGCTAGAGGCCTTCTTTACCACCAAAAGCAGAGGGACCGGACTGGGCCTGTCGCTCTGCTACTCCATCGTGACCGGGCATGGCGGCACGATAGAAATCGACTCCACGCCCGGCATGGGGACGCGGGTGCGGGTATGCCTTCCCCTGCCCGCAGATGACGAGGTCGATACGCAATGACATCGCTGCAACTGCTCGTAGTCGATGACGAACCGGCCATCCGTCAAGTGGTGGCGGCCCGCCTGCGCAAAGCGGGTTATTCCGTAGAGCAGGCGGGCGGCGGCAACGCGGCCCTGGAAAGACTTTCCCGGGGAGACGTGGATATTGCCTTGTGCGACATCAACATGCCAGACCTGAGTGGCATCGAGCTACTGCGTCAGGCACGTGTCGCCGGCATCGATACGGCGTTTATCATGATGACCGCCTACGCCTCCGTGGACACGGCGATCGAAGCCATGAAGGCGGGGGCGGTCGATTACATGATCAAACCCCTCAACAACGAAGAACTGCTGCACCGGCTGTCCAAGGTAGGCGACCTGCGCGGACTGCGCGCGGAAAACCAGGTGTTGCGCAAGCTGGTGCTGGGCGCCGGCGAGGAAGTGTTCAGTTTCAACTCCCCCGCCATGCGCGAGGTAGAGCGCATGGTAGCCAAGGTTTCGCCTACCAACAGCACGGTGCTCATTACCGGCGAGAGCGGCACCGGCAAGGGGGTGGTCGCACGCCTGATCCACCAGCAGAGCCAACGCGCCGACGCACCTTTCATCCCCGTCAACTGCGGCGCCATTCCCGAGAACCTGGCGGAAAGCGAATTTTTCGGCCACACCCGGAACGCTTTCACCGGTGCAGACAAGGCCAGAAAGGGGCTGTTCCTGGAGGCGGAGCGCGGCACTATTTTCCTGGACGAAATCGGCGAACTCCCCCTCGCATTGCAAGTGAAACTGCTGCACGTGATCGAGCACAAGGAGGTGCGTCCCGTGGGCAGCGAGCAGGCGCGGCGCGTGGATGTGCGGATCATCGCCGCCACAAATCGCGATCTGGGCGAAATGGTCGCCCAAGGCAAATTTCGCGAAGACCTCTATTTCCGGCTCAGCGTCTTTCACATCCACGTGCCACCGCTACGAGAACGACGCCAGGACCTCCCTGCCCTCGTAAGGTTCCTGCTCCAGCGCAGCATACAGCGCCTGGGCAACGGGCAGAGAATCTCGCTCGATCCGGCTGTGGAGGATCTTCTGGTGAACCACGACTGGCCGGGCAATGTGCGCGAGTTGGAAAACGCCATCGACCGCGCGCTCATCCTGGCGGACGGGGAACGCATCACACTTGCCGACCTGCCGCCGCAAATCACCAAAGTCGCTCAGCCGTCTCACCCCGGCGAAAGCTTCCAGCCTTCCGGCACATTGCGCGAGCAGATGCGAAGATATGAGGCGATCCTTATTCTCCGAACAATCGAAGAGGCCGACGGCGATCGGCGCGCCGCCGCGCAAAAACTCGACATCGGCTTGTCCAGTCTGTACCGGAAGCTGGAAGAACTCGAGGGCCAGAAGTTGCTGCCGGAAAGTCACTATTCCCGTCACGAAATCCGGCAGGACTGAAACCAGGCTGTATTAATATTGCTTTTACGTACTTTTAACAGTTCAAACAGCTACAAGATGCCAAACAGGGAGGTGTAACGATGGGGGCAAGACACGGCCAGTTATTTTGGATCGGCTTTTTGACGTTCGGCCTGTTATCCTCGGCCGCGATGGCGGATCCGGCACAGGACACGGAGCGCGCGGAAGAAGCCTTCCGCACGGGCGACCTGACAAAAACCATACCCCTTTTCAAAAAGGCCGCAAGCGAGGGATATGCCCCCGCCCAGGCCCGTCTCGGGGAAATCCTGGACGTCTCGGAATTTAACGAGGAAGCCGTCACCTGGTTTCGCAAGGCCGCCGACCAAGGCAACGCCGCGGGCGAATTCGGCCTGGGCCGCATGTATGCCCTCGGCGAGGGTATTGAGAAAGATCCAAAGCAGGCGTTATACTGGATTACGCTTGCCGCGGAAAAGGATTATCTGCTGGCCGTAAAGTTGCTGGCCCAGTCATACCGGACAGGTGAATTGGGTCTGACGGCGGATCCGAAGCAGGCACAATTATGGGAAGCCAAGGCACATGCCCTCGAAAAAGCCGCGGCTGCAGGGGAAAGCAAAAAACAAACCGAACAAGGACAAGGGAAATAATCATGCGAATTGAAATATTGAAAGTCCGCTTTACCAAGCTAAGGCTGCTTGCGCCTCTCCTGTTGGCGCTAGGCTCAGGCGCTTCTCACGCGGCGGACATGATCAAAGGCGGCAATCTTTATGCCTCGCATTGCGCCGCATGCCACGGTGCATCAGGCGTCAGCGTCATGCCAGGCGCCCCAGGCTTCGCCCGAAACGAAGGCCTGCTGCGACCTGATATGATGCTACTGACCGCCATCAAGTCCGGAAAAAACGCCATGCCCGCCTTTCAGGGGATTTTAAGCGACCAAGACATCCTGAATGTTATTGCCTATCTACGAACCTTGAACTGATCACCGCCACGGCCTTATACCCCGTTTCCTTATTTTCCTCGCCTAAGTAAAAAGGCGCAGGGCAAAGCCCTGCGCCTTTCTTTATTACAAAGATTACTTGGATTGAGCAATCATGTAATCTACCGCAGCCTTCACGTCCGCATCGCTAAGGCTGGCATTGCCGCCCTTGGCAGGCATCGCTCCTTTGCCCTTCAGCGCGATGGTATATAACGCATCCTTGCCGCTCTTGATGGGAGCCGCCCAAGCAGCCTTGTCGCCCACTTTCGCAGCGCCGGCGGCACCTGTGGAGTGGCAAGCGGCGCAGGAAGCATCGTAAACAGCCTTGCCGTCAGCGGCAAAACCTTGGCTGGCGACCAGCATGGCGGCGGCGGAAACAACAGTGATCAAAGTAGCTTTCATATTTCATCCTTTAATTGATTTAAAAAATTAAGTTAACAAGACCTTTTTAACTGATTTATTTCGCGTACACCTTCTCCTTTCCATCAGTAGATTCGTTTATTTATCATGACAATTAAAAAACGTTTCCGGGAACGAATCTGGAATATATCCAGTACTGGCATTTTCAAAGCATCCGGGGTGATCTTCCAAAGCGATCCGGTTTTGACCATCCCGCAGACTCACAACAAAGTGCAACATCCAATGAACGCTTAGTATAGCGCACCGTTTTTCCGAAGGAAACCTCAAAAGGGATTCTGAATCCCATAATTTTCCGTACCCTGCAACCAAGATCCGACGCGGAATAAATGTCATTTATTTTAACGTATTAATTCTTGATAGGTTGACATAATGGGCCATCACGGCAAAAGTCTTAGCGCGTCACCATGCATGTCACGCCCTCAGCATGTTTGCTGCACATGCCCCGCCAAGACATAGCGCAACTGGATCGAAATCAGCGTGGACAACGCCCCTGGGGGGCCGCAGCCTCTCCCCACATGGACTATCTGACCAGCTTCGCCATGCGTGGCCGGGGTCTGGCAATAACACTGGAGAACTGACACTGCTGCGGAAACGGGTGGCGAATCAAGCTGAGATGCGGCTGGACATTCTGTGGAAAAACGCCCGAGATGGTGAGTTGCACACTTGCTTGCACACAACATGGAGCATGCCTTCATGGCACAACCGCTGGAACGGGATGAGCTGATACGCGCCCTCTCAAGCGAGAACCAGCCTCATTCGCTGCTTATTACGCCTCGCTCAATGGCTAAGACGGCGCTGAAATGCCGCTTGACTAGGAGCATGAAGGAGTTCCGTAGGGCTCAGACATGTGAAGGGCCTGTCACGAAATAAATGTAAACACATATTCCGTGACAGGCCCTTAGTCACTTTCTTCCTACGCCGCCCGCGCTGGCGGGCGGCATCTCGGTTAGCCTCCCAGGCCGGGAATCTGACCGCCTTTATCTGCCATTTCCTTAGGGAGCTTGTAGAGCCACATCTGATAGATGGAAGCCACCCACTGGATGGCGAAAGACAAGCCCATAAAGCCGCCGCTCACCACCACCACCCAGCCGAACGGACGGTAGACTTTGGTCAGGTACCAGGAGGCGATATCCAACAGGATGCCGATGAAGGGTACGCCGACCACTAGGCACTTGAACCACACAGGGCGCATGTAGGCGTGGACGAAGATCGTGCCGGTAATGAAGAAGATAAAGGTGAGGCCGAACAGGTGGATGTGCGATACCCTGATCAGGGTGGGTATGCTCATGCCGGTATCCATGACCACCAGCTTGGACACAGTATCGAAGTCGGTCACCTTGGGGATGTTGGCGTTGCTACCACTGTGGCAGACGACACAGCGCTGTTCGACGATAGGTTTGATCTTTGCATCGAATTCCTCCTTGCTGGCGCCGGCATGAATCCAGGCGACCATGGCATTGCGATCGGCATCCGGCGCCATGCCTTTCATCGGGCCGCCCAGCGCGGTTTCCAAACGTGTAGCGCCTTTGCTTCCGCTATAGCCGATGATGATATCATCTATGCTGAGACCCGGTTTTCCATCCAGCCCTGCGTGGGTGATGTAGATCTGCGCCATGGCCATCATGTAGCCCGTACCCAGCACCAACAATACCAGGGTGTACAGCATTTTCTGGGCTTGCGGCAGGAAACTGAAGTGAATAAAACTCTTACTACTGCTATTGCTGCTCATCGTGAAACCTCCTAAACATTTGAGTTGGGAAAACGTAGGCATTTTTAGGTCACGTTCCAGAATAGCTGAGCGGGGAGGGTGTCGCCACGCTCAAAAATATTTCGGGAACGGTGTGCCATCAATTCATTGTTCCCTGGATAATCCAGGTTTTTATGGTCTTAATATCCTTTTTTAGGCAACAAGTTTTTCCATAGAGCATGCGTATCGAGGAGCAACCTTGCAGGCAAGCAACAGTTAAAGGGCTCGACACACGAGAACCGGGATGTTTCGCCGGTCCGAATTTGGTGCTCCACTATGAAGCGCTCCATTCGGAATACCGCTTTTTCTTGCTCTCGCCCCTGCCAAGGGATATCCGTAGCAATTAAGTCGTCTATTGCATTGCGCGAATCGGCGAATTATAACCGCAAAAATGTTTCAATGTATAGACGGACTCCTGCCACAGCGGGTTTGTTAGTCCCGAATTGTAATCCTCCTCCGCGCACGGGCGATCGGGAACATCACATAAGTTTTGAAAGTTGGAATAAGCTTTTTATTATTTTATAATATGTTAAGACTTCTGGCCGATCAGATTTTCAGCTTGAAATTCCTTGAGTTTAACTTGATCTGCAAATACAGGTCGGATCCTTCAAACCATGAATTTCCCCAAACATCCTTGCAATAGATGTGTTAGAATTATTCTAAATAATGGAATCGCCTATTCACACCTACCTGATTGGGTGTGGCAATATTCCCGCCTTTGCTTTAACCTTATTTTTTCAGGAGAACCCGTAGCATGTCCGTAAAACACTGCAAATTACTCATCCTGGGCTCCGGCCCCGCCGGCTATACCGCCGCCATCTACGCCGCCCGCGCCAATCTCTCCCCCGTCCTGATCACAGGCATGCAGCAAGGCGGTCAGCTCACCACCACCACCGAGGTGGATAACTGGCCTGCTGACGTCATGGGCGTGCAGGGGCCGGAACTGATGGAGCGTTTTCTGAAGCACGCCGAGCGCTTCAACACCGAGATCATTTTCGACCATATCCACACCGCCAAGCTCACCGAAAAACCTTTCACCCTGATCGGCGACTCCGGCACCTATACCTGCGACGCACTGATCATCTCCACCGGCGCATCCGCCAAATACCTCGGCCTGCCTTCCGAGCAGGCCTTCATGGGCAAGGGCGTGTCCGGCTGCGCCACCTGTGACGGTTTTTTCTACAAGAACCAGGACGTCGCCGTGGTCGGCGGCGGCAATTCCGCCGTGGAGGAAGCGCTGTATCTGGCCAACATCGCCAAGCACGTCACCCTGGTGCACCGCCGCGACACCTTCAAGGCGGAAAAAATCCTGGTCGACAAGCTGCACGACAGAATCAAGAATGGCAACATCAGCCTCGAAGCGTTCAGCGAACTGGACGAAGTGCTGGGCGACAAGACCGGCGTTACCGGCATGCGCATCAAAAATGTCAATGACGGCAGCACCAAGGAAATTTCCCTGCAGGGCATCTTCATCGCCATCGGCCACAAGCCCAACACCGACCTGTTCCAGGGGCAGCTCGAACTGGAGGGCGGCTACATCGTCACCCGCGGCGGCAACAAGGGCAATGCCACCCTCACCAGCATCGACGGCGTCTTCGCCGCCGGCGACGTGCAGGACCATATCTACCGCCAAGCCATCACCAGCGCCGGCACAGGATGCCAGGCAGCGCTCGACGCCGAGCGCTATCTCGACAACTTGAGCAAGTGACAGAAAAAAGCAAATATTCCAAAGTACACAAGGGCGGCGAATCAGCGCCGCCTTTGTCCAAAGAAGAATCCAGCCTGTTCCGCGCCACTGTCGGCGACGCCAGACCTTTGCCGGATAGCGGCAAAACCGTTTTCCCCTCGCACCGCCCCTACCCTACCCCCCGGCAAACCCTGCACGACGAAAGACAGGCCCTGGCAGATAGCCTCAGCGACCACATCCCTTGGGAACTGGCAGAAACCGGCGAGGAGCTTTCCTATCTGAGGCCCGGCATGGCACCGTTAACCCTGAAAAAATTGCGGCGCGGCCACTGGGTGATCCAGGGAGAAGTCGACCTGCACGGCCTGACCAGCGACGAAGCCAAGGCTTATCTGATTGTATTTCTTAAAGAATGCAAGAAGCTCGGCCTACGCTGCGTGCGTGTCATACACGGCAAGGGACTGGGCTCCAGGAACCGCGAGCCGGTATTGAAAAAGAAAGCGGCCAGTTGGCTCATGCAGCGCGATGAAGTTCTGGCATTCTGCCAGGCACGACCGGCAGATGGCGGCAGCGGCGCAGCCATCGTGCTGCTCAAGGCAACCGCGCGCTAATCTTGCCCTCTTGCTGGATTTCGCCGCTCCCCTCATTTACAATCCCACCACTTCAGCACTCCAAATCATCGTCTCCCTGTCATGTCCGAAATCATTTCCTACCCGCTTGAGGTTTCCATCGTTGTCCCGATTTACAACGAGGAGGAAAATCTGGAAGAGCTATTGCGCCGGGTCAGCGAAGCAATGACGCCAACCGGCCGTTCCTGGGAATTGATCTGCGTCGACGATTGCTCGTCCGACACTTCCGCCACCCTGCTCGAACAATTTGCCGCCAGCCGTCCCTGGCTGCACCCGCTTTACCTGATTCGCAACTATGGTCAGTCGGCGGCGATGCAGGCCGGTTTCGACGTAGCGGCCGGTGCCGTGACTGTCACCCTCGACGGCGACTTGCAGAACGACCCGGCCGACATTCCCGGCCTGCTCGATTTGCTCGATCAGAGGCCGGAAGTCGACATCATTTCCGGCTGGCGCAAATACCGCCAGGACCGCTTCATCAACCGCAAACTGCCATCGATGATCGCCAACAGCCTGATTTCCCGCATGACAGGCGTCCACCTGCACGATTACGGCTGTTCGCTCAAGGTTTACCGCAGCGAAAGCATACGCGACGTCAAGATCTATGGCGAACTGCACCGCTTCATTCCGGCTTTGGCCGCGCAGTTCGGCGCTAAAGTCATTGAAGTGCCGGTTTCCCATCACCCGCGCATGCGCGGCAAATCCAAGTACGGCATCGACCGCACCCTGCGCGTGGTGCTCGACCTGCTCTGGGTCAAATTCCTGCTGCGCTTTCTGCACCGGCCGATGCATGCTTTCGGCGGAGCCGGCATCGCCCTGCTCCTGCCCGGTCTTTTGTCTTTGGCTATCCTCGTTGTCGAAAAGCTGTTTCTCGGCGAAAACATCGGCACCCGGCCGCTCCTGCTGCTTGGCGTGATGCTGACCCTGATGGGAGCACAGCTGATCGCCATGGGGCTACTGGGCGAACTCCTGATACGCATCTACCACGAGCCTGCCGGCCGGGCACAGTACCTTCTGCGCTCAGGCCCGCGCCGGCGAGGGAAAAACGGTCATGAACCTTCCGCCTGAGTCCGTGCAAGGCAAACCTTCTGGCTGTTATTCTTGAGCAAATCCGGCGTCAAAATCCTGCGCTTCACCGCTGCGATCTGCTTGCTCGCAGTCGTCATCTGGTTCGCCAACCCGGCCAAGCTGGGAAAAACCCTGAACAGTGTCGATCTGCGCTGGTTTGCCTTGGCTGTGACTGCTGCCATCCTGGCCAATGCCGCCTCTGCCCTGCGCTGGACCTATATCGCCCGCCTGTTTGGCCTGACAGCGCCGGCGCTGCCGCTCCTTGCCGCATACGGGCGCGGGGTGACCGCCAACAATTTGCTGCCCGGCGCAACGCTGAGCGGCGACATGCTGCGCGCCTACCAGTTGCATAAACTCGGCAACCCGCTCGGGCCATCCATGCTCAGCGTCGTGCTTGACCGTTTCAGCGGCCTCTGGGTGCTGTGCCTGGTATCTGCCCTGGCAGCGGCTTTATGGAGCGCCTGGTTCGGCACGGACTCTCTGGCACATGACCCCGCCTTCGCGCAAGCGCTCGCCATTTACGCCGTCCTGCTCGGCAGTCTGATACTGTTGCCCTTCCTGCCACTGCCGAATTTTGAACCCAAGGGTCAAAGCAAATTTGCCGGGTTGGCTCGATCATGGAATGGGCTGACCCAGAGGCTTGCCCTGTTTCGCAGCAAGCTGCCCAGGACGGCGTTGCAATCCGTGGTGGTCCAGCTCTTTTCAGCGCTTGCGTTCTGGCTCGGCGGCATTTCGGTTGGGCTGGATATCTCCTACTGGCTGGTACTGGCACTGTGCGCGCCAGTGTTCATCATTGCCGCACTGCCGATCGGCATCGGCGGATGGGGCACGCGCGAATTCGCTGCGGTACTTGTGTTCGGCCTTGCCGGCGTGTCCGCCGAAACCGCTACCGCGACGGCTATTCTTTATGGCCTGTGCGCCGTCATTCAGGGCATCCTTTATGCCCCGCTATTCCTGTTATCCCGGGACTAGTCCCCGGTCCGGAGCGCCGCGAAAAAGACACAGGTATGGTACACTTCCAGAGCTTTCAGCCCGGCGCAACCGATACAAATCAACGTCCAGCGCTTTACACATAACCCGGCCCATCGAGCTTTCATTTGCAAGACATTTCGCGCCCAATCCCGCCTGCCCATTACGCCCTGCTCGCTGTTGCCGTGCTGGCCTGTTTTTTTCTCGGCATCAGCGGCTTCCCCCTGTTCGATCTCGACGAGGGCGCTTTCAGCGAGGCTACGCGAGAGATGCTGGCGAGCGGCAACTACCTTTCCACTTACCTCAACGGTGAACCACGGTACGACAAGCCGATCCTAATCTACTGGCTGCAGGCCGCCAGCGCCCACCTGTTCGGAATCAGCGAATTCGCCTTTCGCCTGCCTTCCGCCTTGGCCGGCAGTGCCTGGGTAGTTTTGACCTATTTGTTCGTGCGGCGCGTCGCCACTGACCGGCAGGCGCTGGCAGCAGGGATCATCACCGCCAGCGCGCTCGCTGTTTCTGTCATCGTCAAGGTGGCCACTGCCGACGCCCTCCTCAACCTGCTCATCAGCACCACGCTGTTCAGCGCCTACCTGTTTTTGCGCCTGCGCGAACGCAAGTACCTGTATTTCGCCTTCGCCGCCATGGGTCTGGGCTTTCTCGCCAAAGGGCCGGTTGCCGTGATCATCCCGGGGCTGGTGACTTTCCTTTACAGCGCGCTGCGCAGGGATCTCAAGGGATGGCTGGCCTTGGCACTGGACTGGCGGGGCATCGTGCTGTTTTTCGCACTGGCGGCGCCGTGGTACGTGGTGCAATACCTGGTCGAAGGCGATGGCTTTTTTCGCGGCTTTTTCCTCAAGCACAACGTTGACCGCTTCTCCGCGCCGATGGAAAGCCACAGCGGCAGTTTCTTCTATTATGTGCCGGTGCTGCTGCTGAGCGTGCTGCCCTACACCACGGTGTTGTTCAAACTGCTTGCGCAGGGGCGCAGAATCATCAAAGACGACTTGCAGCTTTTCCTTCTGCTATGGTTCGCCACCGTCTTCGTGATTTTCTCCTTTTCAGGCACCAAGCTGCCCCATTACCTGATCTACGGCTATTCCGGCGTTTTCATTCTGATGGCAGTCTACCTGGATGAACTGCGCTCGCGCTTACTCGCTTTCCTGCCGCTGCTGTTATTGCTTGCGATGCTGCTGTTCCTGCCACAGCTGATCGAGGCCGCGATCCCCCATATCCACAAGCCCTATTATCAGGAAATGCTTGCCGCCACCCGGCAGTCATTGAGCAGCTGGTATTACCCCTTCTTTATGGGCTTCGTTCTGCTCACCCTGTATTTCATGGTGGAGAAGCGATTCGCCCTGGGCGCCAAATTGCTGGTTAGTGGCGTCATCCTGGCAGCCGGCTTTTCGCTGTTGCTCCTGCCCCTGTTCGGCGGCCTGCAGCAGGGACCGATCAAGGAAGCTGCGCTAATGGCGCGCGACCGGAATTATACGGTGGTGATGTGGGGCCTCAACATGCCGAGCTTCAGCGTCTACAGCCAGCGTATCGTGGAAAAGCGCGACCCGCGCCGCGGCGACATCGTGATCACCCAAACCAGCCGTCTGGGCGAACTGCGCGCCTACGAAACGCTCTATAGCAAGAATGGCATCGCTCTGGTCAGGGTCACTGAATGAGCGGCGTGAACTTCCTCGCCCCTGCCCCCTGCCGAATCACCTGGCGCGAACCGCGTATCTGGCTGGTGCCGGCGCTGGCACTCGCCGCCATGGCGCTTCTCCTTGCCAGCGGCAGCAACCTCAGCCTGTTCCTTTTCCTCAATGGCCTGGGTGCGCTGGCCAGCGACACACTGTGGCAAAACCTGACCGTGCTGGGCGGCACCCTAGCCGGCCTGACCCTGCTGGCCCCTCTGATCGGACGCCGGCCGGACATCATCTGGTCGCTCGCACTCGCCGCCATCCTTGCCACCCTCTGGGTGCATGGCCTGAAAGACCCGGTCGGCGTGCTACGCCCGCCGGCGGTGATTCCTCCCGAATTGCTGCATGTGATCGGCCCTGCACACCGCTTTGGCTCTTTCCCCTCCGGCCACGCCACCACGATTTTCACCGTGGCGGGCATTCTCAGCCTCTACCTCAGGCGGGGCTCCCTGACCTGGCTGCTGGCTGCGGCAGCCTTGCTGATCGGCCTTTCACGCATTGCAGTCGGCGTGCACTGGCCGCTCGACGTGCTCGGCGGCGCATTCGGCGGCTGGCTTTCCGCGGTGTCCGGAACCTTGCTGGCACAGCGCTGGCGCTGGGGGCTAAGCCGCGCCGGAAAATCACTTTTGGGGATGGCGCTGGCTGCCTGTGCGCTTGCCCTGCTGATTTCGCCCGACACCGGCTATCCCGAGGCGGTGACGCTACAGCGGGGGCTGGCGCTGGTCTGCCTGCTCCCGGTCCTGCAGTTCGCCATCACGCAAAAATGGCGCAAGGCAGTCTAGTTGTCAGTCATGTTGAATGTGCGTGATGTTCTTGTAGGACCGAATTCATTCGGCCAAATGTGCGAATGAATTCGCACCTACAAAGAACGTACAGTCATTTTAAGTTGACTGGCAACTAGGCGCAAAGCAGTTCACTGCCATAACCAAGCCCGGCGAAAAAGTTTACAATGTCGGGCGACACAAACACTCAGCCGGCATCTCTGGAATTCCGCATGACTCATGATTTCTTTAATCGGCGACCTTTCTGGTTGCTGCTCACCCTGCTGATGGCTGTGGTCTGGTTCGGCAATCTCGACTACCGCAAGCTGGTTCGCCCGGACGAGGGCCGCTACGCTGAAATCGCCCGTGAAATGGCGGCGAGCGGAGATTGGGTGACGCCCCGCCTGAATGGCATCAAGTATTTCGAAAAACCCGCATTGCAATACTGGATCACGGCGGGCGCCTACCGCCTGTTTGGTGAACACCACTGGACGGCGCGTTTATGGAGTGCGCTGACCGGTTTTATCGGCATCTTCTTCACCGCCTTCGCCGCGCGCCGGCTGTTCGGCCGCGAGGCCGGCTTGCTTGCCGCTGCAGTGCTGGGCAGCAACCTGCTCTACACCCTGATCGGCCACATGAATTCCCTGGACATGGGGATGACCTTCTTCATGGGCCTGGCGCTGATGAGCTTTCTGCTGGCGCAGCAGGACTCGGCCAGCGCGCGCGCCAACCGCCGGTGGATGCACGTTGCCTGGTCCGCCCTGGGGTTTGCCGTCCTGAGCAAGGGACTGATGGGCATTGTCCTGCCAGGTGCGGTGCTGGTGCTTTACACTTTGATCGAGCGTGATTTCGCCTTGTGGAAAAAGCTGCATCTATTCAGCGGCACCCTGCTTTTCCTCGCAATCTCGGCCCCCTGGTTCATCGCGGTATCCGTCGCCAATCCCGAGTTTTTCCATTTTTTCTTCATCCATGAACATTTCGAGCGCTTCCTGACCAAAACCCACGGCCGCTACGAACCCTGGTGGTGGTTCATCCCGGTGCTGGCCGCCGGCATCCTGCCCTGGCTCGTCACCCTGGCCGATTCCCTGGCACGTGCGTGGAAGGCCCAACCCGCGGTCACGGAGCGATTCAGGCCGAAACGCTTTTTGCTGATCTGGGCAGTGTTCATTTTCGTTTTCTTTTCCCTCTCCGGCTCAAAACTCGCCTCCTACATCCTGCCGATCTTCCCGGCGCTGGCGCTGCTGATCGGCGAACGCCTCAGCCGCATTGAGGGCCGCCGCCTGTTCTGGCAGATCCTGCCGGTGGCCTTTCTGGCAGCGGCCGGTCTGCTATTGGCACCCAACGCAGTGCGCTTTGCCGGCAGCGAACTGGCCCGGGGCCAGTACGCCCTGTTCGCCAAGTGGCTGATGGTCGCTGCCGCCATCTGGCTGGCCGGTACGGTAGTCGCACTATTGCTGAGTTACCGCGACAAAGTGCGTGGTGCGGCCATCGTCCTCGCGTGCAGCAGCCTGATCGCCGCCCAGGTTCTTCTGACAGGGCACGACAGCCTGTCTGCAACGCGCTCGGATTACGCCATCGCGGAGCAGATCAAGCCCTATTTGCGGCCCGGCGCACCTTTCTACAGCCTGGAAGGCTATGACCAGACACTGACCTTCTACCTCAAGCGCACGGTGACCCTGGTCGCCTACCAAGACGAGATGGCATTCGGCATCGCTCAGGAGCCGCACAAATGGCTGCCGGATATCGCGTCCTTCAAGCAGGCCTGGATCCAGGAGCCTTACGCCCTGGCGATCATGCCGAACTCAACCTATCAACAACTGGCAAGCCAAGGACTGCCGATGCGGGTCATTGCCCGCAGCATCGACAAGACAGCGGTAACCACACCATGAACCTGCACAGTTTTTCCCTGATTCTATTCGGCGTGCTGCTCAACGCCGCCGCACAATTGTTGCTCAAGGCCGGCACCAACAGCGTCGGCCATTTCGCCTTCAGCCGTGACAACATCCTGCCGGTGGGCTGGCAGCTCGCCACCGAGCCCCACATCATGGGCGGGCTGACCTGTTACGTGATCAGCGTGGTGGTGTGGATCATGGCGCTGTCTCGAGTCGAGGTCAGCATCGCCTACCCAATGCTCTCCATCGGCTATGTGGTCAACGCCATGGCCGCCTGGTGGCTGTTCGGCGAGGCGGTTTCGATTATCCGCCTGACCGGCATCGGCATTATAATTGTCGGCGTTTATGTCGTTGCGCGCAGCTAGCGCGCTTAGCCCCAGAAAAAGCTTTTATCCACGAATGGCACGAATGGAACACGAATGTTCACTAACAATCAGTTAGTTAGCATGGCCAGCCTGATTCACCTGTTTGGCGACACAATGATTGTCTCTAACTATTCGTGTTTATTCGTGAACATTCGTGTCATTCGTGGTTAATCGCCCTTTTTAGCAACAGATTCAGGACTCAGAACTTTGGACTACTTACCCTTTACCAAACCTACTCTCGACGAAGCCACTATCCAGGGTGTGGTCGAGGTATTGCGTTCCGGCTGGCTGGCCAGCGGCCCCAACGTGCAGGCGCTGGAAAAAGCGCTATCGGAATACCTGGGCGGACGCATCGTGCGCACGCTCACCTCCGCCACCGGCGGTCTGGAAGTGGCGTTGCAGGTGTGCGGCATCGGCCCCGGCGACGAGGTGATCACCCCGGCGATGAGCTTTGCCGCCACGCCCAACGTCATCATGCGGGTCGGAGCCAGGCCGGTGTTCGTGGACGTCGATCTCGATACCCGCAACATCGACCTGAACCAGGCTGAAGCGGCGATCTCTCCAAGGACGAAAGCCATCATGCCGGTGCATTTTTCCGGTCTGCCGGTGGATATGGACGCTCTTTACGACCTCGCCAAACGCCACAATCTGCGCGTCATAGAGGACGCCGCCCACGCTATCGGTTCAAGCTGGCAAGGGAAGAAAATCGGCAGCTTCGGCGACATCGTCTCGTTTTCGTTCCACCCCAACAAGAACATGACCACCATAGAAGGCGGCGCACTGTCCTTCGCCGACCCCGACGAAGCGAAGCGATTCGATCTGCTGCGCTTTCACGGCATCTCGCGCGACGCCGAAGGCAACATGGATGTGTCTGTTGCCGGCGGCAAGTACAATCTGTCCGACGTGGCGGCCCGCGTCGGCGTCGGGCAACTGCCGCTGCTCGACGGCTTCAACGCCAGGCGCCGCGAACTGGTTGCCCACTATTTCACGCACTTCGACACCGATCCCGCCTGCCTGCTGCCCGCGCGCGGCGACGAAGGCCACAGCTGGCACATGTTCGCGCCACTGCTGCCGCTCGACCAGCTCAACATCAGCCGCAAACAGTTCATCGACGCCATGCACCAGCGTGGGCTCGGTGTCGGCATCCACTATCCCGCCCTGCACCTGTTCAGCCTGTACCGGGAGCTGGGCTACCAGGAAGGCGACTTCCCCAACGCCGAAAAAATCGGCCGCGAAACCGTCACCCTGCCGCTGTTCCCTGCCATGACGACAGAAGACGTGGAGCGGGTATGCGCGGCGGTCAAGGAAATAATCCAGGACGCAAAAAAATGAACAGCCCCGAAGTTTCAGTCATCGTCCCGGTTTACAACGAGGAGCAGGGCCTTCAAGCCCTGTTCGACCGCCTCTACCCGGCGCTCGACAAGCTCGGCAAAAGCTATGAAATCATCTTCGTCAATGACGGCAGCCGCGACAGCTCCGCCGCCATCCTGCGCGAACAGTTCCAGCTGCGCCCGGACGTGACGCGGGTGATCCTTTTCAACGGCAATTATGGCCAGCATCGTGCCATCATGGCCGGCTTCGAGCACTGCCGCGGCAATCGCATCGTCACCCTGGATGCCGACCTGCAAAATCCACCCGAAGACATCGGCAACCTGTTGGCCAAGATGGATGAGGGTCACGATTACGTCGGCAGCATCCGCCGCCAGCGCCATGACATCTGGTGGCGCCATGCCGCCTCACGTGCCATGAACCGTCTGCGCGAGCGCATTACGCGCATCAGGATGACCGACCAGGGCTGCATGCTGCGCGCTTACAGCCGGGAAATCATCGATGCGGTCAACTCGTGCAGGGAAGTCAACACCTTCATCCCCGCACTGGCCTACTCCTTCGCCCACCACCCGACCGAAATCGTGGTCGGTCACGAGGAGCGTGCCGCCGGCGAATCGAAATATTCGCTCTACAGCCTGATCCGCCTCAACTTCGACCTGATGACCGGCTTCTCGATCATGCCGCTGCAGATATTTTCCATGATCGGCATCGCGGTATCCATCCTGTCGGCCTTCTTCGTCGTCCTGCTGGTGGCTCGCCGCCTGATCGTCGGCCCCGAAGCGGAAGGCCTGTTCACCCTCTTCGCCATTGCCTTCTTCCTGATCGGTATCGCCCTGTTCGGCATCGGGCTGCTGGGGGAATATGTTGGGCGGATTTACCAAGAGGTGCGGCATCGGCCGCGGTACCTGATACAGGCAGTGCTGGAAAAATCAGACCAGGAGTGATTTTACCGCCTTGATATACCTGGCAGACCGGGAAGATACTTAAGCTGGGTTGGACACAGCACAGAAAGCATCCGGCTGACCGGCTTCGTCCCCGGCCGTTGAACTTGCCCGCCTCTGCCGCCCTGACCCAGACTACGCAGTTTCCGTCCGATCAGTCCCAGCTCCTGTGCCCGCAGCGGGCACCAGTCCTTCCCTTACATGCTTGGCCGCCAGTTCCTTGAACTCGTCCATATATTCCTGCCTCGGTAACTTCAACGTCTTCCCTCCCAGTGGAACTTGCATTTTGCGTCGCTCTCGGAAGTCGAAACTACGGGGGAGGCTCATATCCTTGGAAAAGTCACCTATACTTTTAAAGTAACACCTCTTCGGATATGCCGATTACCGGCCTCGCGCAAGGACGACAGCTTGCACGGCGGGCAATCAGGCTGCGCTCGGTCAAAGGCCCATTTTGTGCCAGCTGAAACTTTACTGAAAGCAACTTTATGCGCGCTCATGTATGGCCTCTAATGCTTGCCATTATAGCGCTCAGCGCATGCGCTACTTCATCGCCCAATGGCCGCATGCGGCTGACCGCACCGCCCTCGGTAAGCGCCGTGTATTCTGATGTCGACATGCAGTTGGATCTCGTTACGGCAGCAGATGCCAATGCACCATGCGCCGGCGTGGAATGCCAGCTTAACCGCGGCTTCGATCAGCAGGTTCATCGGCTGGGTTCCCGCCTGGCGCAATCGGCTTTTGATGCCTACCCGGATCTGAGTAAGCGTATCAGCGGATTTGAGTTCATCGTTGCCGAAAAGTCCGAACCGGGAAGCACCTCCAACGCAACCGGAACAGTGGTGATTTTTCGCGGAGTACAAAAACTGCATCTTGATGAAGAAACACTGGCTTTCTTGATTGCCTGCGAGATGGGGCATGTGATTGGCCGTCATCACGATGAGAATTCGGCGACCAGTATCTTGTTTTCAGTATTGGCGCAAGCACTGCTGCCGGTTGCCAACCTTATTCGTGGCGCCACCGCTCTGATACAGGCGAGTGCGGCAACCTGGGCAACCACATCGGCAGCTTCGTTTATCGGCTCCCGGATGACGATAGAAAGTTACAAGTCGGATCAATTACATGAAGCAGATACTATCGCCTTGAACTTGCTGGCCAGACAGGTGTGGAACGATCATGAGATTGACGATGCCCAGTCTGCCAGCAAAAAAGTTGCGAGCGATGAAAGCTGGTCAAAAGATATACATATTTCTGCCGCGATGCTTAATGGGCTGTCCGACAATTGAATTGGGCAGGAGGTCAAATTGCAACTACTTAGTTTGCAGACTTCAAGTGAAGGGGCAGCTTGCACACCAGAATAACGCGCCATCCACTAATACATTGATTGTATGAGTGAAATAATTTCTGGATCATGAGAACTCAAGGCAAGAAAAAAGGGCTAGGAATCAATCCCAACCCTTTGTATTTTCACTGGTGGGTGCTGACGGGTTCGAACCGCCGACATTCGCCTTGTAAGGGCGACGCTCTACCAACTGAGCTAAGCACCCGAAGCGCGCTAGTTTACAGCATCTTTCAGCGCTTTGCCAGAGCGGAACTTTGGCACCTTGGCGGCCTTGATCTTGATGGTTGCACCGGTACGAGGGTTACGGCCGTTACGGGCGGCGCGCTTGCCGACGTAGAACGTGCCAAAACCAACCAGAGTAACCATATCACCCTTTTTCAGCGCGGTTTTAACTGCACCGATGGTGGAATCCAGAGCACGGCCAGCAGCAGCCTTGGACATATCAGCGGATTTTGCGATTGCATCAATCAACTCAGATTTGTTCACGTGTAGTCCCCTTTACATTTCGGTTGAGAAACAGGTGGAGCCCTGCACGCACTTTATAGCAAGCCGCAAAACCTTGTGTCAAGCGGTTTTACCAAAATTAATTGAATTTAATGGCGTCCTATATGGGGTTCCGGACAGTCAGAAAAAACCGGGCCGCAGATATGACACACGCAAAAAATAAATAAGCCAATCCCGGCAGTAAGTTGCCGGGATTGGCTGGATATTGAAACAAACGCGTTAGTGCTTGATGACGGCCGGTTCCGCCTTTTCTTCCACTAGCGGTGGCGGGGAAACCGCGACCGTATCCGGCAAGGGCTCGGGTTTGCGTTCGAGCGCGTAGCCGAGCACTTCGTCGATCCACTTGACCGGGTGGATATCAAGCCGGTTCTTGATGTTTTCCGGAATTTCCGCCAAATCCTTGACGTTTTCCTGCGGAATAAGAACCGTCTTGATTCCGCCACGATGCGCGGCCAGCAGCTTCTCCTTGAGGCCCCCGATAGGCAGCACCTCACCGCGCAGCGTGATCTCGCCGGTCATCGCCACGTCAGCCCGGACAGGAATGCCGGCCAGGATGGAAACCATCGCGGTGGTGATGGCAGCGCCTGCGCTGGGGCCGTCCTTGGGCGTGGCGCCTTCCGGAAGGTGGATGTGAATATCGTTCTTCTGGTAAAAATCCTCAGCGATCCCGAGCAGGCGGGAACGGCTGCGCACCACGCTCAAGGCGGCCTGGATAGACTCCTGCATCACCTCGCCCAGTTTGCCAGTAGTGATCATCTTGCCTTTGCCTGGCAAGGCCACAGCCTCGATAGTAAGCAGTTCACCGCCCACCTCGGTCCAGGCCAGGCCAGTTACCTGACCAACCTGGTTGTTTTTCTCGGCCATGCCGTAGCTGTAGCGACGCACGCCCAGATATTTGTCGAGGTTGCGCGCTGTAACAGAGATTTTTCCCTTGCCCTTTCTGAGCAGCAGCGCCTTCACCACCTTACGGCAGATTTTCGCGATTTCCCTCTCCAGACTTCTCACCCCCGCCTCACGGGTGTAATAGCGGACGATGTCGCGCACGGCGTTTTCGGCGATGCTCGCTTCCTCTTCATTCAGGCCGTGCGACTTCATCTGCTTCGGCAGCAGGTAACGCATGGCAATGTTGATTTTTTCGTCCTCGGTGTATCCTGAGAGTCGAATCACCTCCATCCGGTCGAGCAGAGGCCCGGGGATATTCATGGTATTGGCGGTCGCGACAAACATCACGTCGGACAGGTCATACTCAACTTCGACATAGTGATCGA
This sequence comes from Pseudomonadota bacterium, assembly GCA_021792335.1. Lineage (GTDB taxonomy): Bacteria > Pseudomonadota > Gammaproteobacteria > Burkholderiales > Sulfuricellaceae > Sulfuricella. The sequence goes on along the minus strand of JAJYUW010000012.1, from coordinate 9,622 downwards.
CAAAAGTGTGGTTCTGCTCGGGGTCAAGCACTTCCAGCAGCGCAGAGGAAGGATCGCCGCGGAAATCCATTCCCATCTTGTCCACTTCATCCAGCAGGAACAGCGGGTTGCGCACGCCAACCTTGGTCATGCCCTGCAATACCTTGCCCGGCATGGAACCGATGTAGGTGCGGCGGTGGCCGCGAATCTCGGCTTCATCACGCACCCCGCCCAGAGCCATACGAATGAACTTCCGGTTGGTCGCGCGCGCTATGGACTGACCAAGGGAAGTCTTGCCCACGCCGGGCGGGCCAACCAGGCACAGAATCGGGGCCTTGAGTTTGTCCACGCGCTGTTGCACCGCAAGATATTCGACGATGCGCTCCTTGACCCTCTCCAGGCCGTAGTGATCCTTCTCCAGCACCCCTTCGGCCGCTTTGAGATCCTTGCTGATCTTGGTTTTCTTTTTCCACGGCAGACCGGTCAGCGTTTCGATGAAGGTTCGCACCACGGTGGCTTCGGCCGACATCGGTGACATCAGGCGCAGCTTTTTCAGTTCGGACTCGGCCTTGGTGAGCGCCTCTTTGGGCATCTGGGCAGCCTTGATTTTTTTCTCCAGCTCGTCGAGGTCCGAGCCTTCTTCCATCTCGCCCAGCTCTTTCTGGATCGCCTTGACCTGCTCGTTCAGGTAATACTCGCGCTGGCTTTTCTCCATCTGGCGCTTGACGCGGCCGCGGATGCGCTTTTCCACCTGGAGTATGTCGATTTCCTCATCCAGGATGCCGAGCATGTGCTCGAGGCGCCTGTGCACGCTGACCATTTCCAGGATCTCCTGCTTCTGCTCGATCTTGAGCGGCAGGTGGGCGGCGATGGTGTCGGCCAATCGACCCGCTTCGTCTATGCTGGCAAGTGAAGTGAGGATCTCGGGCGGGATTTTCTTGTTGAGCTTGACGTACTGGTCAAACTGCGCGAACAGGCCGCGCCGCAGCGCCTCCATTTCGTGGCCTTCGCCGTCTTCGAGGGCGATCAGGTCGGCTTCCGCGGTGAAATGGGTCTTGGCGTCGGAAAAACTGGTCACTTTGGCGCGCTGGCTGCCTTCCACCAGCACCTTCACAGTGCCGTCGGGCAACTTCAGCATCTGCAGGATGCTGGCCATGCAGCCGACCTCGTACAGGTCCTCAGGCACGGGTTCGTCCTTGGCGGCGGACTTTTGTGCCACCAGCATGATGTGCTTGCCCGATTCCATGGCTGCTTCCAGCGCCTTGATGGACTTGGGACGGCCGACGAACAGCGGAATGACCATGTGGGGGAACACCACCACGTCGCGCAAAGGCAGTAGCGGCAGTGTCACGGATCGATCGGACGAATCATTTTGTACAGTCATGGGCTCCACCTGAAATGTAACTTGCAAATAAGAAGGTAGGGGCGGCCCGCCGCATTTCAAGCGACGCCTGAAAAAAACAAGATACCGCGCAAGGCGGGCTATCGTGCCGCTGCCGGGAAGTCAGCGGCACGACAATTTTGATGCGTCAAGCAGTACCTGCAGCCCGCGCCTGGTCAGCATAGATCATGAGTGGCTGGCTTTCTCCCTTGACCACGCCTTCGTCGATCACCACCTTGGTGACGTTGCTCATGGACGGCAGATCGTACATGGTATCCAGCAAGGTATGCTCCAGAATCGAGCGCAAACCGCGGGCGCCAGTCTTGCGCGCCAAGGCCTTCTTGGCGATTGCGAGCAAAGAGGCATCCCGGAACTCCAGTTCGGCGCCTTCCATCGCGAACAGCTTCTGATATTGCTTGACCAGCGCATTCTTCGGTTCGGTCAGAATGCGAACCAGAGCATTCTCGTCGAGATCTTCCAGCGTCGCCACCACCGGCAGACGGCCGACGAATTCCGGAATCAAACCATATTTGATCAGATCTTCTGGCTCGACATCGCGCAGCACCTCACCGATTTCCTTGCGGTCGTCCTTGCTCTTCACTTCGGCGCCAAAGCCGATGCCGCCCTTTTCGGAACGGTTGCGAATCACCTTTTCCAGGCCGCTGAACGCGCCGCCGCAGATGAACAGGATATTGGTGGTGTCCACCTGAACGAACTCCTGATTGGGGTGCTTGCGCCCCCCTTGGGGCGGCACCGAGGCAACAGTGCCCTCGATCAGCTTCAGCAGGGCCTGCTGCACGCCTTCGCCGGACACGTCGCGGGTAATCGAGGGGTTGTCCGATTTACGTGAAATCTTGTCGATTTCGTCAATATAAACGATGCCGCGCTGTGCCTTCTCCGCATCGTAATCGCATTTTTGCAGCAGTTTCTGGATGATGTTCTCTACATCCTCGCCCACATAGCCTGCTTCGGTCAGCGTGGTTGCGTCGGCAATGACGAAGGGAACATTTAGCATCCGTGCCAGAGTTTGCGCCAGCAAGGTCTTGCCGGAACCGGTCGGCCCTATCAGCAGGATATTGCTCTTGGCCAGTTCGATATCGTCCTTCTTCGAACCGCTCTTCAGCCGCTTGTAGTGATTGTAGACCGCAACTGAGAGAATTTTCTTCGCTTTCGGCTGATCGATCACGTATTCGTCAAGAAGCTGGCGGATTGCCTGCGGCACTGGCAGGTCATCCCCCCCTTTGCCTGACTTCTCCCCCCCCTGCGCTTCCTCGCGAATAATGTCGTTGCACAACTCGACACATTCGTCGCAGACGAATACGGATGGTCCGGCAATCAACTTGCGTACTTCATGCTGGCTTTTGCCGCAGAAAGAGCAGTAAAGTAGTTTTTCGCCGCCGGATTTATCAGACATATTCAATTTTCCTCAAAATATTTGGAACATCAGCCCGCAATATCGGTTCGGCTCGACAATACTTTATCCACCAGCCCGTATTTCACCGCTTCCTCACCGCTCATGAAATTATCACGATCGGTATCCTTTTCTATCGTTTTGATCGATTGACCCGTATGGTGAGCCAGCATCGAATTCAGGCGTTCCCTTAAATACAGGATTTCCTTGGCGTGGATTTCAATGTCGGATGCCTGCCCCTGAAAGCCGCCCATCGGCTGATGGATCATCACGCGCGAATTCGGCAGGCAGAAACGCTTGCCCTTGGTGCCGGCGGTGAGCAGGAAGGAACCCATGCTGGCGGCCTGCCCCATGCACAGGGTGCTGATTTCCGGCTTGATGAACTGCATGGTGTCGTAAATCGCCATGCCGGCTGAAACGGAACCGCCAGGAGAGTTGATGTAAAAGAATATATCCTTGTCCGGGTTTTCGGATTCCAGAAACAGCATCTGCGCCACGATTACGTTGGCCGTCGCATCGTTAACCGGTCCAACCAGAAAAATAACCCGCTCCTTGAGCAGGCGTGAGTAAATATCGAACGCGCGTTCACCCCGCCCGCTCTGCTCGATCACCATCGGGATCAAGCCCAGGTTTTGCGGCTCCCAGTTATGACTATGAATCATTAAGCATTCCCCATCAGTTCGTCAAAGGCGGAAGCAACTTCCACCACTTTGGCGCGTTCCAGCGCCCACTTGACCACATTATCTTCCATAACCAGAGCTTCGACTTCGGCCAGGCGTTTCGGTTCCCCATGATACCAGGCCACCACCTGCTCGGGCTGCTCGTAGCTCTCAGAAAATTCGTTCACCATTGCCCGCACCTGCTCCGCCGTAGGCTGAAGCTGGTTCGCCTTGACCAATTCTGACAGAATCAGGCCGAGGCTTACGCGACGACGTGCCTGATCCTCGAACAGATGGGCCGGGAAGGAAATGTCGCCGACATTCATGCCGCGGGCACGCATATCCTCACTTGCGCCCTCGCGCAGGCGGTCAATTTCCATTTCGACCAGCGCCTTGGGCAACTCTAAAGGCGTTGCATCGAGCAGGGCCTGCATGACGCGCTCTTTCAGGCGGGCGCTGACGCGCTTCTTCACTTCGCGCTCCAGATTTGCCTTGATCTCGCTACGCATGGTTTCCAGGCTGCCGTCTGCAACGCCCAGCGTTTTGGCGAAATCGGCGTCGACTTCCGGCAGTTTCTGCCCCGCCACTTGGCCCAGGGTGACTTCGAAAGTGACGGTTTTTCCCGCCAGTTCCTTGGCATGATAATCTTCGGGAAAGGTTAATTCAAACGTTTTGCTCTCCCCCGCCTTCATGCCGACAATCGGATCTTCAAAGTCTTTCAGCGTGCGGCCCTCTCCCAGCACCAGCCGGTAATCCTTGGCCCGTCCACCCTGGAATTCCTCACCGTTCAAGGTACCGCGGTAATCTATCGTCACCTGGTCGCCGGAAGCGGCGGCGCGCGCCACCGGCTCGTAACTCACACGCTGCTTGCGCAGGATTTCAATCGTCTTGTCCACTTCCGCATCGCCCACCACCACCTGCGGGCACTCGATGGTGGCAGCGCTTATGTCGCCCACCACCACATCGGGGTAGACTTCGAAAGTCGCGGTGAATTCCAGATCATTGGATTCGCCTTCCGCCGGCTTGGCTTCGATCCGGGGATAACCCGCCACCTTCAAATTCTGCTGTTTGACCGCGTCGGAAAAACTTCTCTGCACCACATCGCCCAGCACCTCCTGACGCACCTGACCACTGTACTGCTGCGCCACTATCTTGAGGGGCACTTTGCCGGGACGGAAACCATCCATCTTGATCGTGCGTGCCATGCGCTTGAGCCGGTTGCCCACTTCTGCATCCATGTTGGCGAGCGACACGGCCAGGTTAAGCGTCCGCTCCAGCGGGCTGGTGTTTTGCGTAGTTATTTCCATTTCCATTCCTCGTGATGTCTGTTTCAAATGCTGGTGCGAAAGGAGGGGCTCGAACCCCCACACATTGCGGTGCCGGAGTCTAAATCCAGTTTTCTCGACGCATAACTGTCTGTTATGAGATCATCTGTGAAATCCGGGAAAAATCACCCCCCGACCACAGTATTTTTTGAAAGGGTGGGAGGATAGCATGAAACGCCAGCTTGCTGATAGTTGCCAACAAGTTGTGAAGAACATCTACCGTCTCGGCCCTTAATTTCTTCCCGGTCAAAATGAATGTGCAAAACCGGAAAATCGTTGAAACGTTTGACTGGCCGGGAAAGGCCCGCGCATATCGAGATTCCAGAGACGCAAGTTAAACTGGCGAAGACACTTTTATTGTTGTTTTGCGCCTTACTTGGGCCTGCCCTGTCGGGTTATTTCCTGTTCTGCTGCAGCGCCAGCATCTCCCTCTCCACCTTGGTGATGTAACGCTGGATCATGGATTGCATTTTCAGCGGCAACTCGATGAATCGGCACCCCGCCCGATTGCTCTTCGCCCCGTTCCTCAGGGTTACCTCGAAAATATTCATGATTTCCATGTCTGCCTTGATGGTGCCGATATCGGGCAAATCCAGCCAACACTTATGGAATGTCATTCCCGGCTCAAGTATCGTACCCATCGAAGGGAGTATCTCACAGATACCGCCGATGCTGATGTCCGCAATCGCGACTTCAATCTGATGGCTGTTTTTTATGGGTACGATACATTTCAGCGGGTTAACGATAGGAACCGGAACCCGGAAATATTCCCGCCGCTGCAGCTTGATCAACGACTCGGGCAGTCTGATTCTGAACGCGTCGCGGCCTCCAAACGTGGCTTTTTCTATTTCTGAGGCGGTAAATTGGACTTTTACCTGATCATGAACCGTAAGGAAAATAATATTTTCACTTTCGAGAATTTTCCGGTTCAGCGCTTCATTGGAGCCGGAGTCCAGGAAAACCGCCCCCCGATCCGCATCTATGCCAACAATGACTGTCAACATGAAGTGTTTACCGCAACCAAAGCTGGCGCTTATCAGGTCACCCAGATCCATGATGGAACGAAGTACGTAAATGACCTCTGTTTTGCGCCTGACCAAGTACTTGCTGAAATCGTCTTCGGCTGTCAGCAGGTCAGCCTGGCCGATTTCATCTGGATTGGTTGAGTTTGGCATCGCTTTGAATATTCTTTCAATTGGCTTTGTATAAAACCATACCGGTCATCTTCAAGTTTTTTGCTGCTGGATTGACCCAGACGGTTTTGGGCAAGCGATTAAGATCAAATGGGGGTGTAAGCAATGTTGGCCCACCGCTTGAAGATTACGTTAACAATAGTAAATTATCGGGCATCCCATGCCAGGCGTTCACGTTAAATTGTGCATGCATCTTTGTTCACTATAGCCAAAATGTAAGCAGCATGAAATTAAACCACCGCAAGCAATGGAGAAAAACATGAGATTTTTGTGGACTATCCTGGCTACAGCGCTGCTCGCCGCCTGTGCGGCCTACAGTGGCAGGGGACTCGAGCCTGGCGAGGCGAAGCTTGAAGATGTGGCACGAGTGATGGGACAAGCTGCCATGCGCTGGCAGGATGCGGACGGTTCTATCCAGCTCGCCTATCCACGCGGACCGATGGGCTTCCACTCTTACATGGCGTATATCGGTCCGGATGGCAGGCTGCAACGTATCGAGAATGTGATGGACACGAAGGCGTTTGCGCTCATACAGGCGGGCATGACAAAGAGCCAGGTGGTCCGCATTCTGGGTCCGTCGGAGCCATCCTGGACAATCTACTTCAAGGCGCGCGACGAACTGGTGTGGGAATGGCGTTATTGCGACGCGTGGAATGAGGCGGCACGCTTCAATGTGTTGCTCGACGGCGACAAGGGAACGGTGCGTTCGACCATGAGCCAGACTGAAGCCCAAATGGGTCTTTGTCGCCAGGGGGGATGCTGGTGCGCGCACTAAACATTTCCATGACGGGAATTCAAAGAAAACTTTGCCGACACCGATTGTGCCGGTCGATTCGGACCATCAATCGTGCGGAGAAAGCCGGTAGGGGTCCATGACCACCGACTCAACCCTGGCACCAAGCAGGATGAGACGCCCTTCGAGCCGGTTGTCGCCGGTATCGCTGAATTCGAAACGATAGGTGCGGCGTATCGCCAGCTGACCCTGCGTGTTGCGCCCCAGCGCCAGCGCAGTTGCGGAAACCGTGTCGTCGAGGAATTGCACGCCCGCACTTTGGCACGCCCGTTTTCCCGCCTTCCGGGCGGTTTCGAGGGTGCGCAGGCTGTCGAGCCAGAACCCGACGAGTGCGGCTAGCAACAGGATGAGAAGCAAATCAGCAAAGTCCATTGTCGGGGGAACATCCGGGTAGTGAAATGCGAAATCATGGCTGCTTTGGGTTACCGAGCAGACGCCACCGGGGCTTTTACCTTCATCAGGTCCACCTGCATGGTGTCATTGTCGCCGGCCACCCAAATCTGTCCGTCCTGAATGCTGCATTGCAGCCGCATGTTGCGCCGCGCCAGCTTTGCCAATTCAAGGCTCGCGGCCGCTGGCAGGTTGATGACCGTGAGGTTGTCGAGCCGTTGTAGTTTGCTGCTGTTCTGGTTCCACCAGAGCTCGGCGCCACGGCCGCCATAACTGTAGACAACCACCTGTTTGGCACGGCCGCAGGCCTTGCGAATGAGCTTTTCATCGGGCAGCCCCACGTCAACCCAGAGTTCGATCGCGCCGGTCAAATCCTTTTGCCAGAGATCGGGCTCGTCGTCAGCGCTCAGCCCTTTGCCAAACGACAAGCCCTCGTCGGCGTGCAGTGCAAAGGCCAGTAAGCGCACCATCATGCGCTCGTCGGTTTCCGACGGGTGGCGGGCGAGCGTGAGCGCATGATCGTGGTAGTAGTTGCGGTCCATGTCTGCGATTTGCAGATCGGCCTTGAAAATGGTTGCCTTAAGGGCCATAGGGTCACTTTTGCGGTTACAGTGGTACGCACTCATTCGGAGCGCAAACGCTTAAGGATGAGAAGAATACCTGATTTGGGGTTGTAAATTCCATGCATTCTGAGCGATTTCCTTGTTGGCGGGTCTTCAAGCAGGCCTTGGGGGAAGCATAAGCAAATTCGGGCATCCACTATTTTTTTATCATAAACTGAAATATTGAATCCGCCCGTTGATTGATGGGCCGGTTATTTTTTTACGGCTATCGTTTTGATGCAGAAACACATTCTGTCACATTCCGATTGAATTTTTCTGCGTCCTATCAATCTAATTTTTACAAGGAGGAATATCATGAAGCTCATAACCCCGACCGGCGCGCCCATTGCCAACTGCTCAGAAGAAGATCGATGCACTCCACTGACCTGCGGCGTCTGTATGGCCGAAATTCCTCAAACTGTGGGGCTCACCTTCGAGGGTCCGGATTACGTCGCGTACTTTTGTGGACTGGATTGCCTGGAGGCCTGGAAAAAGAGCCATCCCACCCAAGCGCCCAATCCCAAAGGGAAGAAGTAGGGCCGAATATTCGGCCAAATGTGCGAATGAATTCGCACCTACAAAAAACGTACGGTCGTTTTAAGTTGACTGACTACTAGTATCATGTAACATTATTTATTTCGTATTATAGTGCCATCTGTCATACTGGCGGAAACCTCAAAAAAGGAGTCTGCCATGTCGCCGAGATACCGGGTAACGCTCACCGAACAAGAGCGCAGCGAACTTGATGCTTTGACGAAACGGGGAAAGATCAGCGCAAGAAAATTTGTTCACGCCCGCGCGCTGTTATTGTGTGACGCCGGGGCCGGTGGCCCCGCGTGGAAAGTTGCGGATGCGGCAGAGGCGCTCGGAATAACCAGCCGAACTATCGAGCACATCAAGAAGCAATTTGTGGAGGAAGGTTTGGAGGCGGCGCTTGACCGCAAGCCCTTAGAAAAGCCGCCGCGCGGAATCGAGTTTGATGGTGCATTCGAGGCGAGACTGATTGCCTTGGCTTGCTCCGACGCCCCGGATGGCCGTGCCAGATGGACGGTCAGGTTGCTTGCCGACAAGGTTGTCGAACTTGAAATAGCAGAATCCGTGTCGCATATGACCGTGCAGCGGATTTTAAAAAAAACGAACTTAAGCCTCACCTCAGCAAGTACTGGAAAATCCCGCCGGAAGGGAGCGCCGCATTTGTAGCGAATATGGAGGACGTGCTGGAGGTTTATCACCTGCCGTATGATCCCTGCTACCCCGTGATTTGCATGGATGAATCGAGCAAGCAATTGATCGGTGAAGTAAGAGAGCTTGTTCCGTGCGCACCTGGCCGGGTTGCGCGCATGGACGACGAATATGTCAGGAATGGCGTGGCGGAAATCTTCATGGAAGTGGAACCGTTATCCGGCAAAAGACATGTTGCCATCACGGAGCGCCGAACCAAAAAGGATTGGGCGTCACAGATAAAGGAAATGCTCGATGAACGCTACCCGGATGCGGTCAAGGTGCGCTTGGTAATGGATAACCTGAACACCCACAGCATCGCATCATTATACGAGGCATTCGACCCCAAGGAAGCCAGACGCCTGGCGGAGCGGCTCGATATCCATTACACGCCCAAGCACGGAAGTTGGTTGAATATGGCGGAGATTGAACTCAGTGTGTTAAAGGGGCAATGCCTTGGGCGCCGAATAGACAACATGGAGAGCATGAAGACCGAGGTGGTTGCATGGGAGCGAGATCGAAACAACAGCTTGAAGAATATGGTTCTTCAGACATTTTTGTGGGTAAGCAGTACGCTATCGCGCATGTTTTGCAATGGAGACATGCGATGGACAGCGTGGAATTGTACCGGCAACTGCTTGGGCTGATGGCGCCCTGGACGGTGGAGC
>JAJYUW010000129.1 GCA_021792335.1 Pseudomonadota bacterium | reverse complement strand
GCCTCAGCCAGGTTCTTCCCAACGCCTGCTTCAACCGCCAGCGTTGAATTTCCGCATGGTGCCCGGAAAGCAGTTCTTCCGGCACCGCCTCGCCCTGATATACCTCGGGGCGGGTGTAGTGGGGGCAGTCGAGCAAGCCATCCACAAACGAATCCTGTACGGCGGATTCGGCATCGCCGAGCACGCCCGGCAATTGCCTGACAATTGCATCTATCAGCACCATCGCCGCCAGTTCCCCGCCGGACAGCACGTAGTCGCCGATCGAGATCTCTTCATCCACCTGGCGCCGCAGCAATCGCTCATCGACACCTTCGTACCGGCTCGCCAGCAACACCAGCCCCGGCTCCCGAGTCAGCGCCATCACCCGCTGGTGGGAAAGCAGCTTGCCCTGGGGCGAAAGATGAATCACTTTGGGCTGTTCCACCCCGGCCTGTCGCTGCCGCTCTTTCGCGGCCAGGATCGCCTTTTCCAGAGGTTCGGCCAGCATCACCATGCCCGGTCCGCCACCGTAGGGGCGGTCGTCCACCGTACGGTAATTATCTTCGGTGAAATCGCGCGGATTCCACAACTGCAACTGGTAGCGCTCCTGCTCCAGCGCCCGCCGCGTAATGCCGTACTTGGCAAGCGCGTCGAACATCGGCGGAAACAGCGTGATGACGTCGAAATTCAATAATCCGCGCCCCAGTCAACGCGCAGCCGGCGTGCGTTCAGGTCCACCTCGAGAACGACTTGCTTGACGAAGGGGATCAGGCGTTCACGCTCGCCTTCAACCACCAGTACGTCGTTGGCGCCGGTTCCCATCATGTCCGCCACCTTGCCCAAGGCTACGCCCTGGGCGTTCTCCACATCCATTCCGATCAGGTCGGACCAGTAATATTCGTTTTCAGCAGCCTGCGGCAAGGCCTCGCGCGGCACTGCAACTTCCAGTCCCTTCAGAGCCGCAGCAGCATCCCGGTCATTACACCCCGGCAGCCGGGCAACCAGGGTCTTGCCCTGAACATGGGCCTCCGACACCTTGACCTCGCGCCACTGCGCGCCACGCCCCAAGTGCCAGACCGGAAAATCCAGCAACCCATCAATTTCTTCGCTAAACGGCTGCACCTTGACCCAGCCGAGCACACCGAATGGGGCGGCGATGCGCCCCATCACCACCAGATGTTCAGGCAGCGGCACGCTTGACGAGTTTAGCCACGGTGTCGGACAGCAACGCGCCGTTGGACTGCCAGTAACTGATACGCTCGCTGTTGATGCGCAGTGCTTCCTGGCCTTCCGTTGCCACGGGATTGTAGAATCCCACGCGTTCGATGAACCGGCCGTCGCGGCGATTGCGGGAATCCGCAACTACGACATTAAAAAACGGGCGCTTCTTGGCACCACCTCGGGCAAGTCGAATCACTACCATTGTTTTACCCTCAAAAATTCGATCTAAAAAACCGGCAATTTTACGCTACGTTATGAAAATAAAGCAAGAAATATTTAACGTGGCTCGAATAAAGCAATTGAAACGCAAAGACGCAAAGGGCGCAGAGAAAATCAAAATCTGGGCTGCAAACAACCCACAACCCATCAAGTTCATTAGCCTGGCAAACAGCTTTACTTTGCGCCCTTTGCGCCTTTGCGTTTAATCGTTTTTAACTTAGTGCATCCCCGGCAGCATGCCCTTCATGCCACGCATCATCTTTGCCATGCCGCCCTTGGAAACCATTTTCATCATTTTCTGCGTCTGTTCGAACTGGCTCAGAAGGCGGTTCACCTCCTGCACCTGCACCCCGGCACCGGCGGCGATGCGGCGCTTGCGCGATGCCTTGAGAATAGCGGGATTGCGACGCTCGCCCGGGGTCATCGAGTTGATGATGCCCTCGATGCGGTTGATCGACTTGTCGTCAGCCGCACCTGCGGCAGCCTGTCCGAGTTGCGTCGGCAGCTTGTCCATCAGCGCGGCGACACCGCCCATTTTTTTCATCTGCTGCAATTGCGCCTTGAAATCTTCCAGATCGAAGCTCTTGCCGGACTTGATTTTCTTCGCCAGCTTGACCGCTTCTTCCTGGTCCACACCGCGCTGCGCCTCCTCGATCAGGGAGAGCACGTCGCCCATACCGAGAATGCGCGAGGCCATGCGTTCGGGATGAAAGGCTTCGAGACCGCCGACTTTCTCGCCGACACCGGCAAACTTGATCGGCTTGCCGGTGACCTGGCGCACCGACAGCGCCGCACCGCCGCGCGCATCGCCGTCGAGCTTGGTGAGCACCACCCCGGTCAGGGCCAGCGCCTCGTTAAATGCCCTGGCGGTGTTGACTGCATCCTGGCCCTGCATGGCGTCGACCACGAACAGGGTTTCGATCGGCTTGAGCGCTTCCTGCAGGCGCTTTATCTCGGCCATCATCGCTTCATCTATTGCCAGACGGCCGGCGGTATCGACGATCAGAACGTCATGGAAATGCCTGTTGGCGTAATCCCGCGCCGCCAGGGCAATCTGTTCCGGGCTCTGACCTGCTTCGGCGGGAAAATAATCGGTGTCGAGCTGCTCTGCCAGCGTACGCAACTGCTCCATCGCCGCCGGACGGTAGACGTCGCAACTCACCAGCAGCACCTTCTTCTTCAACTGCTCGCGCAGGTGCTTGGCCAGCTTCGCCGAAGTGGTGGTCTTACCCGCGCCCTGCAGACCGGCCATCAAAATCACCGCAGGCGGCTGGGTGGCGAAGCTGAGCGCGGCATTCTGCCCGCCCATCAGCCTAGTCATTTCCTGGTGAACGATGCCGATCAGGGCTTGACCCGGGCTCAGGCTGGAAAGCACCTCCTGGCCGAGCGCACGCGCCTTGACGTGCGCAATGAAATCCTTCACCACCGGCAGGGCGACGTCCGCTTCCAGCAAGGCCATGCGCACTTCGCGCAGGGCATCCTGGATATTGGCTTCAGTCAGTCGCGCCTGACCGCGCAGGGTTTTGATCACGCCGGACAGGCGGCTGGTAAGGTTGTCGAACATAATGGCTAAATTTCCTGCTGAATGTTTTTCCGGTTTCGGATAGTGTAGACTTGTTCTTTAGAGAAACAAATAGCCGACAAGTTTACATCACAATGAGCGGTTTACTCCATTTACTCACTTTCCTGCTGTATAGCGCGCTTGGCCTGCTCTTCTGGCGTTCGGTCTGGCGCCCCGCCGGTCCGGAAATAGCGCAACATCCAGCCGCATCGTCCGCTGTCGGGCGCCTTGCCGTACTTGCGCCGCTCACGCTGCATGGCGGATTGCTTTATCTTTCCCTGTTTTCCGGCACCCATCTGACCCTGGGCGTTGGCAACACGGTGTCCGCCATTGCCTGGCTCACTGTACTGATTTACTGGCTAGCCAGTTTTCGCTACAACATGGAAGGGCTGCAAACCCTGGTCCTGCCTAGCACAGCCGTTTGTCTGCTGCTGCCCACAGTCTTCCCGGAGGCGCATGCCATCACGCATACTGACTCACCCCTGTTCATGTCTCATTTGCTGATTTCTCTGCTCGCCTACAGCCTGTTCACCATTGCAGCACTGCATGCGCTGCTCATGGCTCTGGCGGAACGCCGCCTGCACGGCCACGCCCTGTCTCGCATCCTGGGCAAGCTGCCGCCCCTGCTGGCAATGGAATCGCTGCTGTTTCGCATCATCACGGTGGGGTTCGTGCTGCTTACCCTGTCCATCCTGAGCGGCGTGATGTTCTCCGAGGAACTGTTCGGCAAAGCGCTGCAGTTCAGTCATAAATCGCTGTTCGCGCTGCTTTCCTGGGGCATTTACGCTGCCCTGCTGGGGGGGCGGCAAATTTACGGCTGGCGCGGACGCACCGCCATCCGCTGGACGCTCGCCGGCTTCGCCATGCTGCTCCTGGCCTACATAGGCAGCAAGTTCGTGCTGGAAGTGATTCTGCAGCGCTGACTCACCAGCGATGAGTGATGTGGAATGAGAAAAGTCAAAGGCAACACCGCCGCCGGTTTACCCATCACGTTTTTTTTAGCATGAAGGTTCACCCCCTTGGATGACATCTCAACCAGCCTGCTGCTTGCCACGCTGCTGCTGCTGCTGATCGGTTCCGGCTTCTTTTCCATCGCGGAAATCAGCATGATGGCGCTCAACCGCTACCGGCTGAAACATCTGGCCAAACGCGGCCACCGCGGCGCCAAGCTGACCATGCAGCTGCTGGAAAAAACCGACAAGCTGCTCGGCGTGATCCTGCTCGGCAACAATCTGCTGAATGCCGCCGCGGCCGCCCTGGTCACCGTGATCACTGTCCGACTGATGGGCGAGAGCGAATTCGCACTCACCATCGGCACCCTGTCCGTCACCTTCCTGATCCTGGTGTTCAGCGAAATCACCCCCAAGGTGCTTGCAGCCGCCTATCCGGAGCGCATTGCGATTCCCTCGAGTTACATCCTCGCGCCTTTGCTCAAGCTGTTTTATCCGGTGGTCTGGTTCGTCAACCTGTTCGTCCGCGCCCTGCTCTGGTTGCTGCGCCTGAAACCGCCAAGTGCCGCTGCAGCCCACCTCAACATGGAAGAACTGCGCACGCTGGTGCTGGAAGCGAGCCATTATATCCCCCCCAAGCACCAGAGCATTTTCCTCAACCTGTTCGAGCTGGAAAACGTCACCGTCGACGACATCATGATCCCGCGCAGCCAGATCGAGGCGATCGACCTCGACGCCCCGGCCGAAACGATACGCGAACAGCTCGCCACCAGTCACCACACCCGGCTGCCGGTGTACCGGGGCAGGCTGGACAACATCGTCGGCATCGTCCACATCCGCAACGTGCTGCACCAGGTGCGCAGCAGCGAAATCGACGCCGAAATGCTGCAGGAAGTTGTGCGCGAGCCTTATTTCATTCCCGCCGGGACCTCGCTTTTTTCCCAGCTTCAGCACTTTCAGGAAAACCGGCAGCATATCGGCCTGGTGGTGGACGAATACGGTGAATTGCTCGGATTGTTGAGCCTGGCCGACATTTTGGAAGAAATCGTCGGTGAGTTCACCTCTCACCCTGCCGCCCATGGCGGCATCTACCAGCAAGACGACGGCAGCTGGCTGGTGGATGGCGGATGCACGCTACGCGACCTGAACCGCAAACTCAAGCTCGAACTCCCCCTGGATGGACCGAAGACCCTGAACGGCCTGATCCTTGAACATTTTGGAGATATCCCGGAAGCCGGCACCAGCTTCAAAATTGCCGGACATACTCTGGAAATCGTCCAAACCCATGGGCGCCTTGTGAAGGTAGTGCGCATTTTTCCGCCTTTAGAACCTGCCACGGAATAAATACAACATTTTTTCCGTGGCAGGCCCTTACCCGCATCAGTATAGAATTTCGCCGCCTTTACAAAAAAACTTGCCAAGTGCATTATTGGGCTGTTTTGAACCTGAACCTGTAACCGCCCACTTGAAAGATGGCAGCCACGACAATTCCAACCAAGTTTAGCGGACTCGCCCACGCGCTGGTGCAGAGCAGTCGCCTGCAGGAGGCCGATGCCGAAGCCATTCAGTCGCAAGCCAGCATCGATGGGTTAAGTTTTGTCACCAAGCTGGTGCAAAGCAAAAAAATGAGCGCGCTGGAGGTTGCGGAATTCGCCGCACATACTTTCGGTTTTCCACTGCTGGACTTGGCCGCCATCGACGTGGACCACCTGCAGAAGGATTTGCTTGACGCCAAGCTGATCCAGAGCCGTCGCGTCCTGGCCCTGCAGAAGCGGGGCAACCGGCTGTTTATCGCCACCTCCGACCCCGCCAACCTGCATGCCCTGGATGACGTACGCTTCAAGACCAGTCTCACGGTCGAGCCGGTGGTGGTGGAGGACGACAAACTCGGCGCGCTGATCGAAAAAATAGCCGAAGCCACCGATACCTCGCTGCAGAACCTGGCAGGCGAAGACATCGACCTCGAGTTCACCGATGAGGATGCGGCGGCAAAAAGCGATGAGGGGGTCAGCACAGAAATCGATGATGCGCCGGTCGTCCGTTTCCTCCAGAAAATCCTGCTGGACGCGATCAACGCCGGCGTTTCCGACATCCATTTCGAACCTTACGAAAAGTACTACCGCATCCGCTACCGTCTCGACGGCGTGCTCTCTGAAGTTGCCCAGCCGCCCCTGGCGATCAAGGACAAGCTTTCCTCCCGCATCAAGGTCATCTCCAAGCTCGACATCTCGGAAAAACGGGTACCCCAGGATGGCCGCATGAAGCTGGTTCTTTCCAAGAACCGCGCCATCGATTTTCGCGTCAGCACCCTGCCCACCCTGTACGGCGAGAAGATCGTGATGCGGATTCTCGACCCGACCAGCGCGACGCTGGGCGTTGATGCCCTGGGTTACGAACCGGATCAGAAAGAATTCCTGCTCAACGCCATCCACCGCCCCTATGGCATGATCCTGGTAACCGGCCCGACCGGCAGCGGCAAGACCGTGTCGCTGTATACCTGCCTGAACATCCTCAACGAGCCCGGCGTC
>JAJYUW010000128.1 GCA_021792335.1 Pseudomonadota bacterium | reverse complement strand
CCAAACAATGGCGGAGAGAGAGGGATTCGAACCCTCGGTAAGGCTATAAACCCTACGCTCCCTTAGCAGGGGAGTACCTTCGACCACTCGGCCATCTCTCCGAAGTGCGCAAGGATACCGGTTTAGGTCAAAAACGTCAAACCGTTCAGGCCGCCTGCTCCAGGCCGAATGCCTTGTGTAGAACGCGAACCGCCAGCTCCATGTATTTTTCGTCGATCACCACCGAGATTTTTATTTCGGAGGTGGAAATCATCTGGATGTTGATGCCCTCCTCGGCCAGCGTCCTGAACATAGTGCTGGCGATGCCGGCGTGGGAGCGCATGCCGACGCCGACCACCGAAACCTTGGCGATGCGGTCGTCGCCGGCGATCTCGCGGGCGCCGATGTGGGCCTGCACCCCTTTCAGCACGTCCAGCGCCTTTTTGTACTCATTGCGGTGGACGGTGAAGGAGAAGTCGGTGGTGCCGTCGACGCCGACGTTCTGGATGATCATGTCCACGTCGATGTTGGCCTCGCCCACCGGGCCGAGAATCTGATAGGCGATGCCGGGTCGATCCGGTACGCCGAGCACGGTAACTTTTGCCTCATCGCGGTTGAACGCGATGCCTGAAATAATTGCTTGTTCCATTTTATCGTTTTCCTCAAAGGTGATCAGTGTGCCTTCCCCATCTTCATCGAAGCTGGAAAGAACGCGCAGCTTGACCTTGTACTTGCCGGCGAATTCCACCGCACGGATTTGCAGTACCTTGGAACCGAGGCTCGCCATCTCCAGCATTTCCTCGAAGGTAACTGACTTTAGCCGACGGGCTTCCGGCACCAGACGCGGGTCGGTGGTGTAAACGCCGTCCACATCGGTATAAATCTGGCATTCGTCGGCCTTCAGGGCAGCTGCCAGTGCAACGCCGGTGGTATCGGAACCGCCGCGCCCGAGAGTGGT
Source organism: Pseudomonadota bacterium (assembly GCA_021792335.1). GTDB lineage: Bacteria > Pseudomonadota > Gammaproteobacteria > Burkholderiales > Sulfuricellaceae > Sulfuricella. Next base: position 5,582 of record JAJYUW010000128.1, on the reverse strand, counting down.
GATGTTGCCTTTTTCGTCCACACCCTGAAAGCCCGCCACGACCACCACATAACCCGCATCCAGATCGGCGCGCATATTTTTTTCCTCGATATCGAGGATGCGCGCCTTGGTATGGGCGCTGTCGGTGACGATCTTGACCTGGGAACCGGTATAGCTCCTGGCTTTCAACCCCAGTTCCATCAGTGCCATGGACAGCAGCGCAATCGTCACTTGCTCGCCGGTTGCAACCAGCACGTCCATTTCCCGCGGATCAGGATTGGCTTGAATCTCCTTGGACAGGGCGATCAGGCGGTTGGTCTCGCCGCTCATGGCGGAAACCACAACCACAACCTGATGGCCAAGCATCTTGAATTTTGCTACACGCTGGGCTACATTCTTGATGCGCTCGGGGCTGCCGACCGACGTGCCGCCATATTTCTGAACAATCAGTGCCATTGAACACCTGTAAAAAATATATTATTTTAATGCAATCGGGGGAAGATGACGAGCATTCAGGATGGCTACATCATAAAACATGTGCATAAACCCAAGCGTCCATGCTAAAATTCTCTTGACCTATGTCAGGATTTTCGTATTTTACCTACGACTTTCCCCTATATTACATTAGGGATTTTATTGGTATAGAATGACAATATGATGAAACTTTTTGAAAAAATCCTTAATCCCCGGGAAATCCGGCGCAAACTCGGACTGAACCAGCAGGAATTCTGGACTCAGATCGGCGTGACGCAAAGCGGCGGCTCCCGCTATGAAAGCGGCCGCAACATGCCGAAGCCGGTGAGGGAGTTGCTGCGCCTGGTGCATGTGGAGCAGCTCGACTTGAGCCGGGTAAAAAAAGAAGATTTTGAAGTCATCGACTTCTTGAAGAGCCAGCACCCGGATTTGTACAAAAGCATTAAAAAGGCCATACGCAACAAACCGAAGGAAGCCTGAGCAAGAACCGCCCTTAAGCATTCAGCCTGACCGTAACGCCCAGCGCCTCGATCTCGGCCGCAAAATTCGACATCCACTCTTTAGGTAATGCGGACAAACGCGCCGCCTCCGGTTGCATGGAAGGGCGCGCGAGACCGTATAGCAACACCCCGCCTAGCGGCACATCCTCGGCACGCATCCTGCCGATAAAATTCAAATACGCTTCCCGCTCGACATCGGCTGGATAATTCCCGTCGAGCGCGAAAACACAGGTTTGCACCCAGGTCGGGCACAGCGATGCAGACGTGCACAAATTATCGCGCATTTTTTGCACTGTTAGCCGCGTGCCGTTGATTCTGCGTAGCCCGGCCGACGTAGCGCTATCCAGCTTGAACCACACCTCCCCGCCCAACCGCGCCATTTGCCGCAATCCTTGCTTGACCCTGGCGCGCGAAACCAGGCTGCCGTTGGTAATCAGCACCAGCTTGATCTTCCCGACCAAGTCGAATTCCGCCATGATTTCGCCGATCAACCCGACAACCCGGTCGAAATCCTTGGCACTGGTTGGCTCTCCGTTTCCGGACAGAGCGATGTCGTTGAGCCGGCGCGCGCCCTCCGGCACCCTCCGCTGCATGAAATCACCGTGCAGCACTTCATGCAGGAAGCCGCGCAGCTCCCCTGCCAGCTTTTCCAGATCGACTTCCGGTGCGCTGCCACGCTTGAGATTCGGCACCTGGCAATATATGCAGCGCCAGTTGCAGGCATTGTTGGTGTTAAGGTTAATACCCACGGAAACGCCGCCGGCGCGGCGCGAGATTACCGGATAGACATAGGTCAGCCCCGCGCTGTCGCGGTCGTGATCATAAATATTAAGCACTTCAGCCATAACCCGCACGATTTTAACCCAGATTATTATTAGGACGCGAGATGATGGCGGCCGCGTAGGCGCAAAGCGCCGCCCAAAGGATAATCTGGGTTTAAGTCTCCGCCTCCAAGCCGCCAACACACCGGCGCAATGGTATAATCCGTCAGGAACTGTCCCCTGCCCTTGGCCACTTAACAACATGCTGATTACGCGCAGACTCGAATTCGACGCAGGCCACCGCATCCCGCAGCATAAAAGCCAATGCCGCCATCTGCACGGCCATCGCTATGCCATCGAAATCACCTTGTCAGGCAAGCTCATCGCCACCCCAGGCGCGCCGGATGAAGGCATGGTGATGGATTATTCCGACGTGAAGGCCATAGCGCAGAAGCATGTCATCGAGCCATGGGATCACGCCTTCCTTGTGTATGAGGGCGACACCGTCGTAGTTGATTTTCTGCAATCGCTGGCGGGGCATAAAACCGTCGTCCTCGACTGCGTGCCCACCGCGGAAAACCTTGCTGCCAAAGCGTTCCGCATTCTTGACCTGGCTTACTGTGACACCTACGGAAACAACCTGCACCTGGAGCGGGTGAGGATTTACGAAACGCCCAACAACTGGGCCGATGCGGTAAGAGAGGAAATGTAATTCTGGCGGAAGCGGTGAGATTCGAACTCACGAAGGGTTGCCCCTTGCCGGTTTTCAAGACCGGTGCAATCGACCACTCTGCCACGCTTCCAATAACTACCTGCAACAAATTGCAAGACTGTTGCCTTAAACCGCCCGGCCAACCTTCCAATCGCCGCCATGATACCGTTTGCTGTCCGCGTTGACCAGTGCTTGAAACTTTTGCCCGAGTTGCGTAGTCTTAACCCCTGTCTTTCTTGTAAATTAGGAGTATGCAATGCAACCTGAACTGCGAATAATGTCTCAAACCGCCGAGGCTTCGCTCTCGGCCAACAAGGTCTTGCGCAACACCTACATGCTGCTCGGCCTGAGCATGATTCCAACGGTTATCGGTGCAATGATCGGCATCAGCATGAACTTCTCGTTCATGGCGCAAAGCCCGATTCTTGGTTTCATCGTCATGATGGCGGTGATGTTCGGCCTGTTCTGGGGGATCAGCAAGAACCGCGACAACGGCTTGGGCGTGGCACTGCTACTGGCACTCACCTTCTTCATGGGCATGATGCTGGGACCGATCCTGCAAGTGGCGCTGCACCTGAAGAACGGTGCGCAACTGGTCGGCCTGGCGGCAGGCGGCACCGGCGTAATCTTCTTCGGCCTGGCCACCGTAGCCACGGTGACCAAGAAGGATTTCAGCTTCATGGGCAAGTTTCTGTTCATCGGGCTGATCCTGCTGATCGTCGCTTCGATCGCCAACATGTTCCTGCATATTCCGGTGATGCAACTGACTATCTCCGCGGTCGCGGTGCTGATTTTCTCCGGCTTCATCCTGTTTGACGTCAGTCGTGTCGTTACCGGCGGGGAAACCAACTACATCATGGCCACCCTGGCGATTTACCTCGACATCTACAACCTGTTCGTCAACCTGCTGTCCCTGCTGATGGCGCTTACCGGCGAACGCGATTAAGCAGAGCGTATTGCCACGTGAGGGCGGCCACCTGGCCGCCCTTTTTCGTTTCTCTCGCCTATTTTTCGAACAGCGCGATGGATTCGACGTGCGCGGTATGGGGGAACATGTTGACCACCCCGGCGGCTTTCAGCGCATAGCCATGGACATGCACCAGCACCTCGGCATCGCGCGCCAGCGTCGCCGGGCTGCACGACACGTAGACGATCCGCCGCGGCCCGTCTTCCGTCAGCGCCTTGATTACCTCCACCGCACCGTCGCGCGGCGGGTCGATCAGCATCTTGTCGAAACGCCCAAGTTTTTTCAGGCTGCTTGCGTCCACCTCGAACAAATTCGCCTCGACGAAGCGCACGCGTGACGCCAGACCGTTGTAATCGGCATTGGCCTGAGCCCGCCGCACCAGCGCGGCGCTGCCTTCCACCCCCACCACATCGGCACCGCGCCGGGCAATCGGCAGGCTGAAGTTGCCCAGCCCGCAGAACAGGTCGGCGACGCGCTCGCCCGGTTGCGGGTCGAGCAAGGAAATTGCGCGCCGCACCAGCACACGGTTGATGTCCGGGTTGACCTGGGTGAATTCGGTAGGACGGAACGGCATGACTATGCCGAAATCCGGCAGGGTATAGCTGAGTTCCGACGCATTAAGCGGGTAAAACGGGAGAGCCGTATCGGGGCCCTTGGACTGGAGATAGAACTGGATTCGGTGCAGGTCTGCAAAGGCCCTTAGCAGAGATTCGTCGTGCTCGTTCAGGGGGGCGAGGATGCGCAGCACCAGCACATCCACATCCTGGCCCAGGGCGATCTCGATCTGCGGCAGCCGCTCGCGGATGGAAAGCTGCTCGACCAGTGCGCGCAGCGGCACGAGCAGCGCGGAAATACGCGGTGGCAAGATTTCGCAGCTTTCCATGTCGGCGACGAAGCTGCTGCGCTTCTCATGGAAGCCGATCAGCACGCGCTCTTTTTTCCGCACATACTTGACCGATATCCTCGCCCGGTGGCGGTACCCCCAGGCGGGCCCGTAAATCGGCGGAAGCATGGCTTCAGCCCGTACCTTGCCGATGTGCCACAAGTTGTCTTCCAGCACGCGCTGCTTGGCAGCGACCTGCGCGCCAGCCTCCAGGTGCTGCATGCTGCAGCCGCCGCAGAGGCCGAAATATGCGCAGCGGGGAGAAACCCGCATGAAACTGGATTTGAGTATCCGCGTCGCCGTCGCCTGTTCGTAGCTGGGCTTTTTCTTGAAGGACGAGTATTCGACGATTTCACCGGGCAGCGCACCTTCGATGAAGATCGCCTTGCCTTCCACATGGGCGACGCCGCGCCCTTCGTGGTCGAGAGATTCAATGATGGTCATGGGGATCATTTCTAAAAAACAGTTAGCCACGGATGAACACGGATTACACAGATAAACCATCAAAGGCTACCAAACCTCAATCCGTGTAATCCGTGTTCATCCGTGGCTAAAAAATGGTTTTCACTTCCACAAAGCGAGGAACTCCTGCCAGTGCGGCGCATCGGATTTGGCCAGGGTGGCGCGCACCAGGTCGCACTCGAACTGGTACGCCTCATGCGTCAGCACGCCGCGCATCAACTGGAAACGCAGAAAAACCAGGTAGGTGTTGGCGACATCGGTTTCGCAGTAATTGCGGATGCCGTCGATCTCGCCGTTCTGGAACGCCTCCCACACCTTGGAGCCGTCCATGCCGAGCTTGCCGGGCAGCCCGATGAGCTGGGCGATCTGGTCGAGCGGCGCGTTGGCGCGCGGCTGGTAGAGCGCAAGTAGATCCATCAGATCGAGATGGCGGGTATGGTAGCGGCTGATGTAGTTGTTCCACTTGAACTCGCGGTCGTCCTCGCCCATGTCCCAATAGCGCGGCGCCTGAATGCCGTGGATCATGGCACGGTAGTGCAATACCGGCAGGTCGAAGCCGCCGCCGTTCCACGACACGATCTGCGGCGTGTATTTCTCGATGCCTTCGAAAAAGCGGCGGATCAGCTCGCCTTCTTCGTCCTCGGGGCCGCCCAGCGACCAGATGCGGAAGCTGTCGCGCTCGCGCAGGGCGCAGGAGATCGCCACCACGCGCTGCACGTGCAGCGGCAGGAAGTCGTTGCCGCTGCTCTGGCGGCGCTGGTGAAAAGCCAGTTCGGCCACCTCGGCAGCGGAAACATCGTCGCCCAGCCCGTTCAGGCGGCGCAGCCCCTCGGTGTCGGGAACC
>JAJYUW010000127.1 GCA_021792335.1 Pseudomonadota bacterium | reverse complement strand
TAGCTTCGGCTCGAAGGGTAGCGCGCTTGACCGGGAAAAGAGCCATGTTTGCCGGTATGTTCGGAGGATTACGAGGCAGCATCCGGATCAGTCGTCATGATGAACGAGTTGTGGGTAACCAGATGGGTTGTAGTGGGCCAGGCGCTGCGCCGATAGGGATGCCAGATGGGCTGCGTCGATCTGTTCGATTTCGAGTTGGAGATTGAGCAATCCCAGCAGGTCGCTGGATTCGTAGGCCTGATTGACCCGCTGCATCTGCTCTGTCTTGCGCTGTCTCGCGGCGGCATCCGTTTCGCGATCAGGGTGCAGCGCACTGGCAAGCTTGCGATAGACATCTCGCACCGATTGACTGACTTCCTTGGCAGCTTGCTCCTGTTTGGCCTGAGCCGCCTCAGCCTTGCGGCTCTTGGGCTTCTTTGCTTGCCGATGAACATTTTCGTGTTTCGCGTGGTTCGCGTGTTCCATCTGATCGCGCAATTCCTGCTCGGCTTTAGCGAACAGCTCTTCCATATTCGTGGCGCCATGCTGGTCGCCCATGCGGATGCCGAAAAGGTTCTCGATCATGTCTTGCGACAGGGCCATGCTTAAGCTTTGATCTTCGGCATAGGTAAGATCGCTGTACTTGTCGTGGATCACCTCCAACTCCGCATCGGACTTCTCAAGCAGCATGTCCTGGATCAGTTGGATCAGCATCTGTTGCAGCCTGGCACGCTGGCGTTTGCCACGCAGGCCACTGGGCCGACCGAGCAAATCATCAAGCAGGAAGGCCATTCGACGGCGGGCCTGCCAGAGTTCGCTTTGCAGCGGCACCAGTTCGCTGCTCACACGGTGGTTGTACCGCGTCCGATAGTCCTGCCACTGTTGTAGCACCGCACGCTGCTCTTCGATCTGGGTTACCAGGCGCTTAAAAGCGGCCTGTGATTTGTCGGCAGGTTTGGCGCGATCGAGGACTGCGACAACTCGAATGCCCCGGTCAGCGGAGCCATCGTCGAATAGGAATGATTGGCGTGGAGAGGACATGTCGTAACGAGAAACAGCTTGGGGAAAAACGATATTGACGAAATTTTATCACCAAATGTTTAAGCCAGATCCCCGCGCGAAAACCGCATCCGCAGGGGCATCGGCCGGACCGGCTTTCCCATCAATTTGATGGGAACTCACCCCGAAAGCTGTCAGCCAGCAGGGTAAGAGCATCGGCAAGACGCCTCGCCGTTTCTGGTGGTGGCAGAGGCAACTTGAGGTGACGGGCTCCACTGACAGGATCGCATTCGATCCATGGATGGGAGACAGCCGAAGAATCACCGGCGGCGGCCAGCGTCGAAATGAACTGGCTGCCCGCTTGCAACAGCACAGCCCAGGGATTGGGGCTCCCCGCGTCGGACGCAGCGCTCCCCGCTTTCAGCACCGTCTCAGCAGCGCCAGCCGCGGCGTTGACTGCGGCGTCCGTCGCAGCCATAGCCAGTTCTGCGGCAACGGTGACCGCCTCTTCCGCAGGCGCCATCGCCTCGCCCTCGCCCATGCGGCCGGTCACCTTCTCCACGTCCTTCATGAACCGGTTAAGCCGCGGGCCCCCAAACGAAATCTCACCTGTGCCACCGTCGAGGATGCCCGCCGACAAGGAGCGTTTGAACGCGAGCACCGAAAGCATGCCTTCCTCGATCGTACCCTTGGAAATGAAATTGACGATTTGCACCGGCTGCTTCTGGCCCATGCGATGAATGCGTGCGATGCGCTGTTCGAGAATCGCAGGGTTCCACGGCAGGTCCATGTTGATGAGGGTCGAGGCATGTTGCAGATTGAGCCCCGTGCTGCCGGCATCGGTCGAGAGAAACACCCGGCACTCCGGATCGTCGTGAAAACGTTCCACCAGCGCCGGACGCTTCTCCGAGGGTACGCCGCCGTGAAAACTGACGTAGCCCAGCCCGCGCGCCTCCAGCCGGCGTATGACGATGTCGTGGCTGCGCGTCCATTGCGAAAATACCACTGCCTTGGCTTCCGGCTGTGCGAAGAGGTCGTCGAACAATGCCGCCAGTTCGTCAGCTTTGACGCCGTGATCGGAATCCTGGTCGAGCAGATAAGTGCTGTTGCACGACATGCGCATGTTCTGCAAGGCGCAGGTGAGCCGCCGCTGATCCATGTCCGAGAGAAACTTCACCTTGCGCCAGCGCTGCACGATTTTCGCCACAATGTCGGCGTTCTCCTGATGGTACTGCATCTGCATCTCGGTCATCGGCACCAGCAGGTTCTGGTCGGTGCGGTGGGGCAGTTGCAGCAGTACCTCGGATTTGCGCCGACGGATCATGATCGGCGCCAGCGTCTCGCCGATCTTCTCCAGCCCGGTGTAGCCGGTCACGCGCCCCGCTTCATCCTTGACCTGATGTTCGTGCAGGCGCTTCCATGTTGGCCCCAGCCGGTGCTGATCGACGAACTGGGCAATGGAAATCAGTTCCTCCAGCTTGTTTTCAAGCGGCGTGCCGGTGAGCACCATCGCATAAGAGCTATCGATGCGCTTCAACGCCCGCGCGGCAATGGTGTTCCAGTTTTTCACCCGCTGCGCCTCGTCCACGATCACCAATTCCGGTGCCCAGTCTGCGATCAGATCAAGGTCCGGCTTGAGCTTCTCGTAGTTGGTAATCTTGCAGAAATCGTCGAGAGCGTACTCCTTCTGCCGCTGCACGCGGCCGCCGGCAATCACCCGCGCATCCCTGCCGGAAAAACGCGCGATCTCGTTCTGCCACTGATATTTGAGCGAGGTAGGACAGATGACAAGCACCTTGGAGACACCGAAATGCCGCACCAGAATTTCCGCCGCCGCGATGGCCTGGATGGTCTTGCCCAGGCCCATTTCGTCTGCGATCAGCGCACGGCCAGCCCTCACGGCGAACAACGCGCCCTCGGCCTGGTAGGGATAAAGCGGCGCTTTGAGCAGTTTCTTCAGCATCGGATCGGCCGCGCCACGCGGGAATAGTCTTTCCAACGCTGCAGCCCGCCTCTCAGCATCGCGCTGGCCGGCGACAAAATCGAGCGCGTCGTCGTAGGCACGCAACTCGTGGCCACTTTTCGTCACCGCCGTGACAAAGCGTTCCAACTCGCCGAAGCGGTCCTCGGGCAACGCCCAGCCGCGCGCCCCGTCGAACAACAACGCGGCCGCCTTGCGCACCGCTGGCGGGCAATCCGTCCCGGCGCGGAAATGGATCGTCCGGCCGCCATCATTGCGCAGATAGAGCTCGGAAAACGGCGGCTGGTAGCCATGCGCAAACGCCGACTTGGCGCCGCGCTTCTTCTCCAGTCGGGCCAGCGTGAATTCGATATGCTTGCAGGTTCCCAACTCGTTGGTCGCGTAGTCCGGACAGGAGCAGAAGTTGTCGTTTGGCCGCAGCCCGCGGATGGCCACGCGATAGTGGCTCTTCGACTGCGGGTTGCTGACTCTAAAATCCGAAAAGAATGGCTCGGCGCCGATATTTTCCAGGTCGAACGACTGCTCGCGACCGAACTGCCTGCGCAATGTGCGCTGCCACTCGACCGGCGAAAGATCGGCCGGGACATGGCTGCGGGAAAGCTTGGCGGCCTTGATTGGCGTGGGGGAAGACTTTGCCGGATTGCGCTTTGTTCCCATGTGGGGGCGTCCGTTTCAGGAAAGCTTACGTTTTACTGAAAACTGCAATCCCTGGCAACCCATGTCGCCTCCCGGAATCTGGAATAAGATGCGTGACTGTTCAAACTGACCTCGTGAGCCCGCTGCCTGTGTCCATTCCGCTAAATAGCCAAGCCGCGCCTGCCCAAGCATGAGCGGCGTGCACGATACGGCCGAACTGTTCAGGCATGTCAGCGCAGAAAAAGCCGCGATATACCGCATTGTCATGGGTAGCTTCGCCGCAGCGAAGCGGCAGTTCCGCCTACACCTGCGGCCTGACGAGGTGCTGGCCGAAGGCGAATGGACCGGTGCGCCCCCGCGCATCGAGGAAATCCAGTCGGCGCTGGCGCAACTGGCCGAATGGGGCAACCTCGAATCGCAACCCGACACCGCACGCGTCGCCAGCATCAGCGACTTCTACCGGGCGCGCTACCTGTACCGCCTGTCGCAGGGTGGCGAAGCGGTAGAGTCGGCCCTCGCGCTGTTCGAGCGCACGCTTTTACACCGGGCCGAGTTGCAGAGTATCGCCCTCGAAGACATCGCGAACCGGCTGCAGACCTTGCTGGCCCTTGCCAATGAGACCTTGCCGGACGTCGCCAAGGTGCACGAGACACTGCGCGATCTGGTGCGCGTATTCGAGAGCCTGACCGAAAATGCCCAGGCCTTCATGGCCGGCATCGGCCGCAGCATCGAGTTGCAGCAGGCCGAGGCCAGCGCCGTGGTGGCCTACAAGAAGCGTCTGATCGACTACCTGGAACGTTTCATCGGCGACCTGGTCGCTCGCTCCGGCGCCATCGCGCAGCACATCATCTCCTTGTCGCCGCGCATTGACCCGCTGCTGTGGCAGGTAGCGCAGCGCGAGTCGCGCGATGCGCTGCCTACCGATGCCATTGAGCAGAGCGATGCGCTGTCGCGCAGCTTGCAGACCTGGCGAGAGCGCTGGAAGGGGCTGGCCCGCTGGTTCGTCACTACGGGCTTCGAGCCGCCGCAGGCTGAGCTGTTGCGTTCGAAGGCGCGCTCTGCGATTCCACTGTTGCTCTCGGCCGTCGCCGCATTGAACGAGCGCCGCAGCGGACGCTCAGATCGCTCCGCTGACTTCCGCGTGCTCGCCACCTGGTTCGCAGCCTGTGCCAGCGACAGCGAATCACATCGCTTGGCGCGCGTCGCCTTCGCCTTGAACCCGGCACGGCACTTTTCGCTGAGCCCGGACTTGGCCAGCGGCGCTCAGGATCTGCCGGCCAGCACCCCGTGGGCCGATGCACCGCCGCTGTCCATCCACCCACGGCTGCGCGAATACGGCGAAGCGACGCCGCGCAGTGCGCTGCCGCGGGTACAGGAACGTGACCAGGAACGGCGGCTCTTGGCCGCGCAGTTTCGCGAAGAACACGCGCAGATCGAAGCCGCGCGCGCGCGGCTGGCGACCGGGGAATTGACGCGGCTGTCCGAGATCGGACGGCTGGACGCACATGCCTTCGAACTGTTCCTGAGCCTGCTGGGCGAAGCGCTGACCGTGCAGTCATCACCCGATGAAGCGGTCGAGTTGCATAGCAGCGATGGCCTGCTGTGCCTCAGCCTCGCGCCGCTGGGCGCCGAGACCCGTGCCATCGTTGCCACGGAAGCCGGCGTGTTCTCAGGCCGCGACCATCTGATCAGCATCTCGCGCGTCGAGGCAAGTGCCTGATGGCGAGCGCCAGCGACAGCCGCAGCATCGTCCTGCAGCAGGCCCATCACCAACACGAAGAGCGCTGCCAGGCCTTGCGCGCTCTGCTGATGACGCCGCTGATGACACCGGCTCATGCCGAGTTCGCCGCCGTGCGCCGCCACGCCGACGAATTGCGCGCCTGGTTTGCCCGCGAGACCGGCTGGGCCTTGCACATCGACCGCGACTGCGCGCGGCTCTATAAGCGCCCGGCCGATCTGGCAGACGCGAGCCGTGGGCTGCCGGGCTACGAACGCAGGCGCTATGTCCTGCTGTGCTTAGCCTGCGCCGTGCTTGAACGCGCCGATGCGCAGATCACGCTGCGGGTGCTGGGCGAGCGGCTGCTGGCGCAGGCCACCGACCCCGGCCTGATCGCGAGCGGATTCAGCTTCGCGCTGCTGGCCCAGCATGAGCGGCGCGAACTGGTGGCGGTATGCCGCAGCCTGCGGGAGCTTGGGGTGTTAGAGCGCGTGGCTGGTGATGAGGAAGGCTTCGTGCACAGCGGCGACAACAGCACCGCCGACGCGCTCTACGACATACAGCGCCGCGTACTGGCAGGCATGCTGGCAGCCGTGCGCGGCCCGTCGACCTGGGCCGCCGAAGAAGCCCCGGTGAGCCTTGAGGAACGGCTCGCGGCGCTGGTCACCGAGCACATCCCCGACAGCGACGAGGGCCGCCGCACGGCCTTGCGCCACCACCTTGCGCGCCGTTTGCTGGACGATCCGGTGGTCTATCTGGAGGCACTCGATGCGGATCTTCGCACCTACTTCGCGAACCAGCGCGGTCCGATGGCGACTCGGTTGTGCGAAGCCGCCGACCTCACCGCCGAACAGCGCGCCGAAGGCCTGGCCTTGGTCGACGAGAGGGGCGTCTTGACCGATGTCGCCATGCCGGCCGAAGGCACCGAGGCGCATGTGACGCTGCTGGTGGCGGAGTTCCTGGCCGGCCGATACCGGACGCAGACCGAAAACGGCGCAGCCGTCCCTACGGGAGAGATCATCGCCTTCGTTGCCGAAGCCAAGAAACACTACGGCACCTACTGGCGCAAGTCGGCCAGGGAAGCCGGCGCCGAGCACGAGCTTGCGCACAATGCGCTGGAGCGTCTGCAAAAGCTGCAGCTCGTGGTCTGCGCTGGCGATGCTGTTCAGCCCCTGCCGGCGCTGGCGCGCTTTGCCATCGGCGAGATCGAGATCAAACGTCC
>JAJYUW010000126.1 GCA_021792335.1 Pseudomonadota bacterium | reverse complement strand
GACCTTGTAGCCCTCCTCGCGCAGCGCCTTGCACGCCTGCGCGCCGGAATAGTCGAACTCGCAGGCCTGGCCGATGACGATGGGGCCGGCGCCGATGATCAGGATGGATTTAATGTCGGTACGTTTTGGCATATTTTAAAAACCATTTAACGCAAAGACGCAAAGAACGCAAAGAGTTTTCTGGGATTTCTCTTTGCGTCCTTTGCGTCTTTGCGTTGAAAAAATCATTTCTTCATCATGTCCACGAAACGGTCGAACAAGTACGCCACGTCGTGCGGCCCGGGGCTGGCTTCGGGATGACCCTGGAAGCTGAACGCCGGCACGTCGGTGCGGGCGATGCCCTGATTGCTGCCGTCGAACAGCGATTTGTGCGTCACGCGCAAATTGGCCGGCAGCGTCGCCTCGTCAATTGCGAAGCCGTGATTCTGGCTGGTAATCATGACGCGGCCGGTATCCAGGTCCTGCACCGGGTGATTGGCGCCATGATGGCCGAACTTCATCTTGCGCGTCTTCGCGCCGGATGCCAGCGCCAGCAGTTGATGGCCAAGGCAGATACCGAAAGTCGGCGTGCCGGCCTGCAAAATCTTCTGAATAGCGCTGACAGCGTAGTCGCAGGGCTCGGGATCTCCCGGCCCGTTGGACAGAAACACGCCGTCCGGATTGAGCCTGAGCGCTTCTTCGGCAGGGGTCTGGGCGGGCAGCACGGTCACCTTGCAACCACGCTCGGCGAGCATGCGCAGGATATTGCGCTTGACGCCGAAATCATAGGCGACCACGTGAAATTCAGGCTTTTCCAGGGACTTGAACCCGCTCCCGAGAGCCCACTCGCCTTCTTGCCAGGCGTACGGCTTGTCACTGCTGACCACCTTGGCCAGGTCCATGCCGGCCAGACCGGGGAAACCGCGCGCAAGCTCGAGCGCCTTGGCCTCGTCGATGTCGCCTGCCATACCCGCACGGGGCATGTCCGGCGGGGATGCGCCGAGCGTCCCGCTCGCCGGCCCCGCCGCCATCAAACAGCCGTTCTGCGCACCCTTCTCGCGCAGCAAGCGCGTCAGCTTGCGGGTATCGATTTCGGCGATGGCGGGGATGCCATTGCGCTGGAGGTAAGCGCTTAATTCTTCCTGCTTGCGCCAGTTGCTTGACTGGACCGGCAAATCCCGGATCACCAGGCCGGCGGCATGAATTTGCGTCGACTCGGCATCTTCAGCATTGATGCCGGTGTTGCCGATATGAGGGTAAGTCAGGGTAACAAGCTGGCGGCAATAGGACGGGTCGGTCAGAATTTCCTGATAACCGGTCATCGCCGTATTGAACACCACCTCGCCTACGGCATGGCCGGCGGCCCCAATGGAAATACCGCGAAACACTGTCCCATCTGCAAGAACGAGGATGGCGGTCTGGTGATGCGGCACGGGAACTCCTTGGATTAGCGGCGGATATGCAAAGCGGGGTGGGTTTACACCCGCCCCGCCATTAAATTTTATAAATTATACGTGATTTCCGCCCTGCTATCAACGCAACCGACACATCGGTTTCCCTCACCCCTGCCCTCTCGAACCCTCTCCCCCACCCCTCTCCCACTTGTGGGAGAGGGGAACCATTGCCCTCTCTCCCTCTGGGAGAAAGTTGGAGAGAGGGACAAGGGTCGCTGTGCGACTTTTACTTTAGCCCGAGCACGTCCTGCATATCGTACAAACCCTTGCCCCGCTGTGCCAGGAAGCGCGCGGCACGCAGCGCACCCAAGGCAAAAGTCGCACGGCTGCTGGCTTTGTGGGTAATTTCGATGCGCTCGCCGGTACCGGCGAACAGCACGGTATGATCCCCCACGATGTCGCCGCCACGCACCGTTGCGAAGCCGATGGTGGAGGGAGAGCGCTCGCCGGTCACGCCCTCGCGGCCATACACCGCGCACTCCGACAGGTCACGGCCGAGCGCGCCGGCCACCACCTCGCCCATGCGCAGCGCGGTGCCGGAAGGCGCATCCACCTTGTGGCGATGGTGCGCCTCGATGACCTCGATATCGTAGCCTTCGTCCAGAACGCGCGCCGCCATATCGAGCAGCTTGAGGCAGAGGTTGACCCCGACGCTCATGTTGGGCGCGAACACCACGCCGATATCGCGCGCGGCATCGGCGATCAGCGCCTTCTGTTCGGGCGTGAAACCCGTCGTGCCGATCACGACATTGACGCCGAGCTCACGGCAGATCCTGAGGTGATTCAGCGTCGCCTCGGGGCGGGTGAAGTCGATCAGCGCATGACAGCCCTTGAGCGCAGCGGCAGCGTCTTCGCTGATCAGCACACCACAGGGCGCACCGCTCGACTCACCTGCATCCTTGCCGAGAAACGGGCTGCCGGCACGCTCCAGGGCAGCACCCAGCCGCATGTCCGGCGCCTGCGCCACCGACTCGAGCAGTACGCGCCCCATGCGCCCGGAACTGCCCGCAATGGCAATATTCAATGTAGTCATTATCCTAGAAACCGCAGTTGAACGGGGTGGAGTGTGCGATTTTTGGGGTGCAGGGCAAGGCGCAACGACGCGGAATGGTCGTTCCATTCCAAGGAGTTGCAACGCCGCCATGCGCCACAAAAATCGTGCAATCCACCCTGTAGCGACATCACCAAACGGGTGAACCCATAATTTATGACAAAATTTATTATAATCATCGCATTAAGCATCTAGTGGAGCGGTCAACTGCGGTTTCTAGGATTACTAGAACCCGACCTTCTCCAACATTTTCCCGAAGAAACCCTTTTCCCCTTGCGCCGGACCTGCATTCCGCGCTGGCTGTTCCAGCGCCTTGGCCGGTTCACCCGCCGCGCCGCCCTTGCCTGCTTCCACAGCGCCGGTCGCAGGCGGCTTCCTCTCTTCTGCGGCAGGGCTGGCCGGCACGACATCGCCCTCGATGCGCTTCAGCACATCCTGCTCGAAAAACAACGCCAGCTTGCGCTCTTCCGTAAGCCGGCCCGCTTTTTGGTAGCGGTAGACGTAATCCCAGCGGTCAGCATGAAACACATCGGTAATGAGGGGGGTGCCCAAAATGAAGCGCACCTGGGATTTTGTCATGCCGGCCTTGAGTTTCGCCACCATCTCCTGGGTCACCACATTGCCCTGCTGGACGTCGATTTTGTAGGGCGTAAGCTTTTCCGTCACCTTGTCAGTGGAACAGGCGGCAACAAGAAGCAGAATCGGCACGAAGGCAAGCGTTCGCAAAACGAGTTTCATAAAAATCCCGGCACAAAACAATGAGGTGGGGGCATTATCCCAGATTATCCATTGGGACGCGAGATGATGGCGAGGCGGGTTGCGAGACAGTTTCGTTGCTTGCGAGGCGTCCATGGTCGTTCCATGGACGACGAACAAGCGGCGAAAATGGCCGCAAACCGGCCGCCAGCACTCGCGTAGGCGCAAAGCGCCGCCTAATGGATAATTTGGGAGTATAGCACCTTGTGGCGGGCGGGAAACGCTGGAAAGCGGCGGGCAAACAATATATGATTGGTTAACAAACCATTAGGACAGTCTCATGGGCGACTCGCAGGACCTGAAAAACGCCGGTCTCAAGGCCACCACCCCGCGCCTGAAAATCCTCAACCTGTTCGAAACCAGCGATGTGCGCCACCTTAACGCCGAGGACGTGTACAAAATCCTGCTCGCCGACGGCGAGGATGTCGGCCTGGCAACGGTATACCGGGTGCTGACCCAGTTCGAGGCGGCAGGCCTGCTGATCCGCCACCACTTCGAGGGCGACAAGGCGGTGTTCGAGCTCAACCGGGGCGGCCACCACGACCACCTGGTCTGCCTGCAATGCGGCAAGGTGGAAGAATTCCATGACCCGGAAATCGAGAAGCGCCAGGACAAGATAGCCAGGGAGCGCGGCTTTGCCATCCGCGACCACTCGCTCTACCTGTTCGCCGAATGCATCACGCCGAACTGCCCGAACAAAACCTGATGAAAGACACACTGCAACCGGGCCTGGTTTATGAATTCAGGTTCCGCGTACCGGAAACCAAGACCGTGCCGCAGCTTTTTCCCGAAGCGGCGGAATTCCAGCAGATGCCCGAAGTGTTCGCCACCGGCTTCATGGTCGGGCTGTGCGAATGGGCCTGCATCCAGGCCGTCAACCCGCATCTGGACTGGCCGAACGAACAGACCGTCGGCACCCACGTCGACCTGAGCCATCTCGCCGCCACCCCGCCGGGGCTGACCGTGACGGTAAAAGTCAGGCTGGAAAAGATCGAAGGGCGCAAGCTCACTTTCCACGTCGAAGCCGACGACGGCGTGGACAAGATCACCGAGGGCACGCATGAACGCTTTGTGATCGATGCGGCAAGGTTCAATGCCAAACTCGCCGGCAAGGCTGCCGCCGGCAGCCAAGCTTAAATTCCCAGCATTTCTTTTGCGTGCTTGCGGGTGGTGTCGGTGATATCAACGCCGCCCAGCATGCGCGCGACTTCCTCGATGCGGCTGTTTTGATCCAGCACCCGGATGCGGCTCACCACGGCATCTTCCCGGCTGGATTTGCTGACCTGCCAGTGATGATCGCCCTGCGCCGCCACCTGGGGCAGGTGGGTCACGCACAGCACCTGGCGCTCGGCGCCGAGCTGCTTCAGCAACTGCCCGACGATTTCCGCCACGCCGCCGCCGATGCCCACGTCCACTTCGTCGAAAATCAGGGTGGGCACCAGCGACACCTTGCTGGTGATGACCTGGATGGCAAGGCTGATGCGCGAAATCTCGCCGCCGGAAGCCACTTTGGTGAGCGGCTTGGGGGGAAGGCCGCTGTGGGCGCTGACCAGGAATTCGATTTCCTCCAGACCGTGGGCGCCGCCCCCTGCGCCCGCTTGGGTGTCGAAGGCGGTCAGGGCGACCTCGAACGAGCCGCCGGCCATGGCCAGCGACTGCATCGCGGCGCTGACCTTTGCGCTCAGTTCCTGTGCCGCCTGTTTCCTGGCGGCGCTCAACTGCCCGGCCTGATCGAGATAACGGGCCTGCGCCGCCTGCTCCCGGTGCAGCTCGCCGCCGCCTGTTTCGAAGCCGCGCAGCTCGTCCAGGCGGGCATTTTTTTCCGCCAGCAGTTCGGGCAACAGCTCAGGGCTGACGCGGTATTTGCGCGCCGCGTCGTGGATATCAGCCAGGCGCTGCTCGCACCGGGAGAGCCGCTCCGGATCGAGGTCCAGGCGCTGCAGATAATGGCGCAGGCTGTAAGCCGCCTCGCGCAACTGCACCTCGGCCGGCTCCAGCAGGTCGAGCACCTCCTTCATAGCGGGGTCGTACTCGACCAGATTGTTGAGGCGCGCGATCACGCCATTGACCTGCGCCAGGCAGTCCACGTCGTTTTCCGACAGAACTTCCAGGCCGTATTGCGCGCCCTCCATCAGGCTGACGGCATGGCTCAGACGGCCGTGCTCGGACTGCAACTCCGTCCATTCCGACGGAGAAAAATTCAGCGCCGCCAGCTCTTTCGCCTGCCATTCGAGCCGCTCCAGTTCCTCGCTGTAGGCGGCGGCGTTCTTCTCCCGCTCCAGCCGCGCGCGCCTCAGCGCCTGCCATTCCTTCCAGGCCGCCGCTGTTTCCCTGGACTGCCGCCCAAGGCCGGCGTAAGCGTCGAGCAACTCGCGCTGCGCGGAGGTTTTCAGCAGCGACTGGTGGGCGTGTTGGCCGTGGATATCCACCAGGAACCAGCCCGCCTCGCGCAACTGCTGCAGGGTCGCGGAACGGCCGTTGATGAAGGCGCGCGAGCGGCCGCCGGCATCGACCACACGGCGCATCAGGCAAACCCCGGGGTCGCCGCCGAGCTCGTTCTCATCCAGCCAGGTTTGCAGTTGGGGAAGGGCGCGGATGTCGAACTCGGCCTCCACCTCGGCGCGCTCGGTGCCCGCGCGCACTACGCCGGCGTCGGCACGCTCGCCCAGGGCCAGCGACAAGGCGTCGATCAGGATCGACTTGCCCGCCCCGGTCTCCCCCGTAAGCACGGTGAATCCGGGCTCGAACTCGAGCGACAGCCGGTCGACGATGACAAAATCGCGGATGTTGAGTGTCAGGAGCATTTCACTTCACCCCTCGCCGCTCATCACAGCTTTTCCCCCCAGTGCAGCTTCTGGCGCAGCATATCGTAATAGCTGTGGCCGAAGGGATGGAGCAGGCGCACCATCTGCTTGGAGCGGCGCACGATCACCCAGTCGTTTTCCTGCAGGTCGAAATGGCGCTGGCCGTCGAAGTGAACGCGCGCATCGTCGGCGTGCAGCAACAGGATCTCGATGGTGCTCTCGCTGTTCACCGCAATCGGACGATTGCTCAGGGTATGCGGACAGATCGGCACCAGCACGATTGCCTCCAGGGTCGGGTGCAGAATCGGCCCGCCCGAAGACAAGGCATAAGCGGTGGAACCGGTCGGGGTGGAAATGATCAGTCCGTCGGAGCGCTGGCTGCAGACGAACTGGCCGTCGACGAACACTTCCAGCTCGATCAGGCGCGCCGTCGCACCCTTGCTCACCACCGCATCGTTGAAGGCGCTCGCCTCAAAAACGTTGTCGCCCTGGCGCCTGA
>JAJYUW010000125.1 GCA_021792335.1 Pseudomonadota bacterium | reverse complement strand
CTCAATATCATATTTTTAACTTGTTGTAAATGCGGCAAATTCTGTTCCCGCGCACTCTAAAAAAACACCATGTGGTTTTAAATTCGCTATTACCTCTGGTCGTGACGCACGGCTATCTGAGCTTAACTAAAAGTAGACCCCAATAAAATACCTATACTTTTATCGGGTTGGTTTATAAACATGGCAATAACTCTAAACTTAATTTAAAATCAAGGCAACCCGATTTTTATCAGGATTTTAACCGGTTTTTAACACCCCGCCATGCCCACCCTCGAAAACCCGCCAAAATTACTCGATCAAGCGCAAGCCGCGTTGCGCATGAAGCACTATAGCATCCGCACCGAGAGGGTTTATCTGGATTGGATTAAACGCTACATTTTGTTCCACCACAAGACCCACCCTGCGCAGATGGGTGCGCCGGAGGTGGAGGCGTTTTTGTCGCATCTGGCGGTGGCGGGCAAGGTGGCGGCTTCGACCCAAAATCAGGCGAAGAGCGCACTGCTGTTTCTTTACCGCGAGGTGTTGGCGATTGAGTTGCCGTGGCTGGACAATGTGACGCAGGCAAAAACGCCGCAGCGCTTGCCGGTGGTGTTGACGGTGAGCGAGGTCAAGTCGGTGCTCAACCGGTTGGATGGGACCTTGTGGTTGATGGCGAGTTTGCTGTACGGCGGTGGCTTGCGGCTGATGGAGTGTGTGCGGCTGCGGGTGAAAGATGTGGATTTCGAGATGCGCCAGGTGACGGTGCGCGAGGGCAAAGGTTTCAAGGATCGAGTGACAATGCTGCCGCAAAGTTTGATTGCGCCTTTGCAAGCGCATCTGGCGCGGGTGCGGGCGCTGCATGATGAGGACATGGCGGAGGGCTATGGTGCGGTTTATCTGTCTTACGCGTTGGAGAAAAAATATCCCAACGCGGCGAAAGAGTGGGGTTGGCAGTATGTGTTTCCATCGCGCGGTCTGTCGGTCGATCCGCGTTCCGGCGTGACGCGGCGCCATCATGTGGACGAGAAATCCCTGCAACGCGCGGTAAAACGCGCGGCGCAGCAGGCCGGCATCGCCAAACCGGCTACGCCGCACACTTTCCGCCATTCCTTTGCGACGCATTTATTGCAGAGCGGCTACGACATCCGCACAGTGCAGGAATTGCTGGGGCATAAAGACGTGCAGACCACGATGGTTTACACCCATGTTTTGAATCGCGGCGGCAAGGGTGTGCAAAGTCCGCTGGATATTCTGTGATCAGCGAATTAAGGCCGGATCGCCATACCCCATCAAAAAAAGTTCTTCAGACATTTCTCTGGGTAGCGCGCGTGGCATCCTGGTTGATCTGGCAGCAGGTTCCCTCGCCCCTTGTCTCGCCGTGGTCGCTGCGAAGCAGCGGGAGCCTGGCGGGGACACTCCTTGCGGGTGCGGGACAGGGACAGGGGTAAATGCCGGCCGATCACCCTCTCCCCAACCCTCCCCCGTCAAGGGGGAGGGCGCTCATGCAAGACTGTCGTGACTCACACGAAAGTCTGATGAACCCAAAAAAATGACCGCAGGCGCACCCTTCGGCGCTCCTGCGGTCGTTGTCACGCCGCGCAGCAGGAAGATTACTTCACCACCTCTTTCAACTGCTCCAGAATCGCCGGATTCTCCAGCGTGGAAACGTCCTGGGTGATCTCCTCGCCCTTGGCCAGGGCGCGCAGCAGACGGCGCATGATCTTGCCGGAGCGGGTCTTGGGCAGGTTGTCGCCGAAGCGGATCTCGTCGGGCTTGGCGATCGGGCCGATTTCCTTGCCCACCCATTCGCGCAAGTCGGCGACGATCTTCTTCGCCGCATCGCCTTCGGGACGGTGGCCTTTCAGCACCACGTAGGCCACTACCGCTTCGCCCTTGATGTCGTGCGGCTTGCCGACCACGGCGGCCTCGGCAACGAGCGGGTTGGCCACCAGCGCGGACTCGATCTCCATCGTGCCGAGGCGGTGGCCGGACACGTTGAGCACGTCGTCGATCCGGCCCATGATCCAGAAATAACCGTCCAGATCGCGGTTGGCGCCGTCGCCGGCAAGATAATACTTGCCGCCCAGATCTTCCGGGTAGTAATTTTTCTTGTAGCGCTCCGGATCGCCGTAAATGGTGCGGATCATCGAAGGCCACGGGCGCTTGATGACGAGGAAACCGCCCTTGCCTTTCTCCGCATCGTGACCGGCTTCGTCGACGATCGCCGCCATCACGCCGGGCAGGGGCATGGTGCAGGAACCGGGCTTGAGGCCGTGCACGCCGGGCAGCGGGGTGATCATGTGGCCGCCGGTTTCGGTCTGCCACCAGGTATCCACTATCGGGCAGCGGGTCTGGCCGACCGTGTTGTAATACCACATCCACGCCTCGGGGTTGATCGGCTCGCCCACCGTGCCCAGCAGGCGCAGGCTGGTGAGGTCGTATTGTTTGGGCAGGTCGCCGCCGAGCTTGATCAGGGAGCGGATCGCGGTCGGCGCGGTGTAGAAAGTGGTGACCTTGTGGTCCTGGATCATTCTCCAGAAACGGCCGGCATCGGGATAGGTCGGTACGCCCTCGAACATGATCTCGGTGGCGCCGACCGCCAGCGGGCCGTAGGCGACGTAGGTGTGGCCGGTAATCCAGCCGACGTCGGCGGTGCACCAGAAGACGTCGCTGTCCTTGTAATCGAAGGTCCAGCGCATGGTGGCGATGGCATGGAGCAGAAAGCCGCCGGAAGCGTGCTGCACGCCCTTGGGCTTGCCGGTGGAGCCGGAAGTATAAAGGATGAACAGCGGATGTTCGGCGCCAACCCATTCCGGTTCGCAGGTGTCGGCCTGGCCCTTGACCGCGTCATGCCACCATACGTCACGCCCGGCATCCCAGGCCGCTTCGCCGCCGGTGCGCCGGTACACCACCACCTTCTCCACGCAATCGCAGCCGCCCATGGCAAGTGCGTCATCCACCGCGTGCTTGAGCGGCATCGCCTTGCCGCCGCGGAACTGGCCGTCGGCGGTGATGACCATTTTGGCGCTCGCGTCGGTGATGCGCTCGTGCAGGCTCTTGGCGGAAAAGCCGCCGAACACCACCGAATGGATCGCGCCGATGCGGGCGCAGGCTTGCATCGCAACCGCCGCCTCGATGCTCATCGGCAGGTAGATGATGATGCGGTCGCCCTTCTTCGCGCCTAGCGCCCTGAGCGCGTTGGCAAACTCGCAAACGCGGTGGTACAGTTCCTTGTAGGTGATACGGGTGACCTTGCCGTCATCCGCCTCGAAAATGATCGCGGTCTTGTCGGGCTGGGTGGCGAGATGCTTGTCCAGGCAGTTGTAGGAGACGTTCAGTTCGCCGTCGTCGAACCATTTGTAGAAAGGCGCATTGCTCTCGTCCAGCACCTTGGTGAAGGGTTTCTTCCACACCAGCAGTTCTTTCGCCAGTCCGGCCCAGAAGCCTTCGTAGTCTTTCTCGGCCTGCCCGCACAACGCTTGGTAGCCTTCCATCCCCTTGATGTTGGCCTGGGCCTTGAACGCCTCACTCGGCTCGAACACCCGGTTTTCGGTCATAATGGATTCGATCGACGACATGTTTTCTCCTCGCTGGTTTTGATACGATGCGTTAGGGTGAATTTAGATTGATGATATCGCTTTTATTGATTGACGCAAGCCGAACAAAATTGATTTTTGTCAACGCGATGCCGGCCAAATCCGCGGCTACGCGAAACTTATAGATAAGTTATATATTACATTCCAAACATCGAAATGGATACGCCCACAGCAAAAGCCCCCGGCGCGCTGATCGAAAAAGCGCTCAGCCTCAGCCGTTTCGCCCGGTGCCTGGCGGAGAGAGACCCCGCCGCGCTGGGCTGGCTGCACGAAACCCTGTTCACCCCTTGGGACGCCGCAGCCATGCAGGCCGTTCTCGACAGCTGCGCTGTCGAGGACGAAGCGGGCCTGAAAAAAGCCCTGCGCACCCTGCGCAAGCAAGTCATGCTGCGCCTGATCGTGCGCGATCTCGCCGGCCTGGCCGATCTGCGGGAAGTCATGACGACCGCCACCCGGTTGGCGGAAATCACGCTCACCTTCGCCCTTTCCCATGCCAATGGCTGGCTGCGGCAGCAGTACGGCGCGCCCATCGGCGAGGAAAGCGGCACCGAGCAGGACCTGGTGGTGGCCGGCATGGGCAAGCTGGGCGGCGGCGAACTCAACGTCTCGTCCGACATCGACCTGATCTTCGCCTACCCCGAGGAAGGGGAAACCAGCGGCCCGCGCAAGATCAGCAATCACGAATACTTTGCCCTGCTGGGCAAGAAGCTGATCCGCGCCTTGAACGAAACCACCCCGGACGGCTTCGTCTTTCGCGTCGACATGCGGCTGCGCCCCTACGGCGATTCCGGCCCCCTGGTCGGCAGCTTCGCCATGCTGGAAAACTACTACCTCACCCAGGGGCGCGAATGGGAGCGCTACGCCTGGATCAAGGGGCGGCCGCTCATCGGCGGCCGCTACCGGGAGCTGGCGGCCATGCTGCGCCCGTTCGTGTTCCGCAAATACCTCGATTTCGGGGCCTTCGCCTCGATGCGCGGCCTGCATGCGCAGATCCGGCAGGAAGTGGCGCGGCGCGAGCTGTCGGACAACATCAAGCTGGGGCCGGGCGGCATCCGCGAAATCGAATTCATCGCCCAGGTCTTCCAGCTCGTCCGCGGCGGCAAGGAGACCGCCCTGCAAACCCGCTCCACGCTGGTGGCGCTCGACATCATCGAACAGCGCAAGCTGCTGCCGCCTCAGACCGTGACCGAGTTGCGCGACGCCTATTTCTTCCTGCGCAACCTGGAACACCGCCTGCAATATCTGGAGGATGCCCAGACGCAGACCCTGCCGCAGAGCGACGCCGACCGGGCGATCATCGCCGCCGCCATGGGCTTTACCGATTGGCACGCGTTCATGCAAGCGCTCGACACCCGCCGCGGCAAGGTGGAACGCCATTTCGAGCAGGTCTTCGCCGCGCCGCAAAGCGCCCAGGAAAGCCATCCGCTGACGGCAGTGTGGCAGGGCGCGCTGGGCGACGAGGAGACTGCGGCGCTCCTTGGCGAGCAGGGCTATCGCCACCCCGCCGAAACCGGGCAAAGCCTCAGGCGCACCCGCGAGGGCAACCGCTACAAGCAGTTACCGGCCGAGAGCCGGGCCCGTTTCGACACACTGCTGCCCCCGATGATCGAGGTTGCGTGCAATTTCCCCAACCCGGACGAAACCCTGGAACGCATCCTCCACCTGGTGGAAAACATCAGCCGTCGCGGCACCTATCTGGCCCTGCTGCTGGAATACCCGCAGACCCTCAACCAGGTGGCGAAACTGTGCAGCGCCAGCCCCTGGGTGTCGGACTACCTTACCCGGCATCCGATCCTGCTCGACGAACTGCTCGACACCCGCGAGCTCTACGCCAAACCGGACCGGGAGAAGCTCAAACAGGCGTTGGCGAGCGAGCTGGATGCGGCTGCGGGCGATACCGAGCGGCAGATGGACATCATGCGCCACTTCAAGCAGGCGCAGGTATTCCGCCTCGTCGCCCAAGATCTGGCCGGTATCCTGCCATTGGAAATACTCTCCGACCAGCTGTCGGATCTGGCCGACCTGATTCTGGATGCAACCCTGCGCCTCGCCTGGGCCGGGCTGCGCGTCAGGCACCGCGAAACGCCGCGCTTTGCCGTCATCGCCTACGGCAAGCTGGGGGGAAAGGAACTGGGCTACGCCTCCGACCTCGACATTATCTTCCTCTATGACGATGAAGCCGCGGAAGCGGCCGAAGTTTACGCCCGGCTGGCGCAGCGCATCAACAGCTGGCTATCCAGCATGACGCCCGCCGGCATCCTTTATGAAACCGACCTGCGGCTGCGGCCCAACGGCGCCAGCGGCCTGCTGGTCAGCTCGGTGCAGGCGTTCGAGGAATATCAGAAAGATAAAGCCTGGGTGTGGGAGCACCAGGCGCTGACCCGCGCCCGTTTCTGCGCCGGCGACAGCGGAGTGGGCTCGGCTTTCGAGCGCATCCGTTGCGAAGTGCTATGCCAGACGCGCGACCCCGCCGCACTGCGCGAGGAAGTGCTGCAGATGCGCCAGAAAATGCTCGACGCGCACCCCAACCCCAGCGCCCTGTTCGACATCAAGCACGACCGGGGCGGCATCATCGACGTCGAATTCATCGTCCAGTACCTGGTGCTGCGCTACGCCCACGACCATCCAGGGCTGACGCGGAACGCCGGCAACCTCGCCCTGCTCCGGCTCGCCGGCGAGCTGAAGCTGATTCCCGTCGAACTGGCGGAGCAGGTGCGCGACACTTACCGCGAATACCGCCTGCTCCAGCATCAGCTTCGGCTGCAAGGCGGCACCCATGCGCGCATAGCCCCGGCGCAGGTGGCGGAACATGCCGAAGCCGTCAACCGGTTATGGCAGGCGGTACTGAGTCCTGAGTCCTGAGTCCTGAGTCCTGAGTCCTGAGTCCTGAGTCCTGAGTCCTGAGTCCTGAGTCCTGAGTCCTGAGTCCTGAGTCCTGAGTCCTGAGTCCTGAGTCCTGAGTCCTGAGTC
>JAJYUW010000124.1 GCA_021792335.1 Pseudomonadota bacterium | reverse complement strand
GCGTGATGGTCGCCTTCGAGGCGGCCGTGGCGGGCGGCATTCCGATCATCAAGGCGTTGCGCGAAGGCCTGACCGCCAACCGCATCGAATGGATAGCCGGCATCATCAACGGCACCACCAACTTCATTCTGACCGAGATGCGCGACAAGGGCCTGGCATTCGACACCGCGCTCAAACAGGCGCAGGAACTCGGCTACGCCGAGGCCGACCCGACCTTCGATATCGAGGGCATCGATGCTGCGCACAAACTCACCATCATGTCCGCGATCGGCTTCGGCATCCCGATGCAGTTCGACAAGGCCTACACCGAGGGCATTTCCAGGCTGACCAAGGAAGATATTTCCTATGCCGAGGAGCTGGGCTACCGCATCAAACTGCTCGGCATCACCAAGCGTACGGATCAAGGCATCGAGCTGCGCGTCCATCCCACCCTGATCCCGGCCAAGCGACTGATCGCGAATGTGGAGGGCGTAATGAACGCGGTGCTGGTCAAGGGCGACGCGGTGGGCGCAACCATGTACTATGGCCGCGGCGCCGGTGCGGAGCCCACCGCCAGCGCGGTGGTGGCGGACCTGGTGGACGTGACCCGGATGCTGACCTCCGATCCGGAGCAGCGCGTGCCGCATCTCGCCTTCCAGCCCGATGCCTTGTCCGACGCACCCGTCCTGCCGATCGAGGAGGTGCGAACCTCCTATTATCTGCGGCTGCGCGCCCTCGACAAACCCGGTGTGCTGGCGGACGTGACGCGCATTCTCGCCGATCTCGACATATCGATCGACGCCATGATCCAGAAGGAACCGCCGGAAGGGCAGGAACAGGTGGACGTGATCTTTCTCACTCACCAGACCGTGGAGAAGTACATCAACCAGGCAATCGCCAGGATCGAGGCGCTACCGACCATTTCCGGCAAAGTGACGCGGATACGGCTGGAAGAGCTTAACGCGTAATTCCAGGTTGCTTTCAAAGTGACATGAATTTGGTAGGAGGCCCGCCCCGGGCCGATTATGCGAGCATCCGCTGCGCGGCTTGCCTGCTTGACCCATTTCGCGGCGAGGGCGCCGCTCCCACAGAGGGCACAGGGACATGAAGAAATGAAATACCACAGCACCCGCGGCGGCATGCCGCCCAAGACCTTCACCGAAATCCTGCTCGGCGGCCTTGCCACCGACGGTGGGCTGACCGTTCCGGAAGCCTATCCCAAGCTGACCGGGGAAGACCTGGCAGCGATGCGCGGCATGAGCTACCGCGAGTTGGCGTTCGAGGTGATGCGCCGCTTCGCCAACGACATCCCGGCAGCCGACCTCAGGGCCATCATCGACAAGACTTACACTGCGGCAATTTTCCGCAGCGACGAGATCACGCCGGTGAAGACGCTGGAGCCCGGGCTGCACATCCTCGGCCTGTCCTACGGCCCGACGCTGGCTTTCAAGGACGTGGCGATGCAGCTCTTGGGCAACCTGTTCGAGTACGTGCTGGCCAAGGACAACGCCGAGATCAACATTCTCGGCGCCACCTCGGGCGATACCGGCAGCGCGGCGGAATACGCCATGCGCGGAAAAAGAGGAATCAGAGTGTTCATGCTTTCGCCGCAGGGAAAAATGAGCCCGTTCCAGACCGCGCAGATGTTCTCCCTGCAGGACCCGAACATCTTCAACATCGCCGTAAAAGGCGTGTTCGACGACTGCCAGGACATCGTCAAGGCGGTTTCCAACGATCTCGACTTCAAGGCCAAACACAAGATCGGCGCGGTCAACTCGATCAACTGGGCGCGCGTCACGGCCCAGGTGGTGTACTACTTCAAGGCCTATTTCGCGTTGACCAAAAGCAACGACGAGGAAGTGTCGTTTTCCGTGCCATCCGGCAACTTCGGCAACGTCTGCGCCGGTCACATCGCCCGCCAGATGGGTTTGCCGATCCACAAGCTGATCGTCGCCACCAACGAGAACGACGTGCTGGACGAATTTTTCCGCACCGGTGTCTATCGCCCCCGGCCGGAAACGCGCCACACCAGCAGCCCGTCGATGGACATTTCCAAGGCATCCAACTTCGAGCGCTTTGTCTACGATCTGGTCGGGCGCGACCCGGCGGTGGTGAAGGATTTATGGAAGCAAGTGGATGCGGGGGGCAGTTTCGACCTTTCCCAAACGCCGTATTTCGCCAGGGTCAGGGAATTCGGCTTCGAATCCGGCGTGAGCTGCCATGCCAATCGTCTGGAAACCATACGCCATATGTACCGGCACTACGGCGTGATGATCGACACCCACACCGCCGACGGCGTCAAGGTGGGGTTGGAACACCGCGAGCACGGGATTCCGCTGGTGTGCCTGGAAACCGCGCTGCCCGCCAAGTTCGAGGAAACCATACGCGAAGCCTTGGGTTGCGAACCCGAGCGCCCCGCCGAACTGGTTGGCCTGGAGAAGCTGCCGCAGCGCTTTGAAGTCATGGCGGCGGATGCGGAAGCGGTGAAGCGCTTTATAGTTGCCCACTCAGCGGCTTAAAATCACAGTGTTGAGTTCCGAGTGCTGAGTCCTGAGTGAATGTCATCGCGCAGCGATTCAACGGACTCAGGACTTTCTACTCAGGACTTAGCGCAGTGACCAATCTCATCCTTCTCGTTGCCTGCTTCCTCTTCGGCATGGCGCTGCGCCGCGGCGGGCGCATGCCCGACAATGCCCCCGCTGCGCTGAACAGCTTCATCATCCACATCTCCCTGCCGGCACTGGTACTGCTCTATATCCATGACATCCGTTTCACGCCCGCACTGGCCTATGCGGCCGCCATGCCCTGGATGCTGTTTGCCTTGGGCGCCGGGTTCTTCTGGATGGCCGGCCGGATGCTCAAGTTGCCGCGCGCGACTGTCGGTGCCCTGATGCTCACAGGGGGGCTGGGCAACACTTCGTTCATTGGCCTGCCCATGATCGAAACCTTTTACGGGCACGAGGGAATCGCGACCGGGATCATTGCCGACCAGTTGGGCTCCTTTCTGGCCCTGTCCACGGCCGGGATCGTTGTTGCCGGCCTGTATTCCTCCGGTGCGCCGGACGCCAGGGCCATCGCGCGCAAGATCGTGCTGTTCCCGCCTTTCATCGCATTGGTGGTCGCAGTGGTGCTGATCCCAGTGGATTATCCGTTATGGTTTTCAACTGTCCTGAAGCGCCTGGGCGACACCCTGGCGCCGCTCGCGCTGGTGTCGGTGGGTTTCCAGTTGCGCCTGGGGCATTTGGCGGGCAATGGCCGCAACCTGGCTCTGGGTCTGATGTTCAAGCTGTTTCTCGCGCCGCTGCTGCTGTATTTCCTGTTGGTGGGCGCGCTCGGCGGACACGGGCTGGTGACGCAGGTGACGCTGTTCGAGGCCGCCATGGCGCCCATGATTACCGGCGCGATCGTTGCCATCGAACATGATCTCGACCCCCCGCTCGTCGGCCTGATGGTGGCGGTGGGGATAGCCCTGTCGTTTTTTACACTGACTGCCTGGTGGTGGATGTTGCGGGGCGTGTAAATGCCGCGCCTGTCCCGGATGAGCTCTTTTGGAAGGCGGGTCTAGGAGCCAGTTATATTGAATTTGCGTGATTTTCTTGTAGGGCCGAATTCATTCGGCCAAATGTGCGAATGAATTCGCACCTGCAAAGAACGTACAGTCGTTTTAAGTTGACTGGCCACTAGGCGACGCGGTTCTGAGGCGTACCGGCCGCGTAGGCCTCAATGTTGGCGATGAGCTGATCGGCCAGAGACTGCATCGCTTCCCGGCCGGACCAGGCGATGTGCGGGGTGAGGATGAAGTTGGGCAGGTCGAGGTCGAGCAGGGGGTTGCCCTGGCTCGGCGGCTCCACGGTCAGCACGTCGAAGCCGGCGCCGCCGATGCGGCCGGAGTTCAGCGCGTCCGCCAGTGCCGCTTCATCCACCAGGCCGCCGCGGGCGGTGTTGATCAGTAAAGCATGCGGTTTCATCAGGGCGAGTTCTGCCGCGCCGATCAGGTGGCGCGTTTGCCCGTTGAGCGGCAAATGCAGGGTGATGACATCGCTCTCGTGCAGCACGCTGGCGAAAGCGGTGTAGCCCGGCCGCACGTCGGTGGTGCCCTTGTGCTCGGCGAGCAGTACTTCCATGCCGAACGCCACGGCGAGTCGTTCCACCGCCTGGCCGATGGCGCCGTGACCGATCAGTCCCAGGGTGCTGCCGTGCAGGTCGTGCACCGGGTGGGTGAAGAGGCAGAACTGCCCGGCGCGCTGCCATTCGCCCTGCTTCAGGTCGGTGCGGAACGCCAGCAGGTTGCGGCGTAGCGCCAGCATCAGCATGAACACATGCTCCGGCACGGTGTGCACCGAGTAGTCGCGGATATTCGATACCACGATGCCGCGTTCGCGGCAGCAGGCGATGTCGACCTTGTCGGTGCCGGTGGCGGCGATGGCGATCATCTTCAGCCCGGGCAGCTGTTCCAGCGTTTCGCGCTGCAGCGGCACCTTGTTGGTGATGGCAACGGTGGCGCCGGCAAGCCGCGCTACGATTTGCTCCGCCGTGGTAGCGGGATACGACTCCCACTGGTGGGGAAAGGCCGGGCGGCGGATATCGGCAATGATGCTGGTGGAGTCGAGGAAAACGATTTTTTCTGCCATTTCGATTACTTTCGTCCGGGAACAGTGATGTAGCCGCAGTTGGTTTCATGGATGGCGAGCGCGCCGAGCAGTCCGGCCACGGCGAAGACCAGCATGATGCCCAGACCGACCTGGTAGTTGGCTTCCGAATAGACGCGTGCGCCCGCCAGCAGCTTGCCGTCCCAGCCCTGATCCATGGCCCAGCCGACGAGGGGCTGCAATATCGCGGCGCCGAGGAAGGAGCCGGTATTGATGACGCTGGTTGCCATGCCGGACAGGGCGGGTGGGTTCACTTCCTTGATGCTGGCCCAGGTCAGGGTGAAGCCCGATGCGCCCAGGCCCATCGAGGCAAACAGAAGGTAGCTCAGGCTGGCCGGCAGGTGCCAGTTGAACACCAGCGGCAGCCAGCACAGGACGTACAGCGCAATGCCGCCGACGATCACCGGCAGGCGACGGCCGAGCCGGTCCGACAGCATACCGGACAGCAGCGCTCCGGCCGCGAAGGAGAGCAGCAACAGCGTGGTGTGATTGGCTGCGACAGCGCGTTCCATGCCGTGCACGTCGCGCAGGTAAGGGATGGCCCACAGTCCGGCAAAGGCGAACAGGCTGCCGCCGACGCCCAGGTTGGGCCAGAAGCCGGGCCAGGTGGCGCGGTTCTTCATGACCTTGAGCAGGCCGTCGTACCAGTGCCCGTGGTGGGGCGGGTGGGCCTCCTTGCCCTCCAGTTCCCGCATGGCCGGCAGGCCGGCCTCGCCGGGGTGGCTGTGCACCAGGAACCAGGCCAGCACACCCAGCAGCAGGGAAAACAGGCCGACCGCGACGAACACGCTGCGCCAGGAGGTGATCGTCACCGCCCACACCAGCGGCGCGGCGGCAAGCACCGAGCCGAGGTTGCCGAGCAGGATCGACAATCCGCCGATGGTGCCGAAATGCCGGTCATGAAACCACACCGAATTCAGCTTCAGCAGAGAGATGAACATGGTGGAAACGCCCAGGCCCACCAGCACCCGCCCCGCCGTAGCAAGCGCGAGCGTATCGGCCAGACCGAAGAGTATTGAACCGGCGCCGGCGACCAGGGCGCCGATGGCGACGATTTTTCGCACGCCCAGGGTATCGGCCATGACCCCGATCGGGATCTGCATCAAGGCGTAGGTGTAAAAATAGGCGGCTGCCAAGGCGCCCAGCGCGGTGCCGCTGGCAAGGAATGAGCGCTGCAGGTCGCCGGAGATGGCAGCGGGAGCCATGCGGTGGAAGAATGCCAGCATGTAGCACACCGCCACCAGGGTGTAGCTGGTCCAGCGCAGGCGGCGCATGCGGGCGTGTATGTGTTTGGTCATGACCGAAATTTGGTGTTGGGCTGCATGCTGTTTTTAACAGGATGGCGGTTATAGCGCAAGCGGACATAAGAGGAGGATCATGTCCTCATTATTATGTTCGTGAGGGTTGCCCAGCATTCGAGTTAAAAGTTATCTATTAGATATAATTCATATATAATCTTCGGAACGCATCCCGAGCGGTTTCCCGGAGCAGTGCGTGTCCCTACAATGGATGTTTTTTATCGGAGAGTAAGCATATGAAAAAAACTTTAATTGCTACGCTGCTGCTGGGCCTGTTCGCTGCACCGTCTTTTGCCGCGGACGCCGTCAAGATTGCAATTACCGGCCCCTTCAGCGGCGGTTCGGCACCGATGGGCACCTCCATGAGGGATGGTGCCAAGCTCGCGATTTCCGAGATCAACGCGGCGGGCGGCATCAGTGTCGGCGGCAAGAAGATGAAAATCGAGGTGATCGAGCGCGACGATGAGGGCAAGAACGAGCGCGGCGCCCTGATCGGCCAGGAACTGGCTTCCATGGGCGATCTGTCGGGCGTGATCGGCACCGTGAATACGGGTGTCGTGCTGGCGGGCGACAAGCATTTGCAGGAAAAAGGCATCACCAAGATCATCACGCCCGCAGCCGG